>CANKGV010000004.1 GCA_947481575.1 Alphaproteobacteria bacterium
CGTTGTCCAGCGACATGGAAATGTCGGCACTGATGATCTGCCATGCCGCTTGCGCGAATGTTTTGCGCGGGGCCGGGCCAGCGATGCGGCCGTCGTGGTCGATATCGCGATAGGTGAGGGACTCTTCGGCCTGAACTTCTTCGGTGTACGACGTGCGCATTTCGCGCCACATCTTCCAGCACACCCAGAGCAGCAAGATCCCGCCCGCCAAGATCAGTCCCACGACTTGCAGGAGTTGTGTGGCGATCAATGCAAACGCGATGCGCAGCACCGCTGCGGCAATGATGCCGATCAGGATGGCCCGAGTGCGTTGGCGCGCCGCAAGGCCCGCAGCGGCGAGGCCGATGGCGATGGCGTTGTCGCCCGACAACACCACGTCGATCATGATCACCTGAAGGAAGGCGCCCACGACGTCTGCTGAGAGCATTCCGGTTATCTCCGACGCGTCACAACGGTCCGGGTCTATCTGAGCGACGGCGCCGACCACAAGGAGTTTCTTCCCGGGGGTGCGCTGAAAACGAAACCGCCGGGCGCTGGCCCGGCGGTGTCAGATCAGCGAACCGAAACGCGACGGCTCAGTGAGGTTTGAACTTCGCGATCTTCTTCGGCTCTTGGCTCAGCTTCACGACCTCGCCGGTCTTGTCGAGCGTGAAGCGGATCGCCGTGATCTCTTCCTGGTCCTTCATCTGCCAGGTGTCGTAGTAGACGAGCGTCACGGTCGGGTTCAGCTTCTCGACCTTCACCTGCACGGGAACCGGCTCGGTGGTGGTGGCGAGATACTGCTGAACGTTGACCGTGTATTCGCCGGCCTCGAATCCGCGCAGCGTCACGGTTTCCTGGTTGAGCGGGTTCTGAATCTTCTTGCCATCGACCTGGATGGTATCGCGGAAGTTGCCGCGGTCGTCGCGCTCAAGGTGCATCAATCCGCACTCACGCGCGTTATACCAAACCATGCAGCCCTGTGGGTCTTCGACGTAGAAATCCATGTCGTCGGCGTGGTTGTCGGGCCAACTCATGGTCAGAATGAACTCGGCCTTCGGATCGGTCTTGCCCTCGTTCGACGCGGGATTGATCAGCATGAAGGCGACCAAGAACATGAACGTGAAGCTCAACAGGGCGTTGAACAGCATGTCCTGGAAGGGATAGAAGACCTCCCCTTCGTAAAAGAAACCGTCAGACGACCTCATCCCACTCTCCGCATGGCGCGCAAACCAGCGCGTCGGCCCCAGTTACTCAACGCCGCCAAGCCAGCCACGAGGGGTAGGGGCGGCGTCAATAAGCCGCGCATTGTATAGCCGTTCATCGGAGTCACCACAGGAATCTGACCGGTGGAGGCTCGATTCAGCGCCTGGGCGGACAGGGCCCTAGGGGAAGACCTCAAGGTACATCACCGGCCCTGTGTCCCTCACGACGCCCGCATTCCCCTGTATGGCGAAACGGCCAACCTGGGTGGCGTGCAGAAATACGGTCACCGGCATCTCTGGCGATACGGAGAATGCCGCTTCGTAGCCCTCAAGGTGGAACGACGCGGGGACGTCGCTGGACCAGCGCAATTCAAGGGCGTCGTTGCGCGAAACACGCAGTGTGTCGGTACCGGTGATCCTGCCCCCGGCGAATGCGACAGCGAATTTTCGGTTGGGGCGCGACGCCTCCAACGCAGATCCTGGCTCGGGCGCGACCACCACGACGCGTTGCATCACCAGCTTGCCGCCGGCGGCATACGCCCGGTGGTCGACGGCGAATAGCCCAACGTCGAGGGTGTGAACCCCCGGGGGAAGGGGTTCCAAATGAACATGGCCGGTGTTGAACTGGCTGATGTAGTTGCCGTCGACGAACAAGTGGGCGTGGCCCTCGCCGGGAACCAATTCGGTCCGATCGTCCGTCACATAGCGGAACCGGGTGGTGCCGAGTTCCAAGTCCCACGATCCGGCCACCGCTTGGCGGATAGCCACCATCAGCGTCGGCGCTGTCTCCACCGGGAGCGCCAAGACCTGCGCTGGGTCGGTGACATCGTACGTGGCAGGCAGCGCATGCACGTGCGGCGGCACGCCGGAGGCTGATCCCGGCGGGACGGTCGCGGGGCGCGTGATCCAGACGGCGCCGCCGAACGTGATGCCGGCGACGACAACCATCGCAACGATCGCCGGGGTTCCGCTCCGCACCGCCATGGGCCTACTCCTCGATGAAGCATACGACACCCTCCGGCGCAGGTGGCGCGCGTTGCTGCGGCGAATTGTCTGGTGGGCCGGTTGCCGTCTTGTTGGTGCACGGGCCCCCGCGTAGCATCCCGCCGGGGCGCGCGGTCGGGCGCGCCGGGGAAGTGGATCCGCCGTGCCGCACCGCTCACGATTGGCCGGTCTTGGAGTCTGGCTTGCCCTGTGGGCAATGCTGGCGCCCGTTGCCCTGTCGCCGGTGGTCGAGCTCGGAACGGTCCGAGTCGCGGTCGCGACCGATAGTGTTCCGCCCCACGTCCACGTTCCCGGCACGCCTCTGGTCCACCCACATACGGGCTCGGGGCAGGTCCAGCGTCGTGGCGTGCCCGACGGGGTGTTGGCGCACCATGCTCTGGCCGTCGCTCCGGAGTCGGTTGCTGGCCGTTTTGTGCGACCGCCCGGCATCCATGAGTTCCCCGATTCCGACCTGGCGGCGACAAACCGCGCCGAACTAGCCGGCCGTCCCCGCGGCCCGCCGCTAGAGGCCTGAACTTTCGTTTCAGGCGCGAGCGTCCGTGCTCGCTCGAAGTTCATCGACTCTGGATGGATTGGAGACCGACTCATGTCGCGTTCCGTATTGATTCCCGCAGCGATTGCCGCTGCCTTTGGCGCTACCGCCGTACCGTCCTGGGCTCACGTCACCCTCGAGACAAAAGAGGCCGTTGTCAGCAGCACCTACAAGGCAGTGTTCCGCGTGCCGCATGGCTGTGGCGCAGCTGCGACGACCGCCATTCGGGTCCGATTCCCCGATGGCACCCTCTCGCCCAAGCCGATGCCGCATGCTGGTTGGACCCTGACGATTCAGGAGGGCACGCTGGCGAAACCCATCACCGCCGGCAATGACACCGTGACCAAGGGCGTCACGGAGATTGCGTGGACAGGCGGCAAGCTGGCCGACAACGAATACGACGAGTTTGTGATTCAACTGACGACACCGGCCGAAGCGGGGACGGCCTTGTTTCCGCTGGTGCAGGAGTGCGAGGGCGGAAAAGCGAATCGCTGGATTCTCGCGCCGGGCGTTGCCGCCCAATCCGGTCCGAACGGCGAGGAAATCGATGCCGCGCCATCGCTGAAGCTCAATCCCAAGCCGTGAGACTCGTCGCCGCTCTGATCTGCATGTGGTTCGGGGGTGCCCTTCTGGCACCCCCGGCGCATGCGCATGCGGTTCTGACGGCGACCGAACCCGCGGATCGACAGGCCCTGTTGTCCTCGCCCGCGGCGATCGTTCTCAAGTTCAACGAGCACGTCAAAGCGGTGTACGTGCGGCTGCTGGACGCGAATGGCGCCGTCGTGGCCGGCCCGTCCGCAGACTCAATCGACAATGACGTACGTCTTCCATTGGCCACGCCGTTGCCGAACGGCGCCTATGTGGTTTCGTTCCGGGTGATTTCGGACGACGCGCATCCGGTCGGTGGAGCCGTTCTGTTTGCCGTTGGTCCAGCGCCCGCGGCATGGGTCGCGGCTGTCCCTGCTGAAGCAGGCCACGGCTGGCAGATCGCCACCGCAACGAACCGGGCCGCGCACTACATCGCGCTTGGACTGGCGGTGGGCGCGTCCTTGTTTCTTGCTCTTGGCACGGAGGCGGATGCGCTATACCGGCGCCGCCTCGGCCTGATCGCCGGGACCTCCGTGGTCGTCATCTTGATCACCGCGGGACTGGCGGTAGGACTGGAGGGCGGCCTTGTGCTCCAGTCGCCGGTGCGCGAACTGTTCGCGGCAGCACCTTGGAGCGAAGGGCAGGAGACCACCCAGCTGCGCCAGTCGCTGGCCGCCGCCGCAGTCGCCCTCTTGCTTGCCGCGAGCACCGGCCTGAGCGGAAGGGCGAAACGAGTCTTGGCATTGGCCGGAGCACTTGCAGCGCCGGCGACGATCGCGCTTACCGGACACGTCGTCACGTCTGGGCCGGTATGGATTACCGCGCCGATGCTGTTTGCGCACGCTCTGCCGGCGATGGTCTGGTTCGGGTCGTTGGCGCCGCTGATGGCCGCCACTGCGCTGCCTGTACAGGCTGCCGCGCGGCCCTTTTCCGTTTTTTCGCGCTGGGCGGTTGCGGGTGCGGCGGTCGCAGTTGTGGCGGGGGGGGCCGTAGCATTGGCGCAGGCCCGAACGATCGAGGGCCTCTTTTCAACCGATTACGGTCACCTGTTGCTGCTCAAAGTCGCTTTGGTCGCTGCCGCCGGCGGCTTGGCGACATGGAACCGGTTGCGACTGACTCCTCGCGCGCTGAGGGGCGAAGGGTCGGCGCCGACGGCACTGTCTCGCACCATCGGCGTAGAGTTGCTCATCGGGATCACCGTATTGGCGGTCACCAGTGCGCTGGCGGGCATGGTGCCGCCGCGCTCGCTCGCCCTGGGGGTGCACGATCATGACGGGGCCGATAGCGCGCCGGGCTACGTGGTGGGGGCGGTCAGCGCGGGCAAGTCCGCGACCATCGCACTGGAGCCGGCGCGCGCCGGTCGCAACACGCTGACGATCCACTTGGCGGGCGCGGGGTGGGCGGGGGTCGAACCTCGCTCAGTCAGTGTCACGCTCGGCAATTTCCAGGCCGCTATCGAAGGCCTGGCACGGCCTCTGCGTAAGGTGGCACCTTCGGTGTACCAGTTGGATGGGCCCGAGTTCGCCGTGCCCGGTGACTGGACGGTTCGCGTCCTCGTACTCGTGACCGAGTTCGACGCCGTCACGTATACCATCCCCATCCCCGTTGCGCCGTGATCACCGGGATTCCGTTCCGCCGCGCGTCACGTTAGGTTGGCCCATGCGCTTGCCGGATCGCCTCGCCGCCCAGGGACAGTTTTTGTTTCGCTGGCGCAGCTACGTGCCGTTGATATTGCTGCCGGCCATCCTGCTGGCATTGCCGGATGCCGTGCGCGTGGACGCAGGGCTAGCAGAACGCGCCGACACGATCGCGTTTCTCGTGTGCCTAGCTGTGTCCTATTGCGGCCTAATCATGCGCGGCATCGTTGCCGGGCACGTCCCCGCGGGAACGTCCGGGCGCAACACCCGGGAGCAACGTGCCCACGAGCTCAATACGACGGGCATCTACTCCGTGGTGCGCAATCCCCTGTACGTCGGCAACTTCGTCGCCTTGCTGGGCATCGTGCTGTGGGTCAAGGTTTGGTGGCTGGTGATCCTGTTTGTCCTCGCCTACGCGCTGTACATCGAACGTGTCGTGGCGGCGGAGGAGTCGTTTCTGTCGGCGAAATTCGGTCCGGCATACCAGGAGTGGGCCGACCGCACGCCGGCGTTCCTGCCACGGCTCGGCGGATGGCAAAAGGCGCACTACCCGTTTTCCTGGCGCACGGTGCTGCGGCGCGAATACCCTGGCTTCAATGCGGTTGCGATCGCGTTCCTCGTTCTCGACGCCGTGAAACAGGTGGCGATTGCCGGGACGGGGTGGGGCGAGTGGTTCCGGACCGATCAAGCCTACCTCTGGGTCGCTGGTATCTCGATGGCGGGCTACCTCGCCGTTCGTTCCCTAAAAAAACACACCGACGCGCTCAAGGTCGCCGGCCGCTGACCGCTCGGCGTACCAAGTGCCGGGGCATCGCTGCCACCGGCACCTGGTCCGGCGCGGGAGGCGCGGAGGTCTAGCCGAGTATGCCCGCGTCGCCTGCGCGCTCAGGCCCTGGGAGCAAGGCGCCGAGCCGCAGATAGAACTGGAATCCCGGATAGACCAGCACCGGCGGCGGCGCCCAGTACACGGGCGGCAGCGGCGCGGGTACGTACAGCACCGGCGGGCGATATTCGCGGTCGTGGCCGCGGCGCTCTTCGCGCGGCGGCGGGCCGTGGCGGTGGTCCCGCGGATCGGGCCGCCGCCAATCGGCAACCTGTTCGTGGACGGTCGTCGCCGCGGGGGCGAGGGCGCTGCTGGAGCGCAGTGGCGTAGCAAGCGCCATCGAAGGTGCCGAAACCGTCAGCGCGAGTGCGGCGCCGACTAAAGCGAGACGCGCATTCATGTTTGGTGTCCCTGAGCAACTCCCCCGTACTTCGGATACGCTAGCACTGGTGCAAGTCGCTGTCTCACAGAAACGTGAGCGATTGTGATAATGCGTTACCGCCCATGATTCCGCCGCGGATTGCCTTGGCTTTCGCCCTTGGTCTGGGGCTGGCCTGCGGGTCGCTCGGGCCGGTTCAGGCCCAAGCGATTGGGCAGTGGGAGGAGCTTGCGATCGATGGTGTGGAAGCATTCCAGCTGGGCGACTACGACCTTGCTGCTGAGCGTTTCGGCCGCGCACTCGCGGCCGCCCGCGACTACGGGGCGACCGACCAGCGGATCACCAACAGCCTGATCAACCTCGCGCGGACCTTTCGCGTGCAGCGCCGCCTCGCCGAGGCAGAGCCGCTCTACCGCGAGGTCATCGCCCGCCAGGAAGCGGCCTACGGCATCGACGACCCCGACCTGGCGTTGTCGCTCGAAGCACTGGGCGGCATCTATGCGGCCCAGGCGCAATGGGCGGCGGCGGAGCCGGTGCTGCGCCGCGCCCTGCGCATCTTGGAGCGCACGGTCGGCTCCGAGCACCCGTACACCGCCGTCGTGGTGGCGGACCTCGGCGACGTTGCGCTCGGCACGGATCGCAATGTCGAGGCGGTGGGGCTCTTCGCCCGCGTGGTAGCGATCCGCACAAAGTACTACGGGGAGCACCACCGCTCGCTCGCGGCGCCGCTGACGCGGGAAGGCATCGCATTGCGCGCCCTCAAGCGGAACGACGACGCACGCGAAGTGTTTATCGAGGCCTGGGCGATCTGGCAGCACGAGTCGGCGTTGCCGGGCGAGGTTACGCTGACCCTGCGCAACCTGATCGAGGTCGAGCGCCAGACCGGCCACTATGAGGCCGCCGCGCAGCACGGGCGCGAACTCATCGCCCACCGTGCCGATGAGGTTGGGCCGGACACCCTCGAGTTTGCCGCGGAGCTCGATGACTTCGCGCGCACCCTGCAGCTCGCCGGCGATCCGTCCCAGGCCCAGGCGATGGCCGACTGGGCTGCCGCGATCCGCGCAGCCGGCGGGGTCCGCGGGCCGTGAGGCGCCGGGGCACCTCGCGAACCGTTCAATTGGCAGCGCCGCGGCCATGGCATAGGCTTTGCGCGATGGATACCCAAGTGGTTCGCCTGCCGTTCCTGCGCCTGCGCCGAATCGCTGCACTGGTGGTGCTGGGCACGGCGCTGGTTTTCGCTTCAGGCCCGCAGGGCGGGGCCAACGCGCAGAACAAGGCCAAGTTCGTAGCGGGCCAGATTCTGGTGGCTTCGGAAAAGATGACCGACCCGCGCTTCACCAAAACCGTGGTGTTCGTGATCCGCCACGATCAACGAGGCGCGTTTGGCCTGATCGTCAACCGTCCGCTCGGCGATGCGCCGATCGATGCGATCCTGAAGGCCTACGCCGCCAGACCCACGGGCACCGACATTCAAGTGCAGGGCTACAACGGCGGGCCGGTCGAGCCCCAGCAGGTCAACGTGCTGCACACGCCGGACTACCGCGGCACGGGCACCCAGCGCATCGGCATCGACGCCGCGCTGACGGATCCCAAAGTCGCCCTGCCGGCCATCGCCATCGGCAAAGGTCCGCGCCTGGCGATCGTTACGTTCGGGTATACCGGTTGGGGCGGCGGGCAACTTGAAGCGGAGATCACCGACGGGGCGTGGCAAGTGATCCCGCCCGACACCAAACTCTTGTTCGAAGTTCCGAACGAAGCGAAGTGGGAAACCGCGTACAGCCGCCGCGGCGTCGACCTCTAGCACTCACTGGCGCGGGATAACGCCGCGGTCGTTCACCGTTGTGGGCACGGCAACCGGGCGTGGCTGCCACTGGCTGTAGACGAACGCCGGCACGGCCCCTAGCACCACCGCAAGCACCACCACGGCTTTCCAGTCGAGGTCGCTCAACCGGAGGCGCCGGTGCAGCATGCGGGACCGGCCGGTCACCAATACGGCGCCGACGAGTGCCGCCCCCACCAGCCAGACGATTGCCACTTCCGTCATTATCAGCCGCCCGGATTGAGTTCGGCCAGCACGGCGCGGGCGATCGTCAGCGCTTGGGCGCGCGGGGTGCCCGGCGCCAGGCGCGGGTCGTAGAGAACGCGGATCAGCGCCTTGTCGACGATCGACAGGCTGGTGAGCTTCATGCCGTCGTTGAACAATGACGGCGCCACTCGGTAGTCGTCGTTGGGCAGCCCGAGACTCTGGGTAAGCTCTTCCAACAGGCAGTGGGTCAACTCCTGGTCGTCGAGATCGGCGTTAGCGATCACGCGCCCCCGCAGCATTTGTCCGCTCAACGGGTCGGCGTATGTCAGGAAGAAACAGTTCGCGTCCTTGATCTGGTCGATGTCATGGGGATTGTCAGCGAGGTACTTGCGCGCGTCATCGAGGAGATGCGCGGTGTCGGAGAACATGATGATGTAGTTCGCTCCTGCGCCGTCACCCTTCACCCGCTCGAACTTCACCTGACTGAACTTGGTCAGTTCCTCCGTATCGACTTGAATCTGCGCCAGAAAACGGTCGGCGACCGCCTGGCTGTGAGGGTCGCGACTGATGACGCGGTAGCGGATTGGCACCGTCCACTTGCGCACGATCGGCGCAGCGAGGCCTTTGATTTCGCTGCCGAACACGATGGTTTCGAAGAATGTCGCGTACAGATCATTTGTGCCCTTCGGAGACACTAGGTCAGTCGTCGCACCTGCCAGATTGATCCCGCACGCGTCGACGATCCGCTTGGCGATAGATCCCCCGCCGTCCAGGGAGAAGAGAGCAGTGACAGTTCCCTGGCGAGTTGTCGCGACCCGAGCCGTTAGAACGTTGGTCGTGCCAAACGCCCGAAGAATCGCGAGCGCATCAGGAAAAAGCGTTGCCGTATCGTCGTTAATGTGAGCGGCGACAAGTGCGACCGCTGGCGTTGCATCGGACTGGAGGGTGACTTGCGACGGGTTGGCCGCGAGCTTCTCGCCCCAGGCGACATAGACATACGGACGGGTTCCATCGCACCCGGCGACGAGTTGATATGGTCCTTGGGCGCCACCGCCGGCCTTAGCGGGCAACCGTGCCTCAACTGTTTCGGCCTGAGTCACTCTCGCGGGAGCAGTCGCAAGGCCTAGCCCAAGGCCCACCGAAGCTGCCAGCGCCACGACATGGATCGCATGGCGAATCATGACGAGAAGGGTACCGCCCGAAGGCTTGTCAGTGCTAGCTCGGATTGCGCGGGCAATGTCCTCGAACCTCCACTGGAAGCGTTCGCCTTCCTCAGGCCCGAGCAGCTGCCACCGTGACACTGGGAGTTGGCGACCCAGGACAACGTACAATACGATTAGTATGATGTCAACATGTAACGTTGGCGGCCGCCCATCTGCCGATCGCTATCTTTGACGCGATACGACGTGGGCGCTAGCCTGTGGCGCTATATCCGGTCGTGCAGCACGCTCGGGCCATACAAGGGAGACGATGCGATGTCGGGCTGGTCACGGATTGCGGCGGTGGCGTTGGCCACCGTGGTGGGTGGTGGGGCCCTTGCGGCCCGGCCGGCGCTGGCGGTGGACGTGCCGGTCGCGGTCGCGGCGAATTTCACCGATGCTGCCACTGCAATCGGCAAGGCGTTCGAAGCCAAGACCGGCAACAAAGCGGTATTCAGCTTCGGCGCGACCGGTGCGCTGTACACCCAGATCACCCAGGGTGCGCCGTTCCAGGTGTTCCTGTCGGCGGACCAGGCGACCGCCAAGAAGGCGGTGGACGAGGGCAACGCGGTTGCCGGTTCGCAGTTCACCTACGTGGTTGGCAAGATCGTGCTCTACAGCAAGAACACCGCGCTGGTGAAAGGCGCCGATACACTGAAGACCGCCACCTTCCAAAAGGTCGCCATCGCCAACCCGGCCGCCGCGCCCTATGGCGCCGCAGCGGTGGAGGCAATGAAGGCCCTCGGTGTTTACGACGCGGTCCAGCCGAAGCTGGTGCTGGGCGACAACATCACCCAGACCTACCAGTTCATCGACACTGGCAACGCGGAGCTCGGCTTTGTCGCGCTGTCGCAGGTGGTCACAGTCACCGGTGGCTCGCGGTGGCTCGTGGACGACAAGCTCTACACGCCGATCAAGCAGGATGCGGTGATCACCAAGGCGGGCGCTAACGCAGCCGCCGCCAAAGCGTTCGTCGATTTCCTCAAGGGCCCGGAAGCCGCTGCGGTGATCGAGAAGTTCGGTTACGGTAAGGGGAACTAGGCTTCGCCAATCAGGGTCGACGTGCCGCATTGGGTTGATCTTTGGCCGCCGATCCGGTTGACGCTCGAACTGGCGTCGCTCACCACCATCCTGCTGATGGTCGTGGGCACGCCGATCGCGTGGTGGCTCGCGCGTTCTAAGGCCCGCTGGAAGGAGGCGGTGGCCGCGGTCGTGGCGTTGCCGCTGGTGCTGCCTCCCACGGTGCTCGGCTTCTACCTGCTGCTGTTCCTGGGCCCCCAGGGTCCGGGCGGCGAAGTGGCGTCGTGGTTCGGCCTGCGCACTTTCGCGTTTACGTTCTCCGGCCTCGTGTTCGGCTCGGTCCTATACTCCATGCCGTTTGTGGTGCAACCGATCCGCAATGCGTTCGCAGCGTTCGGCGACCGCCCGCTCGAAGTCGCCGCGACCCTGCGCGCCAGCCCGTGGGATACGTTCTGGTCCGTAGCGGTGCCGCTCGCCAGTCCGGGGTTCTTGACCGGCGCGGTGCTTGGTTTCGCCCACACAGTCGGCGAGTTCGGCGTGGTGCTGATGATCGGCGGCAACATTCCGGGCCGCACCCGCACCCTGTCGGTGGCGATCTACGATTACGTCAACACCCTGCACTGGACCGAGGCCCACGTCATCGCCGCGGGCATGGTGGTGTTCTCGTTCACCGTGATCCTCGCGATGATGCTGCTGGAGAAGCGGATCGGGCGTTCCACCCGATGAGCGCCGACCCCGGCGCCATCGCCGCGCGCTACGCCGGTACCCTTGGCGGCTTCACGCTCGATGCCGCGTTCACGGTGCCGATGCACGGGATCACCGCGCTGTTCGGCGCTTCCGGCAGCGGCAAGACCACGATCCTGCGCGCCATCGCCGGGCTCCAACGACTGCCCGGCAGCCTGTCGGTCGGCGGCGAGGTCTGGCAGGACGATGCAGCGGGGGTGTTCCGGCGCCCGCACGAGCGCCCGGTCGGTTATGTGTTCCAGGAAGCGAGTTTGTTTCCGCACCTCTCGGTGCGGCGCAATTTGGTATTCGGCCGCGACCGTGCCGTTGCCGCCGGGGCGGCGGAGGACGTGCGCTTCGACGACGTGGTGGAATTCCTCGGTTTGGCCAAACTCCTGGATCGTGCGCCCGCGCGCCTATCGGGCGGTGAGCGTCAGCGCGTGGCAATCGGCCGGGCGCTGCTGGCCCAGCCCAAGCTGCTGCTGATGGATGAGCCGCTCGCCGCTCTGGATCTCGCCAGCAAGGAAGATATTCTGCCGTACTTGGAGACGCTGCATGAGCGGCTTCAGGTTCCGGCGCTCTACGTGAGCCACGATCTCGCCGAGGTGCAGCGCCTCGCGGACACTATCGTGCTGCTCGAACACGGCAAGGTTCTGGCCACCGGCCCGCTCGCCGATGTGCTGACCGACGTGAACTTGCCCAGCGCCCGCCGCCCCGACGCCTCCGCGGTGCTGGACGCCGAAGTGGGCGCGTACGACGAACGCTATGGCCTCACGGCGGTCACGGTCGACGGCGGCGCCTTGCTGGTGCCGGGCCGCATCGGCGAGCCTGGCGCTCACCGCCGTATCCGCATTGCCGCGGCCGACGTCAGTCTCGCCATCGAGCGGCCTTCCCGCACGACAATCACCAACGTGCTGCCGGCGCGCGTCGTCGAACTGCGGCCGATCGACGACGCTCAGATGAACGTTGTTCTGACATTGGGGGAGCGCGGCGAGGGGGCCCGGGTGCTGGCGCGCGTCACGCGCCGGTCGGTCGAACTGCTGGGCATCGCGACGGGGCAGGCCGTCTTTGCGCAGGTGAAGGCCGTGTCCATGATCCGCCGCAAGCGCACTGCGGTCAGTATCCGCAGGGGATAGCGAAGGCGCCGCAGGCTTGCGTCTTGGTCTAGTGGTTCGACTTGCCGTACATCGCGGCGGGGTCGATCTCCGGTTCCGTGGTCACGACGAGCTTGCCGTCCCGCACCATGTTGAACCAGCAACTCATACGGCCGGTGTGGCAGGCCACGCCCTTTTGGCGCACCACCAGCAACAGCGCGTCGCCGTCGCAGTCGAGGCGGATCTCCACGACCTTTTGGGTGTGGCCGGATGATTCGCCCTTGTGCCACTGGAAACCGCGCGAGCGGGAAAAGTAGTGCGCTTCGCCGGTGGACAGCGTGCGGGCGATGGCGGCCTTGTTCATCCAACCCAGCATCAGCACCTGGCCCGAGTCGAACTGCTGCACCACCGCGGGCACCAGACCATGCTCGTCGAACTTGATGGCGTTGAGCAGCGACGAGCCCGGTTCAGGCGCCGTATGGACCGGGGTTGAGGAATCCGCGCTCGCCATTACCGTATTCTCCACAAAGGCCTGCACCCGCAAATTTTGCGGGTTGGTATAAGATACCTGGGTTCCAAAGGACAGGACGACGAATGGCGCAACCGCGCAAGTCTGCCGTTAGAACCACCCGGGGCCCCGAGCACGACCACGCCCGCTGCGCGAGCGACGCGCTCGCCCGGGCCGAACAGGTATGCCAGGAGCGCAACGTGCGGCTCACGCCGATCCGGCGCCGGGTGCTGGAGCTGATCTGGCGCAGCCATGCGCCGGTGGGGGCCTACGAGCTGCTCGAGCACCTGCGCGAGAACGGCCGCCGGGCGGCGCCGCCGACGGTGTACCGCGCACTCGAGTTCCTCCGTGACAACGGTCTGATCCACCGCATCGAGTCGCGCAATGCGTTTGCCGGTTGCGAGCATCCCAATGCGCCGCACACCGCGCAGTACTTGTTGTGCGACGAATGCGGTGACGCGATCGAGTTGGAGATTGCCGGACTCGCCCGCCGCATCGAAACGCGCGCGGCGGAGATGGGGTTTCAGGTCGCCCGCCAAACTGTCGAAGCCAACGGTCTGTGCCGGCGCTGCCGGCCCGACTCGTCAACCCACGCCCGCTGACATGCCCAACGCCGCGCCCATGCCCCTGATCGAGGGGGTGGGCCTTACCGTCATTCGCAACGGCGAGCCGGTGCTCGACCGCGTCGATATCGCTATGGCCAGCGGCGAAACGGTCACCATCGTCGGCCCCAACGGCGCCGGCAAAACGACGCTACTGCGTGTGCTGATGGGCCTGATGCGTCCGCACTCCGGTACCGTTACGCGCCGCCCCGGCCTGCGGATCGGCTACCTGCCGCAACAAGTCCCGATCGACCCGGCGCTGCCGCTCACCGTGCGGCGCCTGCTCAGTTTGCGGATCGACGCCACCAACGAGGCGCGCTTGCAGCGGCTGGCGGAGGTAGGCGCCCGCGACTTGGTCGACCGTTCTGTGCACACCCTGTCGGGGGGTGAGTTGCGCCGCGTGCTGCTGGCGCGGGCGCTGCTGCGGGAACCCGATCTGTTGGTCTTGGATGAGCCGGTGCAGGGCGTCGACATCACCGGCCAGGCGGAGCTGTATGGCTTGATCGCTCAAGTGGCGCGCGCCCGCACGCTGGGTGTGTTGATGGTGTCCCACGAGTTGCATTTCGTGATGGCCACCACCGATCGCGTGCTGTGCCTGAACCACCACGTGTGCTGCGCCGGGGCGCCGGAATCGGTGCGCGCCCATCCCGAGTATCTGGCGCTGTTCGGCGGGGAAGCTGCGGGCGTTGCGGTCTATCACCACCACCACGATCACAAACACGGCGCGTCCGGCGAGGTGCTGCCGCTACCGCACACCCACACCGAGCCCCACAACCCCAACGACCACCACCATGGGTGATTTCATCCTGCGCGCCGCCCTCGGCGGCATCGGCGTGGCCCTCGTGTCGGGCCCGGTGGGCAGCTTCATCGTGTGGCGGCGCATGGTGGTGTTCGGCTCGGCGCTGTCCCATTCGGCGCTGCTCGGCGTTGCGCTCGGCATCGTGTGGAACATCGGCATTGCGCCGGCCGCCATCGCCGTATGCGCTGCGGTGGCCGTGATCTACCTCGCGCTGTCGCGCGACCGGCGCGTAGCGGACGATGCGGTGCTCGGCATTGTCGCTCACGCCGCGTTGGCCCTCGGCCTGATGGTGGTGGCCTACGTCGAAACCGTGCGGGCCGATCTGCTCAGCTTCTTGTTCGGCGACGTACTTGCGGTTTCGGTCGCCGATCTCGCGTGGATCTGGGGCGGCGGCCTCGCCGTGCTCGCCGTGCTGGCGGTGATCTGGCGGCCGCTGCTGGCCATGACAGTGCACGAGGAGCTGGCCGCGGTCGAAGGCGTGCCGGTCGCCGTGGTGCGGCTGGTGTTCATGCTGGCGGTATCGGTGGTGACGGGCGTCGCGCTCAAGATTGTCGGCGCGCTGCTAATCATTTCGTTGCTCATCATCCCGGCCGCCACGGCGCGCCGGTTCACCACCACGCCGGAGTCGATGGCGCTGGTCGCCTCGCTGGTCGGCGTGGTTGCCGTGCTGGGGGGACTGCAGGCTTCGATCTGGTGGGATGCGCCGGCGGGGCCGGCGATCGTGCTGGTGGCGACGGTACTGTTTCTGCTCAGCGTCGCGGTTGCGCCGTTGCTGGCGCACCGGCAAGGGCGCCGGTGAAGCGCGCCAGGCCAGCCTCCAAGTCGGCGATCAGGTCGCCGGCGTCTTCCAGCCCGGCCGAGATGCGCACCAGCGCGCCGGTTTCGGTCCACTGGGTGGCCGAACGCGAATAGCCGGGCGTGAACGGCACGATCAGGCTTTCGAAACCGCCCCACGAGTAGCCCAATGCGAACAGCTTCATGTGGTCGAGCATTGCAGCCAGGGCCGCATCGGGCCCAGGCTGCAACACGAACGCGAAGAGCCCCGGCGCGCCGGTGAAGTCGCGCTGCCACAACAGGTGGCCGGGGTCGCCGGGCAGGGCGGGGTAGATCACGCGCTGCACCGAAGGGCGTGAGCGCAGCCAGTTGGCGAGCCGCAGCCCCGTCTGCTGATGCCGCGCCATGCGCGCGGACAACGTGCGCAGTCCGCGCAGCGCCAGATAGCAATCATCGGGCGACACGTAGAGCCCCAAGTTCCATGCAGTTTCCCGCAGCCGGGTGAACACCGGCTCCGCCGCGGTTACCGTACCCATCAGCAGGTCCGAATGACCGCCGATGTATTTCGTCACCGAGTGAATCGAGATATCGACGCCGTGGGCGAGCGGCTTGAAGTACAGCGGCGTCGCCCAGGTATTGTCGATCATGGTGATGGCGCCGTGGGCGCGCACTATCTTGGCCAGCGCCGGCACGTCTTGCATCTCGAACGTCATCGAGCCTGGTGCTTCCAGGTACACGGCCTTGGTGTTCGGCTGCAGCAGCGGCCGGATATCCGCATGCGGCGCGAAGTAGGTGACCGTCACGCCGAGGTCTTTCAGCATCCCCTCGCAAAACCGCCGCACGGGGGCGTACACGGTGTCGACGATCAGCGCGTGGTCGCCAGCCTTGCAGGTTGCCAGCAGCGCGGTCGTGCAGGCGGCGAGTCCCGACGGCACCGCGAGCGTCTTGCCGCCACCGCCTTCCAGCGCCGCCATAGCATCCTGGAATGCGAACGTCGTCGGCGTGCCCATACGTCCGTAGAACACGCCGTGGTCCGGCGTGGCCTGGCTCGCCTTCATCGCGGCCATGCTCGGATAGGTCACCGTCGACGCGTGGTACACCGGCGTGTTGACCACGCCATGGTGTCTGCGCTCGTCGCCATGTTCTCGGCCGGCGTGGGTGAGTTTGGTGTCGTCGTGCATCAGCGTTCGATCGGCACGTCGTCGCGCGCGCCCCATTCTGCCCAGGAGCCATCGTACACCGCGACCTGGGCAGCGCCCGCGCGCTCCAGCGCGAACGCGACCAACGCCGCCGTTACCCCGGACCCGCAGTAGCACACGATGGGCCGTTGCAGATCGATGCGGGCGGCGGCGAAGCGTTGGCGCAATTCGGAATCGGGCAGCAATGTGCGGGTGGTGGGGTCCAAGAGCGTGGGGTAGGGCAAGTTACTGCTGCGGGGGATGTGACCGGCGCGCAGGCCGGGGCGCGGTTCCGGGTCGATGCCCTTGAATCTTCCGGCACTTCGAGCATCCACCACCTGGGCGGTGCTGTTCGTCAGCATCCGTGCCAAATCGTACACGCGCTGGAGGTTCGGGTCGGCAGCGGTGAAGGTGGCGCGCGTGCTACGCGGTGCGCCGAGCTCGACCGGCAACGATTCCGACTGCCATTTGGCAAAGCCGCCATCCAACACCGCGACCTGCGCGTGGCCGAATACGCGGAACGTCCACCACACGCGGGCGGCGGCATACATGGCGTTGCGGTCGTAGACGACAATCCGGTGGCCGGAGCCGATGCCCAATGCGCCGACCGCGCGGGCGAACGACGCGGCATCGGGCAGCATGTGGGGCAGGGGTGTGACGCGGTCGGCAATCGCGTCGAGGTCGAAGTGGACCGCGCCGGGGATGTGCAGGGCGGCGAACTCCGCCGTCGCATTGCGCTGTTCGTGGGGCAGGAACCAGGTGGCGTCGACGACGCGCAGGTCCGGTTCGGTCAGGTGCTGAGCGAGCCAGGCGGTGGAAACCAGACTGGGCGGTGGTGTGCCGCTCACACCAGTCCGATGACAATGCGGTAGAACTGCAGCAGGACGATCAGCGGCCACAGCGTACCGTACAGCAGGGCCTGCCACAGGGCGAAGCCGAGGAACGGCTGTACGCCCGCGTTCCACCCCCAGATGAGGGCCGGGATCAGGTAGGCGAAGTACCCCACCGCGTAAATGCCGAGGGACAGCTTGGGCAGCGTGAGCCCAAGGATCATGGTCGGCGGGAGTTGGGGTTCGGTGGCGTTGTTGTTGCTCATGGGGCCGGGCTTACGCCATCCACGGCGGCAGGGGCAAGTCCTTCGACCGCAGGTAGGCGGGGTTGAACAGGCGGCTTTGGTAACGCGCGCCGTTGTCGCACAGCAGCGTGACGATGGTGTGCCCCGGCCCGAGCAGGGTGGCGATGCGCTTGGCGCCGGCCAGATTGATGGCGGTGGAGCCGCCGCAGCACCAGCCTTCGTTGATCATCAGGTCGTACACCAGCGGCAAGGCTTCGGCGTCGGCGATCTGGAACGCCTCATCGACGGGGGTGCCGACCAGATTGGCCGTAATGCGGCCCTGGCCGATGCCTTCGGTGATCGAGCTGCCTTCGGACTTGAGCGCCCCGTACTTGTAGTAGTGGTACAGCGACGCACCCATGGGATCGGCCAGCGCCACCACCACATCGGGGTTGCGTTCCTTCAAGTACAGCGCCACGCCGGCCAAGGTGCCGCCGGTGCCGACGGCGCACACGAACGCATCGAGCTTGCCGCTGGTCTGGTGCCAGATTTCGGGCCCGGTGGTTTCAAAGTGCGCACGGCGGTTGGCGACGTTGTCGAACTGGTTGGCCCAGAACGCGCCATTGGGCAGGGTGCGGTTCAACTCTTCGGCCAAGCGGCCCGAGTACTTCACGTAATGATTCGGGTCGGAATAGGGGACGGCCGGCACCTCGCGCAGCTCCGCGCCGAGAAGGCGGATGTAGTCCTTCTTCTCCTGGCTCTGGGTTTCCGGGATCACGATCACGCACTTGTAGCCAAGGGCGTTGGCAACATGGGCCAGGCCGATGCCGGTGTTTCCGGCGGTGCCTTCCACGATGGTGCCGCCGGGGCGCAACAGCCCGCGCTTCTCGGCGTCGCGGATGATGTAGAGCGCGGCGCGGTCCTTAACCGACCCGCCCGGATTCAGGAATTCGGCCTTGGCCAGGACGGTGCAGCCGGTGGCCTCGGAGAGGCCTCGCAAACGCACGAGCGGCGTGTTGCCGATCGCATCGGTGAAGTTTGCCCGGAACTCCATACGGTGCGGAAACGCCTGCGACGGCGGCTGAGCGCCACCAGGGGGAGAAACTGTAGCGGGGGCTGCGGGGGCGTTCAAGGAATGGTGAAGATTGGCCGGCCGTCTGTCCCGCTCAAGCCCACGTTCCCGCGGAAACCCTGCTGAATCCGCCCCGCTGTTCTCACGTGGCCGAGATCGCGGGGGTCGGAGTGAGGAGGACTAGGGCCCGCCCAGTCGGGCGCCGAGCCATGGGATCAGCGGGGTTCATTGGGGTATGGTCAAGCGGCCTTCCTATCGTGCGCTCCCCAGCATCGTCTCGAGCACCCTCGCCAACTCTTTGTAGGGGTACGGCTTGGCGAGCAGCATCATGCTTTCGAACGGTATGTTCTGGTCGGCGGATGCATGCCCGGCGAAGCCCGACGTCAGGAGCACCTTGATGGCCGGCCGACGTTGTAGCGCCAGAATCCCCAGTTCCCGCCCATCGATACCGCCGGGCATGACGATATCCGTGAACAGGAGGTCCACGACTGTGTCTTGCTGGTCCAGAATTGACAGCGCGTCAGCAGCACTGGCCGCCTCAATGGCGACGTAACCAAGCGATGCAAGCTGGGCAAGCACCGTACGCCGCACCAGGTCGTTGTCTTCGACGACGAGGATGCTGCGGGATGGCGCGCCCGATAGCGTCACCGCAACCAACGACATGGCGGCCACGTCATCCGTTTCGGCCGCGCGAGGCAGATAGATATCGACGGTCGTACCTCGGCCGACCTCACTGCGAAGCGATACAGTGCCGCCGGACTGCTTCACGAAACCGAACACCATGCTAAGACCAAGCCCGGTTCCGTGCCCGACCGGCTTGGTCGAGAAGAACGGCTCGAACGCGCGGCCCAGGACCTCGGGTGGCATCCCGACGCCGCTATCGGTGACTGAGATCACCACGTAGTCGCCCGGCTCCAACCCTAGCGCCCCGCCGGCTTGCATGGGGTCGAGCGAGACGTTGCTGGTGGAGATTGTGAGATCTCCCCCGCGGCGCATGGCATCGCGGGCATTGGTGGCCAGGTTGACGATGGCGCTGTCCAATTGCGCAGGGTCGACCCGTACACGCCACAAGTCGGGCTGGTACACCTGCCGCACGGCGATCAGTTCTCCGAGAGTACCCTTCAGCAGGCCCGCGATCCCGGCAACCCGCCGATTGATGTCGGTGTGCTGGGGATCAAGTGGCTGACGGCGCGAGAATGCGAGGAGGCTGCGCGTCAGGTCCCCGGCGCGCGTCGCACCGGCCAGCGCAGAGTCGATAAGGCTGTTCCCCTCGGCGTCGATGCCCTTGCGTCCTCGCAGCATTTCGAGGTTGCCGATCATGACGCCCAGATAGTTGTTGAAATCGTGGGCCATTCCACCGGTGAGATGACCGATGGATTCCATCTTCTGGGCTTCGTAGAGGCGCCGCTCGCTTTCGCGCAATTCGGCGGTGCGCTCGTCGACCAGCCTCGCCAGCGCATAGCTGAACTCGGTCTCGCTCCGGCGCGCGCGACGAATGCGCATGGCGATGTATGAGGCAATGCCGACCCCGATGCCGCCGGCCAGCAGTCCGCCCACCACGACCGGGCCGATCGCGGCCGCGACCGCATCGTCGAGTTCCGAGGTCGGCAGACCGGCAACGCTGATCCATCCGGTTTCCTCGGACCGAAAGAACACCGAATACGTGGATTGCCCTTCCTGGTTGACGCTCCGGAAGATTCCTTGTGTGCCGGCTTTCAAGGCCTGCTCCAGCTGCGGTGTAACCCGCTTGCCGACGTATTGCTCGGGCGAGCGGTTGCGGGCGGCAATTACGAGGTTTGGGTCGACGATCGCGCCCGTGCGCGTGGGCGGAAATTTGCTCGACCGATAGACGTCCGACAAATAGGCGGGGGACAGCGTAACGCTCACGGTCTGGGTCACTTGCCCGTCACGGAAGATCGGCGCCCGGACAGGAATGATCGGCTCGGGCACCGTGGGCCCGGTCGACCGAACCCCGAAGATGGTCGTCTTGCCTGATTCGGCGACGATGCGGCTTTGTTCCATTGCCACCGCACCGGCGGGGCCAGTCGTTCCGGGTGGCAACGATGTGTGCACGAGGTAGGTGGCGGCAGGCAAGTCCGTGACGAGGATCGCAGTGATCTGTGGCTGCGTCGACAGGATGGCCCGGGCGCTGGTGTCGAACTCGGACCACTCGGCGTCTGCGATCGGCTGGGATACAGCGAATGCGGCCGCCGTACGTTGCGCCGCAATCAGCTCCACATCGACCGCCGCGGAAATGGTCTGGACTACGGCGCGGAGCTCGGATTCCTTAGCCTGCCGGATCTCGCGGTAGAGCAAACCGGTAATCACGAGGGCGCCGAGCGCCACGGGGAGCGTTGCCGCGACGACCAACGTCAACGACGACGACGCGATGCGCGACCAAAGTCGGCTCGGTTCGGAGGGGAGCGAGGTGGTCATGGGCCTTGGAGTTACTCTTGACGCTGCTTGACCGGCCGGCGGCGGCCGGGTCACTAGGCCAAGGCAGTTGCGGGCTTTGCCGCGAGCTCCAACGCATCTTTGATTGCCCGCGCCAACTCCGACCGCCGGTAGGGCTTGGCGAGCAGCTGCCAAGGCCGCGGTAGCGTTCCGTAGGGTCCCACCGGCGCCGAGCCGGGGAATCCAGACGCCAGCAGAATCGGGATTCCCGGCCATCGTTTGGCGGCCGCCTCCGCCAGGGCCTGGCCGTCGAGTGTGCCGGGCATCACGACATCGCTGAACAGGAGGTCGATCTGCCGTTCCCAGCCCTCCAACAACTCCCACGCGACGTCGGCATTCTCCGCCGCGAGAACGTGGTAGCCCATTTCCGTGAGTTCGCGGACCGCGACGCGGCGCAGTTCGGGGTTGTCCTCGACCACCAGGATGGTTTGGGACTTGCCCCGGGGCAGTTCGGCCTCGACCGTTGCTGCCGCCTTCACGGCGTAGCCGGCGGGTGGCAGGTAGAGGCGCACGGTCGTGCCCCGCCCGGGTTCGCTGGACAGTGTTACGTGCCCCCCCGACTGCAGCACAAATCCGTACAAGGTGCTCAGCCCCAGGCCGGTCCCGTGCCCCGGCGCCTTGGTGGTGAAGAACGGTTCGAACGCGCGCGCCACTTGGTCGGGCGTCATTCCGATGCCGGTATCCGACACTTCGACCACCACGTATGAGCCAGGGGGAATCCCGGCAATCTGGTCGTCCTGTAGGACGACCAGATTGCGCGTCGCGAGCGTCACAGTGCCGCCGTCCGGCATCGCGTCCCGGGCATTGGTCGCGAGGTTGACTAGAGAGGTGTCGAACTGGGACGGATCGATCCTAATCGGCCAGACATCTTCGGCGGTTCTGACCACGACCTGGATCCGTTCTCCCAGGAGCCGGCTCATCAGCTTGGCCATATCGGCGATCCGCACATTGACATCGACAGCCTGCGGGTCGATCGGCTGCTGGCGCGAAAACGCCAGCAAGCTGCGGGTCAGTTCCGCGGCGCGCGCGGCACCGCGCAGGGCGTCGTCTGCCAGTTCGGCGGCATCCGGCGCCAGCGATTTGCGGTCCTTCAGCAACTCGATATTTCCCATGATTACGCCTAGATAATTGTTGAAGTCGTGGGCCATGCCGCCGGTGAGCCGGCCGATCGCGTCCATCTTCATCGCCTGGGCCAGTTGCCCTTCCAGCGCCTTGCGGGCCGTGACATCGCGCACCGCCGCGGCGATCACGGGGCGGTCCTCGAATTGGACCGGCGCCAGCTCGATTTCGGCGGGGAACTGCGTGCCGTCCTTGCGCAACCCCTGCAGGCCAACGCGGCCCGGCCCCATCTGGCGCCGTGCGGGGTCGCGGGCGAAGCCCTGCCGGAGGCGTTCATGGTTGGCACGCCCATTCAGCGGCACCAGCAATTCGACCGGCTGGCCAACAAGCTCCCCGGCCGTCCACCCAAAGATCTGTTCGATGCGACGGTTCGCCATAGCGATACGGCCATCGCCGTCCACGATCAGCAGCCCTTCGGGCGAGAACTCCCACAGGTCCTGGTATTGCCGCCGGCTGCGTTCGCGGACGATCGAATCCGCGGCCCCGGCGGCGAACAATCGGAGAATGGTGACCAGGGACTCGGCATCCTGGATCGGCCGCCGGTTCAGGACGCCCAAGGTGCCCAGCATCCGTCCCGAGGAATCGAGCAAGGGAACCGCCGCGTATGCCTCGAAGCCGTTGTCCGCCAGGAATCGGTCCGTGGGATACAATTTGGCTACGTCGTGGGTGACGATCACCGCCCGTTCCGGGGTCACGTCGCCGCAGGGAGTGCCTGCTGCGGCGTAGTCGACGGTGCCGGTCAACGCGCCATCCACGACCATCGCCAGCGCCTGCAATTGTCCCGCGTGCGCTGGGTCGAACCGCGACACGAACGCCGCGTCCATGGCCAGCATGTCAGCCGCACGGAGCGCCACCGCATCGAGGTACCGCTGGCCGTCCAGTCCGACGAGGCCGGTCGCCATGAAGTGCATCGTCTCTTCGATGCGGTTGCGCTCGGTGATGTCGGTCAAGCTGCCCACGAAGCCGGCGAGGGCACCGTCCGCGCTGGCGACCTCCACCACCTGCGCCAGTATCCAGCGCGTGGATCCATCGGCGCCAAGAATCCGGAACTCGGTCGCTAAGGGCCGGTAGGCCGCCGCCTCTAGCAGTTCCCGCACCACCCGGTCACGGTCTTCCGGATGCAGGAACCGCGTCCACCCCCGCCCCAGCAGTTCCGCCACCGGAACGCCGGCCATGTCGCCGAGGCGGCCATTTCCGTATTCCCAATTCCCGTTCGTATCGGCGCGGAAAATACCGACCGGGGATGACCGGGCGAGCGAGGCAAACAACTGTTCGCTGGCCGCCAAGTCTTCCAGCGCGGCGCGGGCGTGTGTGATGTCCTCATGGGCCAAGACCACCTTGCTGCGGCTATCGCTGCCAGCAAGGCGCGTGGCGCGGCACTGGAACCAAGTGAACGGCCGGCCCGGGCACTCGCTGCGGTATTCATGGGCGAACTCGACGCCGTCGCCGGACAGCATGCTAGCGACGCCGCGGGCGACCTCGGCGGCGTCCTCGTTGCCGGCGGTTGCCGCAACGTGGCACGCAGATAGGTAGTTCTCCGCGACCGCAACACGGTGCCACGGATCGCCGCAGATGGCCGCGAACCGCCGCCACGCGGCGTTGGTTGCCACTACGGCGCCGTTCCGGTCGAGCACCATGATCCGTGCGTCCAGCGCATCGATGACGTCGAGCGCGAACCGCTCGCTGTCCGCCAACGCTTTATTGATCTCGCGCAGGCGCAGTTCCAACCGGTGGTTGCTCAGCGCCGATTGAATCGTCGCATGCAACTCGCGTTCTTCGAACGGCTTGACCAGGTAACCGAACGGCGACGCGTCCGTTGCGCGCTGAATGACGGAGTCGTCGGAATAGGCGGTCAGGAACACCACCGGGACATCGATCAACTCGCGCAACCGCTTCGCGGCTTCGGTCCCGTCCATGGGTCCGTCAAGATTGACGTCCATCAGGACGAGGTCCGGCTTCTCCGCGGGAATCTTGGCAATTGCCGCCGGGGCGCTCGCCGCGCGTCCGCACACCGAATAGCCGAGTGCCGTCAGACGGGCCGAGATCTCCATGACGATCAGGGCTTCGTCTTCGACGACAAAGATGCGCGCGCGACCGGTCATGGCATGGACCCCTGTGCTTGTGGGATGGTGAGTGTGACCCTGGTTCCCGGCCCACTCACGTGGACGGAGCCGCCGATCTGCGCGGCCAGATTGACGATCAATTGCCAGCCGAAGGAGTCCGTGTCTTGGGGATCAAAGCCTTCCGGCATGCCGGGGCCGTCGTCTGAGACGGAAATCGAGATGGTGTCGCCGTCGCGCGCGAAGCCGATCGCAACCGTACCGGTACGGTCGCCGAGAAATGCGTGTTTGAACGCGTTGGTGAGCAGTTCGGCAACAATCATGCCGCAGGGAAGCGCGGTCTGGATGGGCAGGTAGATCTCCCCTTCGCCGATGAGCAGGGCGATCCGCGCACCATCCGACTTGGACAAGCCCGTCTGGTCCGCGGCCAGCGCACTGACGTATTCGGCAAGTGAATAGCTCTGCTTGCGAAACCGAGGAATGATTGTCCGGACGGGACAGCACCCCTCTATGCAAGGGAACCGGACGGCGCCAGGCCGGTCCGAATCGACACTTTCGTCAGGCTTCTGTTGCATTTCCTCGCTGCCGGTAGCACAACCTGTAGTGCTCAACCGAGCGATCGACACCACATAGGGAAACCTGATGACGAAACCACTGCTTGCCGACGTCGTCCGCAGCGCCACGGGTTGCACCGTCGCACAGTCGAAGGATGCCGTTGATGGAATCATCGAACTGATCGGAAAGGCCCTCAAGAAGGAGGGCACGTTCGGCGTGATCGGCTTCGGCACCTTCAACGTGTCCAAGCGCGCCGCACGCGCCGGCCGCAATCCGCTCACGGGCGAGAAGATCAAGATCAAGGCCTCGAAGTCCGTCCGCTTCAAGGCCTCCAAGACGCTCAAGGAGCGTCTCTAGGCTTCGGTCAGCCCTTCCCTGCGGACGTCCGCGGCAGCGCCACGCGCGCTGCGCGACCGTCCGCAGGGAGACGCTGGGGCTACTCGTCGATCTTGGTGACGAGGTTGCCTTTCTCGCCGGCCGAATACGTGAACTGACCTTTCTTGCCCGCGTACACGGTTTGAATCCGTACCGCGGGATCAAGGACGTAGGTCACGCCGTTGGTCAGGACCAACGTGCGTTTGTCGGGATCGAACGACTTGATCTCGCCGGCGACCGTTTCCGCGGCGGCCGTGCCGGCCCAAAACAGAACTACCAAGACCACAACTGCTCGTGAGAGCTGCATTGCGTGCCTCCTGTCTGCAGGGGCGGAGCATGAGGCTCCGTGCCGTCCACCGGGGTAGAGGCGCGCGGCACCGCTTTCAATCGATGCCCGGCATTGGGATTCGCAAAGGGCTGGTTCAGAACCGGGCGGCGACCATGTATCCGGCGGAAGCGGCGATGGCCGACAGGACCATGCCCCAAGCCACGTCGATCAACGTGAGCTGCAGGGTCCAGTTGCGCAGGGTGGCGTAGTTGCTGAGGTCGTAGGTGGCGTAGGCGAACATGCCGAACAGGGCGCCATAGACGGCGGCCGCCGCCGGCGAACCAAGACGCAGCGCGGGAACCACGGCGAACAGCACAACGCCGGCTGGGTACAGCAGGTAGAACACGATGGCCGGGGGCAGGTTCACGCCGGGGATCAGGATGTCGCCCAGGGTCGGCCGGTAGATCCGCTTGGCCATCGTACCGAGCCAAACGGCGTCGGCGGCAAGCGAGGCGACCAGGGCTGCGGCGTAACCGGCAAGATAGTTCACGGGGGCCTCGTTCTGCCGACCGGCGGCGCGATGGGAGTAGTGAACCTTAAACGGGCGGAGTGCCGGTTTGGATCACCCGGCGCGCGAGCGCCACTCGGTCAGGCGCTGGATCGCCTCCGCGACGCCGTCTTCGGCACCGGCGAAGGCGAAGCGCAAGTATTGCGATCCACGGTGCGGGTCGAAGTCGATGCCGGGGGTGGTGGCGACGCCTGCTTCTTCCAGCATCGCGCGGCAGAACGCGGCGCTGTCGGACGTGAGATTGGTCACGTCGGCATACACGTAAAACGCGCCGTCGGCGGGGGCGAGTTCCCCAAATCCCAAAGCGGGCAGCGCGGCCAGCAGACGCGCGCGGTTGCGGGCGTAGCCGGCGACCTTGGCGTCCAGGAAGCCGCGGGCGTCGAACGCGGCGAGGGCGGCGTACTGGGCCAGGGACGGCGCGGCGATGAACAGGTTCTGCGCCAGGCGTTCGACCGGGCGCACGAGGTCCGGCGGCAGCACCATCCAGCCGATGCGCCAGCCGGTCATGGCGAAGTACTTGGAAAAGCTGTTTACGACGATGGCGCGGTCCGACAGCGCGGCGGCGCTGACCGCGGGCGCGCCGTAGGCGATGCCGTGGTAGACCTCGTCGGACACGAGGCGCACGCCGGCGCGCTCGCACCACGCGACCAGACCGGCGAGGCCCGCACGCGCGATCATGGTGCCGGTTGGGTTGGCGGGGCTCGCCACCAGCAGGCCGGCGAGGGGCGTTGCGGCATGGACCGCATCGAGCAAGTCCGGCGCCGGCTGGAAGCGCGTGGCGGGGCCGGTGGCGATGCCGATCGGGCGGAAGCCGAGGGCGGCGGCGATGTTGCGGTAGGCCGGGTAGCCGGGCTCGGCGAGACCCAGTGCCGCGCCATCGCCGAAGGCGGCGAGGAATGCCAACAGGAACCCGCCGGACGATCCAGTGGTCACGACGACCCGGTCCGGGTCGATGCTGATGTTGTTGGTTTCCCAGTAGCTTGCGGCAATCTTCTCGCGTAACGGTCGAATCCCCAGCGCCTCGGTGTAGCCGAGCGGGCGGTCGCGCAAGGCCTTGGCCGCAGCCTCCAGAACCTGGGGCGGCGGACCGCCGCCGGGCTCGCCCAGCTCCATGTGAATGATGCGCGCGCCGGCCGCTTCGCGGCGGTTGGCGGCCTTCAGAACTTCCATGGCGTAGAAGGGCGCGATGGCGTCGCCCCGGGGCTTGGTCATGCCGGGTTCTTAGCCGCCAGGCGGCGAACTGACAAATGCGCATTGGCGTGGTGCGACGCGGCCCAACGGCACGCAAGTCATGGAGGCCGCACCGGCGGTTACGGTCACCGCGGAGGGATCGGCGGGGCCTACCTGCACTATGATTGCGGTCGTGCCGGTGGCAGGTGCGCCGAACACAATGCCGGTGTTGCGTCCGGCACGGCCTGCCCCGAACGGCTTGCCCATCGTCAGCAGGCAGGCGACGACGCGGCCGCCCGAGTCCGCCACGATGAAGCCTGTGGCACCGTCCGGCGTTGTGTCAACCGGCACCAGGGTCGTCCCGGGCGCGGGGCGCGGCTCATCCCACCGCGGGGCGACGCGGGCGAGGTCCGCTGCTGTGAAGGCGCCAGCCGCATCGCGCAGCAGCGCGGTGGCGGCCGTGCCTGTGTAGAGATCGGCCGCGCCGCCCGCGCGCACCTGGGCCAGCACTTCGGCGAGCGCAGCTTGGCGGACCGTGGCGCCGGCCGTCGCGGAGAACGTGCCGTGCAGGGCCGGGTCGGCGGCGATCACGCTGCGGCCGGCGGCAAATGCGGCGGCCGCCGGAGCCGAGACTGCGACGCCGCGGCGCGCCAAACCTTCGGCCTGGACCACCACATCGGCCCACGCCGTGACCCCAAAGCGCTCGTGCAATGCGGCCAGACCCCGGGCGAGGGCGGGGATGGCGAGTTCGCCCGCGGGTGGCGCGGGAAAGTGGAGCGCTTGGACCGTGGCGGCGGCCGGGTCGTAGACAACACAGGCGCCGCCGGCGCCCAGGGAGGCAAATCCGGGATAGGTGACGGACAGCGCCAGTCCGAGCGCCGCGGCGGCATCCGCGGCGGTGCCGCCACTCGTGAGGGTAGTGCGGGCAACCCCCGCCGCAACGGGCTCCGCCGCCGCGACGCCGGTCGATGCGAGCGACGGTGCTGGGTCCGGCGCGATGTCGATGCGCGGCGGTGCGCCGGAACACCCGGCAGTCGCGATGGCCGTGGTGAATGCTGTGACGCGCCAAATCGTGCGCCATTCGCGCCACAATTGGGGTGCCAACTGCGGCAAGGGCCGATAGGGTCGGCCGCTAGGTGGCCGGCCCGGGTTGGGACTGCTGACGGTTTGACCGGCGGCCGGCCGAACCCTAGGTTTTGCAGCGTCAGGAGTCACCGGTGACCCGATTCCTCAGTTCCGCAATCGCCGCCAGCGCCATGGTGGCGTCTGTTCTGGCTCTGCCGGACAGCGCCGCGGCGCAACAGTTCATCCGCGACGCGGAGATTGAACACTACGTCCGCGGCTGGGTGACGCCAATCTTTGTTGCTGCGAAGCTCGATCCGTATTCGGTCGAGATCAACCTGATTCAAAGCGACCAGATCAACGCGTTCGTCGCCAACGGCCAGCGCGTATTCCTGTACACCGGTGTCCTCCAGGCGGCCCACGATCCGCTGGAGATTCTAGGCGTCGTGGCACATGAAACCGGCCATATCGAGGGCGGACACCTGGCGCGCACGCAGCAGGCCCTGAAGGATGCCAACCGGCAGGCGATCCTGGCGTTCTTGTTGAGTGTGGCGGCGGCGTCGGCCGCCGGCAACGGCGCCGCGGTGGGGCCGGCGATCCTCGGCGGTCAGGACATGGTGGGGCGTGCGTTTCTGGCCTACACGCGCCAGCAAGAGCAGGCAGCGGACCAGGCCGGTGTAACCCTGCTGATTGCGGCCGGGTATTCGCCGCGCGGATTGCTCTCGTTCATGGAGACGATGGCGCAGGACCCGCTCCAGATTACCGGGCCGGACCCATACCTGCAGACCCATCCACTATTCCCGGAACGCGTCCAGGCGCTACGCCAGCGGGTGCAGGGGGCGGCAACACTGAATACGCCGGTTTCGGCTAAGATCAAGGTGGAATTCGGTAGGTTGCAGGCTAAGTTAGAAGGGTTTCTTGATCCTGTACCGAAGGTTTTGGCACACTATCCGGCGAGTGACACGAGTGTCGGCGCGCGCTACGCGAGGGCGGTGGCCTATCACCGTTCTGGTATGCTGGTGCAGTCGCTAAGCGAGGTTGATGCGTTGCTCGGAATTAGTCCCGACGACCCGTACTACCTGGAACTGAAAGGTCAGGTCCTGCTGGAGAACGGCAGGGTCGCCGACGCGATTGCGCCGTATGCGCGCGCCGTGAAGGTGGCGCCGGACGAGCCGCTGATCCGGGTCGGGCTGGCGAGCGCCCTGATCGCGACCGACGATCCCGCCATGATGCGCGATGCGGTGACGCAACTGACCACGTCGTTCAACCTCGACAACCGCAACTCGGAAGCGTGGCGGCTGTTGGCAGTGGCCTATGGCCGCACCGGCGACCTGGGGCAGTCGGCGCTGGCCAGTTCCGAACAGGCGTTGCTGGACGGCTCGAAGGAAGAGGCGCAGCGATTTGCCGACCTGGCATCGCGGCGTCTGCCCAAGGGTTCGCCCGGCTATCTGCGGGCCCAGGACATCATCAACTTTGTGAAGAAGAAATGAGCGGCCGCTGGTTTGCCCGCATCGTGACCCTGGGGCTGGCGCTGACGCTCGCGGCGGCGCTCGTGCAGTTCGGGCCGGGGTGGCTTGATGGGCGGATCGGCGCCTATGTCGGCGCCCCCCCGGAATTGGTGGCGAACGCGCTGGACCAGTTGCGGCAGCAGGACCAAGCGGCGGCGGCCAAGCGCAAATCCGATCTGCTGACCCAGAATGCCGGCGCGCTGCTGCAGGATCCCCACTCGGCGGTGGCGGGCAATCCGCAGGGTGACGTCACCCTGGTGGAGTTTTTCGACTACAAGTGCCCGTATTGCCGCCAGTTCCATCCGCAAGTACCGGCACTGTTGGCAGCCGATCCCGGTTTGCGCCTGGTGCTCAAGGAGTTCCCGGTGCTGGGGCCGGAATCGACTGTGGCGGCGCGGGCGGCGGTGGCGGCGCAGCTGCACTACCCGGCCCGCTACCTGGCATTCCACAACGCGCTGATGACGACGCCCGGGCGGCTGGACGTGAAGACCGTGCTGCAGGTGGCGGCGGACGCCGGCATCAATGCCGAGTTCCTATCGATCGACATGATGGATCCGGAGGTCGACCGCGTACTGGCAGCCAACCACGCTCTGGCCGATATGCTGGGCATTGAGGGCACGCCGGGGTTCATCATCGGCACCGCGGTGATTCCGGGATACATCGATTCGGCCGAGGTGTTGCGGCTGGCGGCAGCGGTGCGCAAACCATCCGCAGAGCCGGTCACCCAGTGACGTTCACTACGCCGCACGATTGCGCGAGCCTTGGCGCCCGGTGCGGCACCCGGGTGTATAGTCGGCGCAGCGGGCGCTGCGGCGCCAACGGGGACTAGTCGTTCATGATGCTGGGGCGGAAATTGCTGATCGGCGGCGTTCTGGCGGGTTCGCTGGCAGGGGCGGCCCTCGGGCTCTATGCCCACGCCCAACCGGATGCAAACCTACTGACCACCGCGCTCAACCAAGCGGTCGGGCGCACGGTGGCCCAAGCAGTCGGCGGCAAGTGGTACGAGTACGACCAGGCGTTCTTCCGCGAAGATCTGACCGCCGGCCATCCAGTACTGGTGGCGGTGCATGCCGAGTGGTGCACGACCTGCGCCGCGCAGGCGCCGTCGATGGCGGTGCTGTTGCAGGAGCCGGAGTTTAAGGATGCGATCGGCTATGTGGTGGACTTCGACCACGAGCGCAAGTTTCTGACCACCTACAAGGTGCGCCAGCAGTCGACCATCATTGTGTTCAAGGACGGCGTGGAAGTCGCCCGTTCGGTCGCCGAGACCGATCGCAAGGCGCTGCGCCAGTTGTTCGAGCGGGCGCTCTAGCCCGGCTCTGACGAGTCCCCCCGCCCCGTGTGGGACGAGGGGACGCCACAAAATTCCGAGCTAACCCCGGCCGAAGTTCCACCAACCGCGGCGGCGCGGCTTGCCGTCTTCGCTGGCCTCAGGCGGCGGCGCCTGCGTCGGCGCTGCGGGTGCCGGTGAGGCCGGCTGCGGCGGTACGGCTACGCGCACTTCGACGGGTGGTGCGGGCGGTCGTGCGGGCGGTTCGCTCCAGCGAAGTTCCGGCGCCGGTGCGGCCGCCGGCTGTGCCGGTGCGGGCTCGCCGTAGTTCGCCGAGACGGAAGCGCCCACGTCGGGTGTGCCGGACGGCGGTGCGCCTTCGCCATGCTGATCCGGGCGGCCATCAGGACGGCCGCGGCCGCGGCGGCGGCGGCGGCGGCGCGGCTCGCTGCCCTCTTGGGCGCGCGCTGCGTCGGTGCCAGGTGTGGAACCGGCTTCGGATTCCCCGTCATCGCCCTCGTCCGGCGAATTGGACTCGCCGGGCTGCGGGAAATCGCGGCCGATCACGGGCTGCGGTGCGCCGAGGGCGGCTACACCGTCTGCCGGAGCGGCGCCTTCGGTTCCCGGCAACGCACCTTCTTCGCGCTGACGGCGGCGTCGCCCGCCACGCTTGCCACGGCGGCGCCGCTTGCGAGGACCGTCGGCGCTGTCGTCGGTGCCGGGACGAGGCTGCCCGGTCTGGCTATCGGTGCTGCGTTCGGAGCCGGACTCGGACTCGCCGTCTTCGTCCTGATCATCGTCGTGCTCTGGCTCGACGCGTGCCGTGCGCACTTCGGCGCGGGCTTCCGTACGCTGAGGCTCTTCGGACTCTTCCGCCACAGGCTGGGCGGACGGCTCGCGCTCTTCTACCGACGGCGCCATTTCGGCGGTCGCGGTGACGGTGAGCGGCACCACCGGCATCGGCTTTACTTCGCGCGAGACGCGATGGGCCGGCGGCACCAAATGGGCGTCCGGGCTGATGACGATGCTGAGGCCGAAGCGCTGTTCGAGATCGACGATCGCTGCGCGCTTCTGGTTGAGCAGGTAGATCGCCACCGACGCGGCGACATCGACCCGCAGTAGGGCGGGACCCTTGATGCCTTCGTCTTCCAGCACGCGCAGCATGTGCAGCGCGGCGGATTCGGTGGAACGCACCAAACCGGTGCCGCCGCAATGGACGCAGCGCTCGGTGCTGGTTTCGATCAGGCTCGGGCGCAGGCGCTGGCGGGAAAGCTCGAGCAATCCGAACGCGCTGATGCGGCCGACCTGGATGCGGGCGCGGTCGCCCTTCAGGCATTCCTTGATCTTGCGCTCGACCGAACGGTTGTTGCGCGATTCCTCCATGTCGATGAAGTCGATCACGATCAGCCCGGCGAGATCGCGCAGGCGAAGCTGACGGGCGACTTCCTCGGCGGCCTCGAGGTTGGTCTTGTGGGCGGTTTCCTCGATGTTGCGCTCTTTGGTGGCGCGGCCCGAGTTCACGTCGATGGCGACGAGCGCTTCGGTCGAGTTGATGACGATGTAGCCGCCGGAGCGTAGGTGCACCGTGGGCGAGTGCATCAGATCGAGCTGCGTTTCCACCTGGTAGCGGTGGAACAGCGGGATGCGGTCCTCGTAGGGCTGCACCTTCTTGGCGTGGCTCGGCATGAGCATCTTCATGATGCCCTTGGCCTGCTTGTAGGCCTCCGCGCCCTCGATCAGCACTTCTTCGATGTCGTTCGAATACAGGTCGCGGATCGCGCGCTTGATCAGGCTCGCCTCTTCGTAGACCAACGCCGGAGCCGTAGATTGCAGCGTGATCTCGCGCACGTTGTCCCACAACCGCAGCAGGTACTCGTAGTCGCGGCGGATATCGACCTTGGTGCGTTCCTGGCCCGCGGTGCGGACGATCAGGCCCATGCCTTCCGGCGTTTCCAGCGAGTCGATGATTTCGCGCAGGCGCTTGCGGTCGGAGCCGGTCGTGATCTTGCGCGACACGCCTCCGCCACGGGCGGTGTTCGGCATCAGCACGCAATAGCGGCCGGCCAGTGACAGATAGGTGGTGAGCGCCGCGCCCTTGGTGCCGCGTTCTTCCTTGACCACCTGCACCAGCAGAACCTGGCGGCGCTTGATGACTTCCTGAATCTTGTAGCGGCGCGATTGGCGGCGCGGCGAGAACTCCTCGACGTCGTCGCCACCCACGGACTCCGGGGCCTCCAGCGGCTCGTGCGGTTCGCCGTGGTGGTCGTCGGCTTCCTTTGCGGGCTCGGCAGCGGGGGCGCCTTCGGCGCCCGGCTCGGCATGCGCTTCGTGGCCGGACTCCGGACCGTGGTCCGAGTCTTCGGCGCGGGCGGCGCGAGCGGCGCGCACGCTGTTCTGCGATGCGGCCTGGGCGTGGTGGTGATCGTCGTCGCCGTCTTCCGCCCGGCCGCGGGCGGCTTCTTCGGCCGCGCGTTCGGCGAGCAGCGCCCGGCGATCCTCGTAGGGGATCTGGTAGTAGTCCGGGTGAATATCGCCGAACGCCAGGAAGCCGTGACGGTTCCCGCCGTATTCGACGAAGGCGGCCTGCAACGAGGGCTCAACCCTCGTTACCTTGGCCAGGTAGATATTGCCTTTGAGCTGTTTGCGGGACGCGGACTCGAAATCAAATTCTTCGAGGCGGGTTCCGTTGACGACGACGACCCGGGTTTCTTCTGGGTGGGAAGCGTCGATAAGCAACCGCGTTGCCATTCGGCGACATACTCCGTAGCGGGCCGCGCACTTGCGAACAGAAGCGCGCGGAACCGCCTTGGTCTGTGCGAAACCGGTGGCGCCCAATTCCTGCCGCGCGAGCGGTCTGGGAGGCTGCCTCCGGCCCCTGAGATTATCCCAAGGACCGGGCCGGCTTCGGGTTCCTAATTGCTCCGCGTTGCCTTGAGCGCCAGCGGCGACGGTCCGTATTCACAGCGTTGCCGCCGCCATCGGAACTGCCGCCACCGCGCCGTTGCGCACCCGGAACAAAACGGGATCGCAAGCCAGCTACGGAGGTTCGCAAGGGTGATAGTAGTGCCGCCGCCCCCATTTCCCAAACGAAATGTTGTTGCTTGGGCGAAACCCGCGGACTGCTTGCCGTTGCGGCTCGAGTCCAGCGCGCTGTATATGTGGTGGGGCGAGCGGGGCTGGACCACCATAGGTCGAGGGGCGAACGCTCAACCGGATTCGAGGATCGTGGCCGCCGCTTCCCGACTGGTCACGCTACTGCTGGGGTTGCTGCTGACGGCCAGTGTTGCGGCCGGCGCCGGTACTACGCCCACTGTTACCGGTGTCCGCATCGGGGACCAGGGAGGTGCGACCCGGTTTGTCCTCGACCTCACCGCCGACGTTAAGTTCTCGGTATTCGCGCTCGACCAGCCATACCGCTTGGTTATCGACCTGCCGCCGGTCGATTGGCAGATCACCAAGGCCGACGAAGGACGCAAGTTCGGCGTAATCCAGCAGTTCCGGTACGGCCGGTACGACGAAAAGACTTCGCGCCTGGTGCTGGACCTGTCCGGGCCGGTGGAGATCGCCAAGACGTTCGTGTTGCCGCCGGACGGGCCGTTCAAGTACCGCCTGGTCGTGGACGTGAAACCGATACGCGCAGAAGCATTCGTGCGCACGCCGCCGCCGGCGGTCGCGTTTGCTGCGCCGTCAGCACTGAAGACCGTACCGTCAAAGCCCGCAGGCAAGCCGGTGATCGTGCTCGACCCGGGTCACGGGGGCGTTGATCCCGGCACCATCGGTCTGAGCGGCGTCAAGGAGAAGGACATCACCCTGGCCGTGGCGCGCGAACTGCGCACGGCGCTGGAAGCCACCGGCAAGTACACCGTGATCCTGACACGCGATGGCGACACGTTCGTGGCGCTGAATCAGCGCGTAGCGAAGTCGGAGGCGGCGGCGGCATCGCTGTTCATCTCGCTTCACGCGGACTCGATCGCGACGTCCCAGATCACGGGTGCCAGTGTCTATACCCTGTCGAAGACGGCATCGGACGCCGCGGCGGATGCACTGGCGGCGCGCGAGAACCGGGCGGACGCGGCCGGTGGCCTGCCGATCGGCGACCAGCCGACGGACGTAGCGGCGATCCTGATCAGCCTACTGCAGGGCGAGACGATGAAGTTCTCGGCGTCGTTTGCCAGCTTGCTGGTGCCGGAGTTAAGCAAGTCGTGGCACGTGCTGCCGACGGCGCACCGCTTTGCCGGATTTGCGGTGCTGAAGGCCCCCGAAGTGCCGTCGGTGTTGATCGAGCTGGGGTATTTGTCCAACTCGACGGACGAGCGGGCACTGACCCGGGCCGATGGCCGCAAGCCGGTGATCGACGCTATCGCACGGGCGGTGAAGCAGTTTTTCGACCAGCACCCGGTGTAGGGCCGGGCGGCCGGGTCACATTTCAGTCATATTGTTGCGCAAGGTTGCCGGCGGGCTCGGGGGACGAGTCCCCCCCTAGACGGCCGCGTTGGCCACGCACCTGGGACACATGATCCGTTTCATTGCTTGGATGTTCGGCATTCTGACCGTGGCGGCGCTGGCCGGCGCCGGCGGCGTTCTGTTTGTGTTTTACCAATTCGGCCGGGACCTTCCGGCGTACTCCCAGCTTGCGGTGTACGAGCCGCCGACCACGTCCCGCATTTATGCCGGCGACGGCCGGTTGCTGACCGAATACGCCAAGGAACCGCGCGTATTCGTGCCGATCGCCGCGATCCCCCAGCGGGTGATCGACGCGGTGTTGTCGGCGGAAGACCAGAATTTCTATTCGCACCCCGGTGTGGACGTGACCGCAGTCGTGCGCGCTGTGCTGTTCGACGCGTTGCACTGGGGTGAACGGCGGCCGATCGGCGCGTCCACCATCACCCAGCAGGTCGCCAAGCTGCCGGGACTTTCGTTGCTCGGGACCGAGGTCACGCCATCGCGCAAGATCAAGGAAATGATCTTGTCGTTCCGCATCGAGAAAGCGCTGTCGAAGGACCGTATTCTCGAAATCTACTTGAACGAAATCTACCTCGGCTTTGGCTCCTACGGCGTGGCCCAGGCCGCGCTGAACTACTTCAACAAGCCGCTCGACGAACTGTCGATTGCCGAGGTCGCCTATTTGGCCGCCCTGCCCAAGGGGCCGACCAACTATCACCCGATCCGCCATCCGGACGCAGCCAAGGAGCGCCGCGATTGGGTGGTCGGCCGCATGCTGGAAACCGGCAAGGTAACGCGCGCCGAAGCCGAGATGGCGCAGGCGACGCCGTTCCAGATCAATCCGCGCGCAGAGACCCCGGTCTATTCGGCGGAATACTTCACCGAGGAAGTGCGCCGTGAGTTGGCGCAGCGGTTCGGATCGAAGGACCTGTACGGCGGTGGTCTTTCGGTGCGCACGACGCTTGACCCGCGGTTGCAGGACATCGCCACCAAGGTCCTACGGGTCGGATTGGAAGACTACGATCGCCGTCATGGCTGGCGCGGTCCGGTCACGCGTATCGAGCATCCGGAAGTGGATTGGCAACGCCGCCTGATGGCGACGCCGGTGCCGACCCAACTGGGTGACGATCGCCGCGTCGCGCTGGTGCTGGCGGTGGCCGACGACCGCGCCGAGATCGGCTTCAGCAGTGGGTCGCGCGGCATCATCTTGATGAAGGACATGGCTTGGGCGCGGAAATGGCGCGAGGGCCAGCGGGTCGGCGTTGCGCCGAAAAAGGCGACTGATGTGCTGACCATCGGCGACGTGATCGCCGTGGAAGCGCTGCCGCAGCAGGGAAATTTCGCCTTGCGCCAGATTCCCAACGTGGACGGCGCCCTCGTGGCGCTCGACCCCCACACTGGCCGCGTGCTGGCAATGGTCGGCGGCTACAGCTACGCCACCAGCCAGTTCAATCGCGCCACCCAGGCGATGCGTCAGCCGGGGTCGGCATTCAAGCCGTTCGTGTACATGGCCGGCCTCGACCACGGTTTCACGCCGGCTAGCCTAGTGTTGGACGCGCCGTTCGTGCTGGACCAAGGCCCGGGTCTGGGCAAGTGGAAGCCCGCCAACTATTCGCAGACGTTCTACGGCCCGAGCACGCTGCGGCTGGGTATCGAAAAGTCGCGCAACCTGATGACGGTGCGGCTGGCGCAGTACGTGGGCATGGATACCGTCGGCAGCTATGCCAAGCGCTTTGGCGTTGTGGACCAGTTGCCGCCGCTGTTGTCGATGGCGCTGGGTTCGAGCGAGACGACACTGATGCGCCTGACTGCCGCGTACGCCGAGATCGTGAACGGCGGCAAGGCAATCACGCCGACCTTGATCGACCGCGTACAGGATCGCAACGGCAAGACGATTTTCCGACACGATGCGCGGCCGTGCGTGAACTGCGCCAACGTTAAGTGGTTCAACCAGGGCGTGCCGCAGGTACCGGATAACCGCGCCCAGATCGTCGACACCGTCACTGCCTATCAGATGACCTCGATGCTGGAGGGCGTGGTGCAGCGCGGCACCGGCCGTACGGTCGCTTCCGTCGGCAAGCCGCTGGCCGGCAAGACCGGAACCACGGACGACGCCAAGGACAACTGGTTCGTGGGCTTTGCCCCGGACTTGGCGGTTGGCGTTTACGTGGGCTTCGACAGCCCACGCACCCTGGGCGGCGATGAGCAAGGTGCGACTACGGCGGCGCCGATCTTCCGTGATTTCATGGCCCAGGCATTGAAGGGCAGGCCGACCATACCGTTCCGCATCCCTGCGGGCGTCCGCCTGGTCCGGATCAACGCCGAGACCGGCAAGCCGGCGGCGCCGGGCGATAAGGAAGTGATTCTGGAGGCATTCAAGCCCGGCACCGAACCGACCGCTGCCGACGCGCTGGTGCTGGATTATGGCTTCGTGCCGTTCGATGGAGCGCAGACCCGCGGTCTGTACTAGTCCGGCCCAGGCCGGTTCGGCTACAAGACGCCGATGCGCACCGAAGCAGAACAGATCGCCAAGGAAATCCGCGACTCGATCGCGCTCCTGAGGAGGCGTCTTTGACCCCGACGCTGCGCGCAAGCGCCTCGGCGAGCTGAACGCTGCCGTAGAGGCTCCCGGCTTCTGGAACGACACGGCGCGCGCCCAAGCGGCGATGCGCGACCGGAATCGCGTCGAACTCCTGATCAAGAACTTCGAGGGCCTGGAACGGGAGTTCCGGGACGCGGTCGAACTTGTCGAGATGGCGGAAGGCGAGGGCGACGAGTCGGTCGTGACCGACGCCATCGCCGATTTGAGCAAGCTGCGCGAGCGCGCCGAGCGTCAGCGGGTGGAAAGCCTGCTGTCGGGCGAAGCGGACGGCAACGACGCGTATCTAGAAGTGCATGCGGGCGCTGGCGGTACCGAGTCCCAGGACTGGGGCCAGATGCTGCTGCGCATGTATGTGCGGTGGGCCGAGCGCAACGGCTTCAAGGTTCTGTGGGAACAGGAGACCCCCGGCGAAGAAGCCGGGATCAAGTCTGCGACCGTGAAGATCACCGGTCCCAATGCCTACGGCTGGCTCAAGACCGAGAGCGGTGTGCACCGCTTGGTGCGCATTTCTCCGTTCGACTCGGCGGCGCGCCGCCACACTAGCTTTGCCAGTGCGTGGGTATACCCGGTGGTGGACGACAATATCGAGGTCGACATCCAGGAAGCCGACCTGCGCATCGATACCTATCGCGCGTCGGGAGCCGGCGGCCAGCACGTGAACCGGACCGACAGTGCAGTGCGCATCACCCATGGTCCCACCGGGATCGTGGTGCAGTGCCAGTCGGACCGCTCGCAGCACAAGAACAAGGCTGCGGCGATGAGCATGCTGAAGGCGCGCCTCTATCAGCTGGAGCTCGACAAGCGCGACGCGGTGCGCCAAGCCGCGCACGACTCCAAGACCGATATTGGCTGGGGTCACCAGATCCGGTCCTACGTGCTGCAGCCCTACCAGATGGTGAAGGACCTGCGCACGGGGGTGGAAAAGGGCAACGCCCAAGGCGTGCTCGACGGCGATATCAACGACTTCCTGAACGCATCGCTCGCGGCCGCCGTCGGGCCGGACCGGTCCACCGCTACCGCGTAGTTCGCGGCGGCGGCGCGGCGCCGGCACGACTCGGCCGCGGTGTTTGGAATACTGCGTTGACCACGCGGAAGCACGACGGCGCTGCCGAATTCGTCTGGTGCCAGATTTCTGCACCGCAATCCGGACAGGCCAGGCGGACGCGCTGTGCGGGCGGATCGTCATCGGCACCTTCGAGGCCGCAGCGTGCGCAACCGCACGCGGCGGCGCCTACCGCAACGGATTGGTGACTCAGTTCAGCGCGCGCCATGGGAACCTCCGCAAGTGGACCGTGCGGGGGTCGCGAACGCCGGCGGCAACGCCGATGCGAGAATACGGCTCATTGGAGTACGCGCCCTCTATGTGCGGGTGGGGGAATTGGGGCCGAATGCCGCCAGGACGTGATCCAGCGGTTGCAGGCCGTTTGCCCGGATCGTGGCGACGATGTCGTTCACGTAGGAGCGGCGTTCGGAGTACTTGGTGAGGGTGGCCGCCAGGGGGATGCCGGCTACCGCGCCTTCGCGTTCCCGCAGGCCGGCGCGCACATCGCGGAATCCGGCGTAGGCCGGGTTCGTGTTCAGGTTCAGCGTGTAGCGTTCCACCGACTCGTACAGCGATGAAAAGGCGCGCACCCGCACGGCCGCTTCGCGCGCCATCATGTTGGCGATGCGTTCGCTCCATACCCGCTCCCCGAACAGAGCGTTGCCTTCGGCGGCGAAGCGCGAGGTACCCCAACCCGACTCGATGGCCGCCTGAGCGACCGCCAGCGACGGGGGAATGACGTCGACCTTGGCGTGCAGTGTCTCGATGTTCTGTGCGTCGCCGCCGTAGTGGCCGGCGAGATCGTCGAGCCAGATCGCCGAACCGGTATCGAGGGCGCAGCCCTGCCCTAGGTGTTCGCGTACGGCGACCAACCGGGCCCGGTCCCGCAGGATGGCTGCGTCGACTGCCATGACGATTGGCGTAACGGCGGCGATGAATGCGGCCTTGCGCTCGGTGGGATCGAGGTCGCCGAGCGCGTCGAGGCTGGCGGTCTCCCAGCCGCGATCCGGCTCCCAGACGACGTAGACAGCGTGGGCCGTCACGGGGACGGAGGCGCACACGTTGGTAAACGTCAGTCCGAGAGGCGGGTTGGTGGCTGCTCCGGGAAACGTGCAAGCGGCCATCGCGAGGAATCCGGCAAGCAACGTGGACAGGGCGTGAACATTCGTCATCGTCTGCTCTCCCGGGGTTAGGGTGCGCACGGATGAGTGCAGTCCAGCGCCGCCTACAGGTAGCCACCCCCTTGTGGCCGTGCCGGGGGCAAGCTGTGACAAAGTTGTGGCGGATACGATGGCGAGATGCGGATCGGGACATGGCCGATCGGCGGCAGGGGCACGGCGGGCCTCGCGCGCTGGTCCGGCGTGCGGACGGCGTCGCTTAGGTGTGGGGGCAGCAACCGCAGCAGGGGCGGCTATCGTCGGTGCGCGCTGTGCCGGTTGGGGACCGCAGCGATCGTGCGTTCTACCGCCAGCACACGGTGGTGCGCATCACCAAGCCAGGACGCGGCGACCGCCGAATTGGGTCCGGTGTGCGGCCCGCGCGGGCCGCAACGGCGGGTTAGCCCGCTGCTACGAGACCCTTGCCCTCGGCCACGACTTTGGGGCCCTGGGCGCGGTGCTCGGCCATCTTCGCCTCGGCCGCTTCCTTGCGCGCGCGTTCCTTGGCGTCATCGTCGAGGCGGCGCAACTGGCCCTCGATATGGGCACCCGCTTCGATCGCCAGGACTTCGTGCAGGATGTCGCCAATGACCTTGGCGGTCTTGGCCAGCTTCACCGAGCGCGCAGAGATTTTGCCGGAGATCTGGCCGTGTACGACGATGTCGTCGGCCACCAATTCGCCGGAAATACGGGCGTGGCTGCCGATGGTGAGGGCCTGGGCGGTAACGTCACCATCGATGACGCCATCGACCTGGATCTCGCCTTCGGTCTTGAGGTTGCCGACGATGTGCAAGTTGGCACTGATGATCGATGGCGCGCCGCGGGCCCCTGCGGGGACCGGTGACGGCCGAGGAGCTTCCGCAGCCACTTTCTTAGTCTCCGTTCTTGTAAACATAGCGACCCGCTTTCACGAACTTTGCAGGATCCTGCAAATTGCCGTTGAACAGTACTTCGTAGTGCACATGGGAGCCAGTGGACCTGCCGCTGCTTCCGACCAAGCCAACGTCCTGACGGAAGGCGACCTGCTGGCCCCTCTTCAGCGGCGTCGACAACAGGTGACCATAGCGGGTCACCATGCCAAAGCCGTGGTCGATTTCGACCATGAGGCCGTAGGAGCCCCAGTAGCCGACTCGCGTGACCCGGCCCGGGGCCGGCGCGCGGATTTGGGTTTTGATCGGCGCGGCGAGGTCGACTCCTTCGTGGAACGCGGCCTGGCCAGTAAACGGATCCTTGCGCGCCCCAAAGGCCGACGACACCGAGAACTCATCGATCGGCGCGATCAAGGGAATGCGGCTCAACGCGTGCTGCAGCGTCGCCCAACGGTCCAGTTGCTGTTCGGTGTTGGCCACCGCCTCGTAGAACGGGTCAGCGCCGATGTCGAGCGCAGCCACCTGCCGGCCGGCGAAGGTCGCAAACCCAATCGGCACCAACGGACCGCCAATCGCCGGACCGCCATCGGGATCGGCGTTTGCCAAGAGTTGCTCTAGGTCGAGGCCGGTTTCTTTGATCACGGCTTCGACTTGGTTCACGCCGGCAGTGGCCCGATCGTTGAGCCGGGCGACCAACTCGCCCTGGGATGCCTTCACGTCGGTCAGGCGGAACTGCAGTTCATCGGCAAGCTTGGCCATGAAGTCGCGCGAGCGCATGGCCTCCTCGCGCTGCACGCCCATGGCGATCGCTTGGTCCTCGGCCTTGGCAAGATTGGCCAGCATCTCCGTGGTGTGATCCGTGGCCTTGTTGACCCGGGCGTTGAGGTCGGCGACCTGCTTGCCGAGGTCGGCGTTGCGGGCCAGAGCATCGTCGTGCTCCCGCGTCGCCAGAGCCAACTGCCCGCGCGCATCGGCAAGGGCGGCCTCGGCACGCCGTTCGGCCTCGGCCGCAGCCAATCTTGCACCGGTGGCGTCGTCGAACTGCCGGGTCACAGCGGTGTGGGCTGCCTGGGCGATGTCGCGTTCTTTGATGGCGTTGCGACCTAAAGCATCGGCCGCTGCGAGCGCTTGGGTGAGCGTTCGATTGGCGGTCGCTGCGGCCGTCATCTCGGTCTGCAGCGACGCGACTTGGCGCTGGAGTTCATTGGTGCGCGCCTGCGCGGTGTCGCGCAGACCGGTTGCCGTGTCTAGGGCGCCATGGAGTTCGCCGAGCTGGCCTTCCAGCCGGGTGCGGTAGGCGACGAGGTCCACTAGCTGCTGGTGTTGCGACTCAATCTGTCCGGTGATCGTCAGAATTTGGCGCTGCGCGTCATAGGAGCGTTGCGCCAGCACGTCGTAGGCCAGCGTTACTTCGCGGATGCGGGTGTTCTTGGCGTCGATGATTTGGTTGCGCAGAAGGACTTCTGCGCTGGTGAACAGCATCCAGCCGACCAATGCTAGAGCCGTGCAGCAAACCGCGATTTGCGCGGTCTTGCCGAGGGTAACGAAGCGGACTACGCCCTCGCTGCGGTAATAGAACTGACGTTCGGGAAAAAGGTGGTCGAGGGTCTCCCGCACACGCTGACGGGCGTCGCCGTCCATGCCTCCCCCTTTGGTTCCTGGAACCGGCAAGCGCGCCCGCGCCCGCAGGGTCTCAACTTGCGTTGGACCCATCCGTCAGCACTACCGGGTTCGCCGGGGGTTGGCAACAACGGGAATCACCGAATCACACCATTATCCACAAGATAGTGATGGGTTAACGGCCGTCCGGAATTGGTTGCGCGGCGCCGCTAGCCGAGCGCCTTTGCGGCTTCGAGAACCTCTTCGACGTGGCCGTCGACGCTGACCTTGCGCCACGCCTTGCGGATCACGCCCTTACCGTCGATCAGGTAGGTGGCGCGCTCGATGCCCATCGACTTGTTGCCATACATGTTCTTCTCGACCCACACGCCATAGGCGCCCACCACCTTGCCGTCTTCATCGGCGGCGAGGGTGTGCGACAGCGTGTATTTTTCACGGAACTTGGCATGGGAAGCGCACGAGTCTTTCGACACACCGATCACGGTCACGCCCAGTTTTTCGAACTTCGGCAGTGCACCGGTGAACGCGATGGCTTCCTTAGTGCAACCCGGGGTGTCGTCCCTCGGGTAAAAGTACACAACGACGAGCTTGCCCTTGAGCTTGGCTAAGCTGACGGTGTCGCCGGCATCGGTTTCCATCTTGAAGTCCGGGGCGCGATCCCCTTCTTGCGGTCCAGCAGCCATGGCGGTCTCCTTATTCGGTGGGCGTGGCGGAACGTGGGTCCGGCACATGCTCCTGGAAACGTAGGTAGACCCGGCGCTCAGCTTCGACAAGTGCCGACTGCAAGGCGGCAAAGTCGACAAATCCGGCGAAGCGAGCGATCGCCGCCCGGACGCCATCGGGTGCCGTAGTGGCGTCGAACGCGGCCGCCGAACACTGTCGCAGGAACATTTGCACCGTGCGCAACAGCACGGTCGCGGGCACAAGGTCGTTGGCGACGGCGGGCGCGACTTGGCCGGCCGTGGCGAGCGCGCGATATGCCGCGGCCGTATCCGGGTTGACGACTTCTGGGTGGGTGCCGGCGGCGCGCACCTGCAGGTATTGGCACAGCATTTCCGCGTCCATCAGCCCGCCGCGGACATACTTCACATTCCACGGATCGGCGCTCGGATGTTCCTGCGCGACCCTGGCGCGCAGCCAGGCGACGTCGTTGCGGAAGGCGCCTGGGTCGATGCGCGAGGCGAGCGTCGCGCGGATGCCGTCCGTGGTACGCGCCCCGAGCGCCGCATCGCCCGCAACGAACCGCGCGCGGGTCATCGCCATGCGTTCCAGGGTCCATGCCTGGTCGCGCTGGTAGCGCAGAAAGGTCTCCAGCAGGGTTGCTGCGGTGCCCTTGGATCCCGATGGCCGCAAGCGAGTGTCGACCTCATAGAGGCGCCCTTCGGCAGTCGGTGCGCTGATCGCGGACACGAGGCGCTGGGCCAGCCGCGCGAAGTACTGCGCCGCCGGCAACCGGCGCGGGCCGTCCGACGGCACGTCGATACCCGGGCAATCATAGATCAGCAGGAGATCGAGGTCGGAACTGGCGGTCATCTCGCGGGCGCCCAACTTTCCCAACGCGATGACCGCGAAGGCCGATTCGGCAACCAAGCCGTGGGACTTGGCAAACTCCGCACTGACCCGGCGCAACAAGATGCCGATCGCCGCTTCCGCGACGTCGCTGTTCATGCGGCCGGCGGCGGTAGCGTCCGCTCGGCCGCGCAACATCTGCACTCCGATCTGAAAGTGGCGCTCGGCCACCCAGCGGCGCGTGCGGTCGAGCGCCTCCTCGAACGCACTCCCGATGAGGGCCGCCTCCAAATCGGCAGTAAGCGCCTCCGGCGGCGGCAGCGGGTCGAGGAATGCGGGCTGCAATACAACGTCGAGGACCCCAGGGCGGGTACTCAGTGCCTGGGCCAAGCGCGGCGCCGTGCCCATCACCTCGGCCACCAGCGCAAGAAGCTCCGGGTGGGCTTGGAACAGCGAAAACAGCTGCACGCCGGCGGGAAGCGCCGCGAGCATCGTGTCAAAGCTTAGAAGCGCGGCGTCGGGGTAGGCTGTGCCTCCGAAAGCCCGGACGATGGCGGGAAGAAGGTCGCCGAGCAGGGCGCGGGCTCTCGGCGACCGCGTGGCCCGATAGCGGCCCTGCAGCCACGTCGCGATGACGTCCGCCACCGCGCTGGGGTTCTGGAATCCGGCGGACCGCAACGCGGTGAATCCATCGGCAGCCTGCGCTGAACCGGTGAATGCCGGGCGGTTGGCATCGGCGGCCGCGGTCTGCTCGAACAGCCGGTCGTAGTGCCTCGCAACCAACTCCATTTGACCGCGGAGTTCCACCTCGAGGCGTTCGGGTTCGTCATAGCCCAGGAATGTCGCGAAGCGCTTGAAGCCGGGGTCGTCCTCCGGAATGGTGTGGGTCTGCTCGTCGCCGATCATTTGGATGCGATGCTCGGCGGTGCGGAGCGTGCGATAGGCGGTGGTCAGTTCGCCCGCGACCGCCGCCGTGATCACTCCGGAGGCCGCCAACGCGGCCAAGGCGCCGCACGTGTCGGGGACGCGCAGACGCGGATCGCGCCCGCCGGCAACGAGTTGCTGGGTTTGTGCGAAGAATTCGATCTCCCGGATCCCGCCGCGACCCACTTTGACGTTGTGCCCGCGCACCCGGATTTCGCCATGCCCGTAGTGAGCGTGGATGCGGCTCTTCATCGCATGAATGTCGGCGATGGCAGCGAAGTCGAGATTCTTGCGCCACAAGAACGGTGTGAGGCGCTTCAGGAAGGCCTCGCCAGCCGCGATATCGCCGGCGATGGCGCGGCCCTTGATCCACGCGGCCCGTTCCCAGCTTGCCCCAACGCTTTCGTAGTAGGCCTCGGCAGCCGGGAGCGAGACCGCCACCGGAGTAGCGTTGGCGTCCGGCCGGAGGCGCAGATCGACACGAAAGACGTAGCCGTCCGCGGTCCGGTCCTGAAGCACTCCGACCAAGTCTTGGGTGAGGCGGACAAACCGTTCTTCCGCCGCATCGCCCCATGCAAGAGCCTTTTCCGGATCCCACAGAATGATGGGGTCCACGTCGCTGGAATAGTTGAGTTCACGGCCACCGAGCTTGCCCAGGGCGAACACGATATAGCCGCTGTTCACTCCGGGATCGGAGCCGGCCAGGCCGGCGCGCCGGAGCAAGGTCCGCACGGCCGCAGCGATTGCCGCATCGGCGAAGTCGCTAAGGGCCCGGGTGATCTTGGGCAGGTCCCAAACATTCCCGACGTCGGCGACCGCGATCGTTACGGCCGCTCGCAGACGGAGTTGACGCAGGGTCCGTTTCAATCGTTCGAGGTCAGTGTCGCCGCTGTCCGCGGCCACCGATGCGGACAGTATCGCCGCGAGCGACTGTTCGGCGCCGCGCTCGGCCAACGACAGGAAGTGCTGTGGATCGGCGATCACCGCATGGCCGAGGAACGGGCTGTTGCCGAGAATCGCGTCTAGCAGGCCTGCGCCGGCGCGCTGTTTGGCCAGGTCCTTGAGCGCGAATTCCAGGCCGGTCCCGCCCCGTTCCCGCGCGGCCTCCAACAACCGCTCGCGCAGAACCGCGGCCTGGCCGCCGTCGAATGCATTCGGCAGACGCTGGATCTCGGACAGGAGAGCGAAGGAGGCCATGGTGGGGTCAAGGCAAGGTCCGCCGCGACGGCTACCCCCGTCAAGGCTCCAGCCTGATTTTTGCCATAAGTCGGGCCTAGTCGGCGTGGTAATAGGTTGGGCCGGCCAGGATCGGCCTCAGGCAGCGGGAACGGAGCAGTATTGGTCAAACCCGCAACCAAAGTGCTGGTGCGCGTGCTGGCTGCCGGTCTGGCAGGCGGTGCTGCCGTGATGGCAGCGGCGACGTGGCTGATTGCGGCAGGGCCAATCTCCGTCGCATTCCTCTCGCCCTATTTCGAGCGGTCGTTGCGCTTCGAGGACGCGGGCCTCCATGTCGCCATTGGGGACACGGTGCTGGCCTGGGGCGGCTGGCAGCGGAATGTCGATCTGCGTGCCGTGAATGTTCGAGTTCTCGATGCCGGCAACAACGTGTTGGCCAGTGCACCCGAGGTTTCCATCGCGCTCTCGGGCCAAGCCTTGTTGCGCGGGATATTTGCGCCGACGGCAATCGAGTTCTTTCACCCTGAGCTGAGGTTTGCGCGTGACGCCGACGGGAGATTCTCGTTTGGCAAGCCGCAGGCCGGGGCGGGAGACACGAGCGGCATGATCCAGGCGTTGCTCGCAGCGCTCAGCGCCGGCGGTCAGGCGGGGACGCCGGCGGCGTACCTCCAGGAACTAGCGATCACCGACGGCGTGCTGTGGCTCGACGACGCGGTTGCCGGCCAGACTTGGCATGCCCCGGCCGTTGACGCGACAGTGCAGCGCAGCACCGAAGGCGTTGCGGTGAAGATGCAGGCCGGCCTGGACGTTGGCGGCACCAGCATTCGGATCGGCGGGACCGCAGCGTTTTCCCAGGCCAAAGGCGAACTGCAGGTCGCCATCGACCTCGCCGACCTCAATCCGGGACGCTTATTGGCTGCAGCGGGGCCTCGGCCTGCGGTGCCGGTCTCGGCGCTCGACTACGCAGCCGGCCTGGACGCGCCGGTAACCGGGCGTGTCGGGGCGGTGATTGGTGCGGATGGCGCCGTTCGCCGCTTCGACTTTGACATCACGGCCGGCGCGGGCCGGTTGGCGATTCCAGAAATCTGGAACGTGACTCAGTCGTTCAGTCAGATTTCAGCACGCGGCAGTGTACTGGAGGGGCTCCGCACGATCCGGCTCGACGACATGTTTGTCGCGAAAGGGGCGGCGCAAGCCCAAGGCAGTGTCATCGTTGCGATCGAGCCAGTTGGCGTTGGTCTAACGATCGACGCCACCTGGAAGAGCCTGCCGGCGGACCAGCTTGAGGCGCTGTGGCCGCGCGAACTCGCGCCGTTCACGCGGGACTGGGTCACGCGGAACGTGCATAGCGGAATCGTCACCGAAGGTGGCGTCCACATGCACACCGACCCCGGGCGGTTGCGGGACCTGCCGCTGCGGCAGGACGAGATCGACATGACGTTTGCCTACACTGGCGCCGTCACGACCTACTTGGACGGCCTGCCGGAACTGCGCGGAGCGCAGGGAACCGCGCATATGACAGGAACCACCTTCGACGCCGTGCTCGCACGGGGAACCATCGGCGAGATGGCGCTTAGCGAGGGGACCGTGCACATCGCCGGGCTGGACACGGCGATTCCGGTGATGACGGTAGACGTGGTCGCGAGTGGGCGAACTTCAGAGGCCGCCAAGATTCTCGGGACGCCGCCGTTGTCATTGGAGCTTCCCACGGGGATGCAGGGGACGATTTCTGCGCGCGGGCGCATTGTGTCGCCGGTGCACGAGGGCGTGAGCGTGCACGACGTCGGCTATGCGGTTGCCGCCAACTTGCGGGACTTCGCTCTTGCGGGCTTGCCCTACGGTTTGTCTGTGTCCGCAGGAACGATCGCCGTGAAAGTGGACGGTGCAACCGCTTCCGGTCAGGGGACGTTGAACGTCAACGGCGTGCCGATGAACTTGGCGGTTCAGCATGCGTTTGCCAGCGGCGCCGCGGCGCCGACTCACACCACGGTTGGCGCAACCCTCGACGACGCGGGGCGTGCGGCGTTGGGTGTCGCGTTGGGGTCGTTCGTCACCGGTCCGGCGGTTGTCACAGCGGCGATCGACTCGGTCGGCTGGGAGTTGCGCCACGCCGACGTCACGATTGATCTGGTTGCGGCGGCGGTGAGCACGCCCGTCCCCGCGTGGGACAAGTCGCCGCGTTCGCCCGGCAAGGCGCACCTGGTTCTGGATGGCAGACCGGACGGAGCGATTGCAGTCCCCGCGGCGACCGTAACGCTGCCGGGACTCGCTGCGTCCGGTTCGATGTCGATCGACGTACGTGCAGGGTCCGCACGTGGCGAGTTCGCCGCCAACGGTTTGCCGGTGCGGGTGGAGTGGCACCTGGGCGGCGAGGGAGCTGCCGGTGCGCGCCTGTCGCTGGAAGCCGTCCTCGACGACACGATGCGGCGCGAACTTGGGTTCGACACGTCCACGTGGATGACCGGGCCCTTGGCCGCGAAGGTAGATGCCGATACGCGCGGGGCGGCGCTGAGTGGCGCCAAGGTAACGCTCAATTTAAAGGACGCGACGGTTACGTCGCCGATCTGGGACAAACTTGCCGGCACCGATGGCGTCGCCGAACTCACGTTGGTGCCTGATGCGCGCGGCAAGTTGCAGGTCTATTCCTACGCAGTGTCCGCGGCGGGCCTAGTATCGGCGGGCACCGTGGACCTCGATGGGCAGGGCGATCTCCTGCGTTTGACGATCGCACGGCTGGTGTTAGGCGAGACCAATCTCACCGGCACCATAACGCGGGCCGACGGCAATACGCTGACAGTGGAGGTGGCCGGGCCTGCGCTGGACCTGCGGCCGGTGTTCGAGCGTGAGAGCAGGCCGCATGAGCCCGAGACCAATCTGCCCGGTGTTGTGGTACGGGCCCGATTCGACCGGCTGTACCTGACCGACACGCTTGTATTCGCGACGCTGTCGGGGACCGCGACCTGGTCCGGAGTTTGGACCGGGATCGACGCCACGGCGCTGATGGCGGACGGCGAGCCCGTGCGCCTGAATCTCACCGGTACGTCTGGCGGCGCCGATGCCATCGTCACCACCGAGAACGGTGGCGAACTGGTCGGGACGCTGGGTATTTTGCAGGGCGTGAACGGCGGCCGGTTGCGCGCCGACATTCGGATGATTTACGCGCCCGCCGGCATGGTTGCTCAGGGCAAGGCGGTCTCGACGGCGTTCCGCCTCGAGCACGCCCCGGCACTAGCGCGGTTGTTCTCGCTGGCGTCGTTGCAGGGATTGGCGGACACGTTGCAAGGCGGCGGTTTCATCACCTTCACCGGCTTCGAGGCACCGTTCTCCTATGAGGGTGGCACCGTTTCGCTGGATCAAGCGCTGGCCAAGGGGCAGGCGATCGGCGTAGCGGTGCAGGGACAGTTTAATAAGGCGAAGGACAGCGTGAACCTTGAGGGCACAGTCGTGCCGCTCTATCCGCTCAACTCGGTGCTGGGCAAGGTGCCGATTCTCGGGCCGCTGATTATCGGGGAAGGCCTATTGGCGACCGATTTTCGGGTGACCGGCAAGGCCAGCGAGCCGACCATGACCGTGAACCCGATCTCGGCGTTGACTCCGGGCATCACGAGGATTCTGAGCATGCCGTTCTTCGGCCTGGGAGGCACTCCGGAGCCGACTCCGCCAACCGGCGTGCCGCCCGAGGGGCAGCGCAACTAGGCAAATGGTGCGCGTCAGTTTCACGCCCAATCTCGCGCGGCATGTTGCTTGCCCGCCGCAGCGGGTCGGCGGTAGCACCGTGCGCGCAGCGCTCGATGCGGTGTTTAGCGGCAATCCCAATCTGCGTTCGTACGTCCTCGACGATCAGGGCAGATTGCGCAAACATGTGAACATATTTCTGAACGACGAATCGGTGCGCGACCGCGACGGCCTGTCTGACGCTGTTGCGCCCGGTGACGAAGTATTCGTGTTCCAAGCACTGTCGGGGGGGTAACGATGGCCGGCACGCTCTATATTTCCAGCAGGAAGGGGCTGTTCGCGGTCCGCAAGCGCGGACGCTCATGGAGCGTTGGTGCACCTGCGTTCCTGGGCGAGCCGGTCTCGGCGGTGTTCGCCGACCCACGCACCGGCCTGCTGCTCGCAGCGCTTCGTCTGGGCCACTTCGGCGTGAAGCTCCACCGGTCGGAAGACGGCGGCAAGACCTGGAGCGAGACTCCGGCGCCGGCATTCCCTAAAACGAGCGACGATCCCAAGCATGGGCCTTCGGTCGACACGCTGTGGAACTTCACCGCCGGCGGGGCCGACCAGCCCGGCGTGATCTGGTGCGGCACGATCCCGGGCGGCTTGTTCCGCAGCGGCGACGACGGTCTCACTTGGGCGCTGGTCGAGACACTCTGGAACCGTCCTGAGCGCGCCAAGTGGATGGGCGTGGGCGGAGATCAGCCGGGCATCGGGACGGTCTTGGTGGACCCGCGCGATTCGAACAAGCTGACGCTGGGCATCTCGACCGGCGGCGTGTGGAAGTCCGACGACGGTGCGAAGACGTGGCGCCAAGCGGGCTTCGGGATGCGCAACGAATATCTGCCGCCGGACAAGGCTGGCGACCCGGCGATGCAGGACGTGCACCGCATCGCGTCCCCCGCCGCGGATCCGCGGGTGGTGTGGTGCCAGCATCACAACGGCATCTTCCGGTCGGCCGATGGTGGCGAGAATTTCCGCGAGATCAAAAAGGTGAAGCCGTCCGTGTTCGGGTTTGCCGTAGTCGCGCACCCGCACGACGCCAAGACTGCGTGGTTCGTGCCGGGCGTGAAGGACGAGAAGCGCGTTGCGGTCGACGGCAAGCTCGTGGTGAACCGCACCAGCGATGGTGGCAAGACCTTTGAGCCGCTGAACCGGGGCCTACCCAAGGTCGGCTGCTACGACCTGATCTATCGCCATGCGCTGACGGTGGACGACAGCGGCGACCGCCTCGCATTTGGCTCCACCACGGGCAACCTGTGGATCAGCGAGAACGGCGGCAAGGCGTGGACCCAAGTATCCTGCTACCTGCCGCCGATCGCCGCGGTGAACTGGGGCTAGCGGCGTTGCTGTGACGGGTGAGGGCGCCCGGCCCGCTACCGCGGCGGCATCGGAGGGAGTGGAGTCATGGGCAGGCGCAGGCCGTCCGGTACGATGTTCGGATTGTCGAGGTAGCGTAGCTTCTCGCCGATGTCGCAATCGGGGGCGTAGCGCCGATTGATTTTGGCGCCGGGGATCTGCGGACCAAACGCCTGGACCGGAATCGCGCGCAGGGGCGCAGGAAGGTCGCCGGCCATTTCCAGGATCAACTTGCGCTGGATCGCGTCGCCGAACGCTTCGAACCCATCGGCCGCGATGACAAACGAACCCGGGCCGCCGATCACGCATTCCTCGTAGTACACGTCGAGGTCCGGCAGGTTGAAGTTACCGCCGTCGTCGGTGAGGATCGGCAAGCCGTTGATGGTGACGCCGTCTCGCACCAGCGCGTCGCGGGCGAAGTTGAGGATGCCACCGGCGCTGTTGGGGCCGTCGCCGGATACGTCCAATACCCTACGCGCCGGAGTCACGCCCGCTGTGACGAACAGCGTCGAGGCCAATCCGAACAGCGATGTGATCGAGGTCCCGGAGCCCCGCCCGACCGGAACGAGTTCTAGGCGCGCCGCGAGTTCTTCGGCGTCTGCCGCCGACCCGATCACCTGCCACGTGGCGACGATGCGCCACTGGCTCACTCCGGACCACTCGACGTAGGTGACGGCGATGCGCCCCTGGCGCCCGTTGCGGATCGCTTGCACAACCTTCGGATTGCGAAAGGCGTCGATATAGCCTTGGCGCTGGAAGTACCCCTCGCGGTCATCGACGCTGGGCGAGATGTCCACGGCCAGGATGAGCGCGAGGTCGACAGGGATTGGCCTGGGCGCCTGGGCGCCGGCATCGGCGGCCGCGAATAGGCCCAGTGCGGTGAACGCTGCGACGAGGCGGGGGGCGCGCATGCGGCGATGCTAGCGCGCGAGAGTATGCGCGGCTACCCGGCCAGTATGCCGATGGCGTGGCGCTTCTTGCCCACGGAAAGCTTGAGCGTGCTGTCTGGACCAAGATCAGTGGCCGTGACCGGCGCCGTTTCGTCGGCGATCGGCCTGTCGTTCAGGCGCACGCCGCCAGCGCGAATCATACGCCGCGCCTCACCCTTGGAAGCGACCAGGCCGGAGGCAGCGACCACCTCGAACGCTGGAATCCCCGCCTTTAGCTGGCCGGCGTCGAGCGGGAAGGTCGGCAGCCCGGCGGCGGACTCGCCTTCTTCGAACGTGCGGCGCGCGGTTTCACGGGCCTCGGTTGCCGCGGCATCGCCGTGGCACAGCCGCGTGGCCTCGGTAGCGAGTACTACTTTGGCTTCGTTCGACTCCGCGCCCTGCAGCGCTTCGAGGCGCCCGATCTCGCCTTCCGGCAAGTCGGTAAATAGGCGCAGGAACCGGCCGACGTCGCCGTCCAGGGTGTTGCGCCAGAACTGCCAGTAGTCGTAGGGCGACACGCGGTCGGCGTTGAGCCACACCGCGCCCTGGGCGGTCTTGCCCATCTTGGCGCCCGCCGCGGTGGTGATGAGCGGCGAGGTCAGGCCCAACAATTCGCGGCCAGCGACGCGGCGGCCGAGTTCGATGCCGCTGACGATGTTGCCCCACTGGTCAGAGCCACCCATCTGCAGTGTGCAGTTCAGGCGGCGCGCCAGTTCGACGAAGTCATAGGCCTGCAGCACCATGTAGTTGAATTCCAGGAACGACAGCGGCTGGTCGCGGTCCAGGCGCAGCTTGACGCTTTCCATGGTCAGCATGCGGTTGACCGAGAAATGGGCGCCGTAGTCGCGCAGGAAGGAGATGTAGCCGAGGCGGTCGAGCCACTCGGCGTTGTCGACCATCACCGCGTCGGTGGGGCCGTCGCCGAACTTCAGGAACTGGCTGAAGACCTTCCGGATGCCGTCCTTGTTGGCGGCGATATCGGCGTCGGTCAGGACCTTGCGCGATTCATCTTTGCCGCTGGGGTCGCCGACCTTGGTGGTGCCGCCGCCCATGAGGACGATCGGCTTGTGGCCGGTCTGCTGCATGCGGCGCAGCATCATGATCGGCACCAAGCTGCCGACGTGCAGGCTGTTGGCGGTGCAGTCGAAGCCGATGTAGCCGGTGATGATGCCGGCCGCGGCCTTGGCATCCAGGGCCTCGCGGTCGGTGATCTGGTGGACGTACCGGCGCTGTTCGAGGACCTGGAGGAGCTCGGAGCGCGCCGCGCTCACTTCGCCGCCTCAGGCGCGAGGTGATGTTCGATATAGCGGTCGATGATGCCGGTCAGTTTCTCCAACTCGTCGTCGAAGAAATGTCCGGCGCCAGCCACGGTCTCGTATTCAATGCCCGAGCCCTTCTGCGCCATCAGCTTCTGCGCAAGTTTGGCCACGTCCGGTTCGGGCACTACGTCGTCGGCGGTGCCCTGGACGATCAGGCCCTCGGACGGGCAGGGGGCCAGGAACGCGAAGTCATAGATGTTGGCGGGCGGCGCCACCGAGATGAACGCGTCGATCTCCGGCCGCCGCATCAGCAACTGCATCGAAATCCAGGCGCCGAAGGAGAAGCCGCTCACCCACGTGTGGGTCGCACCTGCGTGGTACATCTGCAGCCAGTCCAGGGCGGCGGCGGCGTCCGCCAACTCACCCTGGCCGTTGTCAAACGAGCCCTGGCTGCGGCCGACGCCGCGGAAATTGAACCGCAGCACCGAAAAGCCCGCACGCGCGAACGCATGGAACACGTGGTAGACGACCTTGTTGTTCATGGTGCCGCCGAAGCGCGGATGCGGGTGCATCACCAGCGCAATCGGGGCATTGGCGCGCGGCGAGCGGTGGTACCGCCCTTCGAGCCTGCCTTCAGGGCCGTTGATTACGACGTCGGGCATAGTTCCTTAGCCGCGGCCCCTTTGGTGGACCGCCGGTTCCCCGCACACCCTAAAGACTGATGCATCAAGTCGGGATTACTTCCGCCGCAGTGAGTAAGCGCCGGTCACAAACTTGACTAATCCAGTCGGGCAACTAAACTTACTCTCAGGTTTCGTGCCCCCAAACGGTCGGGAGCGTGGACCTTATAGCATACGTAGGTCAGGCCCGATCAAGGACAGTCACCTTGGCATTCGACACGATTCGCAAGGACATCGCCGCGATCTTCGAGCGCGATCCCGCGGTTCGGTCGGTCGCGGAAGTCTGGCTGGCCTATCCCGGCTTCCACGCCGTCCTGGTCTACCGCCTCGCGCACCGGCTGTGGCTGTGGCGGTGGCATCTGCTAGCGCGCTGGATCGCTCACCTTGCCCGGTTTCTGACCGGCATCGAGATCCACCCGGGCGCAGTGATCGGCACCGGGTTCTTTATCGATCACGGTACCGGCGTTGTGATCGGTGAAACGTCCGAGATCGGCAACAACGTCACGCTTTACCACGCGGTTACCCTGGGCGGCACGTCTCCTGCGGTCGATTCAGCCGCCCAAGTGAATCGCAAGCGCCACCCGACCTTGAAGGATGGGGTGATCGTTGGTTCCGGTGCCCAAGTGCTGGGGCCGATCACGGTCGGTGAGAATGCCCGCGTAGGCGCCAACGCAGTGGTGCTGAAGGACGTACCCGCGGGCGCAACGGTCGTCGGCAACCCTGCGCGCATCGCCAAGGCGCGCGGCGAACGGGAACCTGGGTTTGATGCCTATGGCACACCCGGCGAGATTTCGGACCCGGTGGCACGGGTGATTGACGGGTTGTTGGACCAGATTGAAACGTTGCGCGCGCGCGTCGGCGAGTTGGAAGTGCGCCAGCGCGAGCAGGAAGATGTCGAGGCGCAGTGGCAGGCGAAGCGATCGGTGAACGCGAAGTAGGGATGTCCGCTCCATGAAGCTTAGCTCCAAGGGCCGCTACGCCGTCATGGCGATGGCCGATCTCGCGATCCACAGCTCCGGACGGCCGGTGTCCTTGGCCGAAATCGCCGAGCGTCAGGAAATCTCGCTCTCTTACCTTGAGCAACTGTTCGGCAAGCTGCGCCGCCACCACTTGGTAAAGAGCGTGCGCGGGCCGGGCGGCGGCTACCGGCTGGGCCGTATGGCGGAAGATATTCGCGTGGCGGATGTCGTCGTGGCGGTCGATGAGCCGCTGTCGGCGACGCGTTGTCACCCGGGCTCTGCGACCGGCTGTCACGGCACCAAGGGCCGCTGCCTCACCCATGACCTGTGGGAGGAACTCGGCAACCAGATCCACCTGTTTCTCGCGTCGGTCTCCCTTGCCGACGTCATCAACAAGCGAATTCTCGGTACCAGCGGGGCGCTGACCCGCAACACAAGCATCGCCGCGCCCGTCATGCCTGCGCTCGAGCCGAAGCTGGCGGCGGTGGAGCCCGCGGAATAATTCCATGCACGCGAGCGTCGCCTATCTCGACTACAACGCCACCGCGCCGGTTCGTCCCGGTGTGGGCGCGGCGATGGCCGAGGCATTGGCGATGGGTGGCAATCCTTCGTCGGTGCACCGGTTTGGGCGTTTGGCGCGCGCCGCGGTCGATCGGGCGCGGGACTCGGTGGCCGGATGGATGCGCGTTGACCCGGCGCAGATAACGTTCACCAGTGGCGCGACCGAAGCGAACGCGCTCGCCGTCCATACGCTGGTGGCGCTCGGCGCCAAGGCGCTGTTGGTCTCGGCCATCGAACACGACTCAGTGCGGGCGAGCGCGGCTGCCGCGGGACTGCCAGTGAACGAGATTCCGGTGACCGCGGCGGGCGTCCTGGATTTGGCGGCGCTGCAGGGGATGCTGGCAGGGCCAGGTCCGGTCGGTGTTGCGGTCATGTTCGCCAACAACGAAACCGGCGTGATTCAGCCGGTCGCCAAGGCGGCTAAGCTGGTTCACGCCGCTGGCGGGTGGCTGTTGTGCGATGCGGTACAGGGGGCGGGCCGGGTTACTGCGCGCGGCGGCCTGTTCGGCGCGGACTTGGTGACGGTTTCGGCGCACAAGCTCGGTGGACCCCAAGGCGTCGGGGCACTGATTGCCGCGCCCCAGATTCGGGTCGCGCCCATGGTGCGCGGCGGCGGGCAAGAGAGTGGCCTGCGTGGCGGCACTGAGAACGTGCCGGGGATCGCTGGATTTGGCGCAGCCGTCGAGCGTGAACGCGGCGAACGCGCGCGTGTGCATGCGCTCCGTAATTTGTTTGAGACGCGCCTGCGCGCAATGTCGCCGGAAGTTCAGGTGTTTGGGGCCGGTGCGGCCCGCATGAGCAACACCGTGTGCTTTGCGCTGCCCGGTATGGCCGCTGAGATCGCGGTGATCGCCTTGGACCTTGCGGGCGTCGCCGTAAGTTCGGGGTCGGCCTGTTCGTCGGGCAAGGTGGGCCATTCCCACGTGTTGAAGGCGATGGGCGTGCCTGATGCGCTTGCCGCCTGCGCGCTGCGGGTCAGTTTCGGTTGGGCATCGTCGCGGGCCGACGTGGATCGCTTCGTGGCCGCGTGGATGGATTTGGTTGTGCGCGCACGCCGCGCCGAACGTGCGCCACTGGCGCTGGCAATGTGAGTTGAGGGAATGGCTGGTATCGCGAACATAAAGTTGCCGATCTACCTGGACTATCAGGCGACGACGCCAATGGACCCGCGGGTACTTGAAGTGATGATCCCGTACTTCACCGAAAAGTTCGGCAATCCCCATTCGCGCAACCATTCGTTCGGCTGGGAGGCCGAAGAAGGTGTGGAGAAGGCGCGCGCCCAGATCGCCGACCTGATCGGCGCCGACGAGAAGGAAATCATATTCACGTCCGGCGCGACCGAATCGAACAACCTTGCCATCAAAGGCGTCGCGCGCTTTTACGGCGACCAGCGCAATGAGATCGTCACTGTCGTCACCGAGCACAAGTGCGTTCTCGATGCATGCCGGCACCTTGAGCAGGAAGAGGGTTTCAAGGTCACCTACCTGCCGGTCGAGCAGAACGGCCTCGTGGACCTCGACAGGCTGCGGGCTGCGGTGACCGACAAGACCGCGATTGTTTCCGTGATGGCGGTGAACAACGAAATTGGCGTGATCCAGCCGTTGACAGAGATCGGCGCCATCGCTCGCGCCAAGGGAGCGTTCTTTCATACCGACGCGGCGCAGGCGGCCGGCAAGATTCCGCTCGACGTACGCGCAATGAACATCGATCTGATGAGCATCTCGGGCCACAAGATGTACGGCCCCAAGGGTATCGGCGCGCTGTATGTCGGCCGCAAGCCGCGCGTGCGCCTTCACGCGTTGATCCACGGCGGGGGCCAGGAGCGCGGCATGCGGTCCGGCACCTTGCCGACGCCGTTGTGCGTGGGTTTGGGCGAGGCTTGTGCGATCGCCAAGCGGGAGATGGCGAGCGACAACGCCCGCATCCGTGCCCTGTGGGAGCGCATGTACAACAGCCTGACCGCCCAGCTTCCCGACGTCGTGCTGAACGGCGACCGTGAACACCGCTTCTACGGCAACCTCAACGTCAGCTTTGCATATGTCGAAGGCGAGTCGCTGATGATGGGGATTCGCGATATCGCCGTGTCTTCAGGCTCCGCGTGCACCTCGGCTTCGTTGGAGCCGTCCTATGTATTGCGGGCCCTCGGTGTGGACGAGGCGATGGCGCATACGTCGATCCGCCTGGGTATCGGCCGGCCCACCACAGAGGCTGAGATCGACTACACGGTTGAGACTCTGGTGAAGCACGTTCGTAAGCTGCGCGACATGAGCCCCCTGTGGGAAATGGCGCAGGCCGGGATCGACGTGAGCAAGATCGAATGGGCGGCGCACTGAGCGCAGAACTAGCGAACGCTTGACGAAACCGGGCGCAGAATCCATTTCATCAGGAGAGACGAATCATGGCGTACAGCGGCAAGGTCATCGACCACTACGAAAACCCACGCAATATTGGGTCGCTGGACAAGGACGCGTCTGACGTTGGCACGGGCTTGGTGGGAGCCCCCGCCTGCGGCGACGTGATGAAGCTGCAGATCAAGGTGAGCCCGGAAGGCATCATCGAAGACGCCAAGTTCAAGACGTTCGGATGCGGTTCCGCGATTGCTTCCAGCAGCTTGATCACCGAGTGGGTGAAGGGCCGCAGCATTGACGAAGCGGAAAAGATCAAGAACACGGAGATCGCACAGCACCTGGCGCTGCCGCCGGTGAAGATTCACTGCTCGGTGCTTGCCGAAGACGCCATCAAGGCGGCGATCGCCGACTACCGCAAGAAGTCCGGCACCGAAACTGCCGCTGCGCCAGCGCACGCGGCGGAGTAGCGCTCTAAAGGATTCGAACATGTCCGTAGCCACGAAGATCGCCTCGCCCGTCATGACCATCACCGATTCGGCGGCGCAACGCGTCCGCGCGATGCTGGATGGACGTGGCAAACCATCGACCGGCGTTCGTGTCGGGGTGCGCACGGCGGGCTGTTCTGGCCTCTCCTACACGCTCGAGTTCGCCGACGATGTGAACGAATTCGATGAGGTGGTGCAGGACAAGGGCGTGACAGTGTTTGTCGACCCGAAGGCGACGATGTTTCTGGTCGGCACCGAAATGGACTTCGTGGAGAACGACCTCGAATCGGGGTTCGTCTTTCACAATCCGAACGAACGCGCCCGCTGCGGTTGCGGCGAATCGTTTCACGTCTAGCCATTTCGCTGTAGCGCCTCGCCGGCGGTCGCCGGCCTTAAACCGAGTATTGCGGCAGGAAGTGGCTGACCGTGTCTGAGCCCAACGGTTCCTGCTGGTCGTGTCGCGCCCCGGTTGCGGCGCTGGAGGCATTTTGTCCGGCGTGCGGGGCGGTGCAGCCGCCGCGCGCGGCGAGTATGTTCGCGATTCTGGGAATGCCGGTGCAGTTCGAAGTGGATGCGGCTGAGTTGGAGCGCCGCTACTTTGCTGAACAACGGCGTTTTCACCCCGACCGCTTCACGGGCAAGCCCGAACGGGAGCGGCAATTCTCGATGCAGCATTCCACAAATGTGAATGAGGCGTACCGCGTACTGGGCGATCCGGTCCGGCGCGCCGAACACCTGCTGCTGCTGGCGGGCCAACCCGCGCGTACGGTCGAAGAGACCGTCCGCGACCCCGTGATTCTGATGCGCGCGCTCGAAATGCGGGAAGCGTTGGCCGAAGCGCAATCGCGTGCCGAAATCGACGGTGTGTTGAAGGCGGCGAAGGGCGAGGCGCTGGCGTGCACCGCCGAACTCACCAAGGCATTTGCGAACGCCGATCTGCAATGTGCGCGCACGCTCACACTGCAACTCACCTACCTGCAGAAGTTCATCGAGGAGGCGCGGGAGCGCCGAACACGAGTCGTTGGCGGCCAGTCGGCGGGAGCCCACAGTTGAGTCCACCGCTGCAGATTCACGAACCTGGTCAGACTCCGCTGCCGCACGCGCGCCGCGATCTGGCCGTTGGTATCGACCTCGGCACGACCAACAGCCTGATCGCCATCGCCGAAGGCGCAAGGCCGGTCGTGTTGCGCGACAAGGCGGGCAGGGGCCTCGTTCCCTCGGTGGTCGCCTACATGGAGGACCGTGTAGTCGTCGGTGACGAGGCGCGCCGGATCATGGTGGAGCACCCGGACCGCGTGGTTGCTTCAGTGAAGCGGCTGATGGGGCGCGGCGCGGAAGACGTGCTGCGCGTGGCGGGTCAGCTGCCCTATGAGGTTGCCGCTGCGGTCGAGAGCGGCGGCATGGTCCGCCTTAGAGTCGGCGGCCGCACCCTGACGCCGGTCGAAGTGAGCGCCGATATTCTGCGGGCCGTGAAGGCGCGCGGTGAGGCCGCCTTGGGCCGAAAGGTTACGGAAGCGGTCATCACGGTTCCCGCCCACTTTGACGATGCCGCCCGTACCGCAACCAAGGATGCTGCGAAGCTCGCCGGCCTCACGGCGCTACGGTTGGTCAACGAGCCGACCGCGGCGGCTCTTGCCTACGGGCTGGATAAGGGCGCGGAAGGTCTGTACGCGGTCTTCGATCTGGGCGGCGGAACGTTTGACATCTCGGTACTGCGTCTGCAGATGGGTGTGTTCCAGGTGCTGGCCACCGGTGGCGATCCGCTTCTCGGCGGCGACGATTTCGATCAGGTGATCGCCGAGCACTTCTTGGCGGAGCGCGCGCGCGAATTGGGCGAGGCGCACCTAACCACCGGCGAAGCCAAGATGGCGTTGATGTCCGCGCGGCTCGCCAAGGAAGAATTGACCACCCTGACATCCGGCGAGTGGCCCATCGTACTCGGCGGCCGCACCAGCCATCACAGGCTGGACCGCGCAAAATTAAACGATCTGGTGCGCCCCCTGGTGGATCGCGCCATCGCCATCACCCAAGGGGTGCTGTCGGACGCGCGCATGGACCCGGAAGACGTGAAGGGCGTTGTGCTCGTCGGCGGTTCCACCCGCGTTCCGTTGGTGCGCGACATGGTGCGGGAACTGTTCGGTACAGAGCCGTTGTCCGACATCGATCCCGACGAAGTCGTTGCGCTGGGCGCGGCACTCCAGGCTGCAGCGCTCACCCAAGGGTCGAGCGCGTTGCTGCTCGACGTCACTCCGCTATCGCTGGGCATCGAGACGATGGGCGGCCTGTGCGAGAAAGTCGTGCCGCGGAACACGCCGATTCCCACCGCCCGGGCCCAGGAGTTCACGACCTATCAAGACGGGCAGTCGGCGATGATGATTCACGTGGTTCAGGGCGAGCGAGAACTCGTGACGGAGAACCGTTCGCTGGCCCGGTTCGAACTGCATGGCATTCCGGCGATGGTTGCCGGCGCGGCGCGGATCCGGGTGTTGTTCGCGGTCGACGTCGACGGACTCCTGACGGTGAGTGCCGAGGAGACCGGGACCGGCGTGCGCCAGGAGGTAGCGGTCAAGCCAACCTACGGCCTGAGCGGAGACGAAATGGCGGGCATGCTGCGCGCCAGCATGGAACACGCGCGGGAAGACATGGAAGCGCGGCTATTGGCAGAGGCACGAGTGGATGCCGACCGCATTCTGATCGCCGTCGATGCCGCGCTGCGGATTGACGCGGCGCTGCTGAGCCGAACGGAGCGGACTGCGATTGAGAACCAGATGCAGGCGCTGCGGGCGACCGCCCAAGGCCACGACCGCCACCGGATCGCGGATGCGGTTGAGGCCCTCAATGGCGCGACCGAGGAATTCGCTGGGCGGCGCATGGATCGGGAGATTCGCAGCGCCCTGCGGGGCGTCGCGGTGTCAGCCCTTGAGGACCGAGTGGGCGCCGGCGCCGCCGAGGCGAAAAAATAGGGGTTTCGTTCGTGGCCCAGAACGGCGATGTTGCGCCCCGCCGGTCACTGAGCGGTAACATTTGGGAACCTGAAGGCGGGTTGTCGTTGGCATGCCGAAGATGACGTTTATTCACCCGGACGGGCGCAAGCAGGAAGTCGATGCGCCGCTGGGGTTGTCGGTGCTGGAAATCGCCCACCGCAACAAGATCGATCTGGAGGGCGCCTGCGAGGGCTCGCTGGCCTGCTCGACCTGCCACGTGGTTGTCGATCCGCACTTCTACCGGATGCTGCCGGAGGCCAAGGAGGACGAGGAGGACATGCTCGATCTCGCGTTCGGCCTGACCCATACCTCGCGGCTCGGGTGCCAAATCCTGATCACGCCGCAGCTCGACGGGCTGGTGGTGAGCCTGCCGGGGGCGACGCGCAACATGCTGCTGGAAGGCGCATAGGCCGCATCCGGCCATGAAGCCGCTCAAGTGGACCGACGTTCTGGACATCGCGATCCGGCTTGAGGAGGAGCACCCCGAGGCGGATGTGGTGAATGTCCGGTTCACCGACCTGCACCGCTGGGTGCGGGAGTTGCCGGAGTTTAGGGATGACCCGGAGCGGTCGTCCGAGAAGATTCTGGAAGCCATCCAGATGGCTTGGCTCGACGAACGCAGCTAGCTCCCGCGCGGAGGCCGGCAATCGCCACCGATATCATCCCCGTCACGCCGCGGCCCCTGTTCGGGGCCGCACTCACATTGGGCTCAGCCGTACTGTTCGGCCTCAGCACGCCGCTGGCCAAGCCGCTGCTGACCGACACCAGCCCGATCGTGATCGCCGGGCTGCTCTATGCCGGTGCGGGCATCGGTCTCGCGATCGTCGATCGCTTGGCGGGACCGCTGCGCATCCCTAGGGCGCGGCGGGTGAGCGGGTATCAGTGGCGCTGGCTGGCGATCTCGGTGCTGTTCGGCGGCATCTTTGGGCCGCTGCTGCTTCTCACGGGGCTGCAGCGCACCGAGGCCTCGACTGCCTCGCTGCTACTCAATCTGGAAGCGGTCCTGACAGCGCTGGTGGGGTGGCTGGTGTTCCGCGAGGGGCTGACGGCGCGGGTGGTGGCAGGCTTGGGCGTGATGCTGGCGGGAGCGATCACTGTGTCGTGGCAGGGAACTCCGACGCTGACCGGGTTCATCGGCCCGCTGGCAGTGATCGGTGCGTGCTTGTCGTGGGGCATCGACAACAACTTGGTCCGCAGGATTGCAGCGGCCGATCCCATTCAGATCTCGGCGATCCGGGGGGCAGTGGCGGGGACGTTCAATCTGGGGTTGGCCGCTGTGCTGGGGGCGCCGTGGCCCGGCACGTGGGGCGCGGTGGCAGTGGCGGGGACGATCGGGTTCTTCGGCTATGGGTTGTCGCTGGTGCTGTTCGTCATCGCGCTCCGGCACTTGGGAGCGGCGCGTACGGCGGCGTTCTTTTCCGCAGGGCCGTTCGTGGGGGCGCTGGCCGGCGTGGTGATGCTGGGGGAACCGCTGACGGTTACGCTCGGAATCGCCGCCGCGCTGATGGCGGCGGGGGCGTGGCTATCGCTCGGCGCTCGGGCCGCAACCGACTAGCGCTTCAGGACGACCGGGCGCAGCAGGAAGGCCGGCACATGACCACCCATTGCGCCGGGCTTCGGCTCGGACGGGGTGAGCACGTGGGGCATGTCGTCGCGATTGTCGGTGTCGTGGGAGCGGACCGGCTGGTGCTTCACCGGTGCCGCAGCCATCGCTTGGGCCGGAGCGGGTGAACTGCCGACGGAAGCCGGTGCTGCATCGCCACCTTCGCGGCGGCGGCCACGGCCACCGCGGCGGCCACGGCTGCGCTTGGGCTCGCCGGTGGTGACCGGCTGCGGGGCAGGTGCGGCGTCGGCGTGCGGTGCAGCGGCATCCGGCTCCATCGCCACGGCGACGGGCTCGGGACCTGCGCTCTCCATCGCGACCATTACCGGTGCGGCGATGGGTTCGGCGGCTGCTTCCGCGACTACGGCCGGTGCGGGCTCGGTGGTGCTGCTACGGCGGCGTGAACGGCCACGGCCGCCTTCGCTGGCGGGCTTCGGCGCGGCTGGGGCGGCGGAGGACGCGGGACGGCGGCCACCACGGGCGCGGCCGCCACGGCGCGGCTCTTCGCCTTCGGCGAGCGGTGCGGGCGCGGCCACGCCTTCGAGGGTCATGAGCGGGATTTCTTTGCCAACCAGCTTGGCGATGGCGGCGAGCAGGCGGCCGTCGTCCGGTGTCGCGAGGGTGTAGGCGGTGCCTTCGCGGCCGGCGCGGGCGGTGCGGCCGATGCGGTGCACGTAGTCTTCGGCGTTGATCGGCACGTCGTAGTTGATGACGCTGGGCAGCGCTTCGATGTCGATCCCGCGTGCGGCGACGTCGGAAGCGACCAGGTATTTGATCGACCCGGCCTTGAACTTTTCGAGCGTGTCGGTGCGCAGAGACTGCGCGAGGTCGCCGTGGATCGGCGCGGCCGACAGACCGTTCTTCACCAGCGAACGGACCAGAATGTCGACGTCGCGCTTGCGGTTCAGGAAGATGATCGACTGGGTGATCTTTTCCGACTCGATCAGCTTGCGCACGGCATCGCGCTTGTCGTCGGCCGACACCATGATCAGCGCCTGGCGGATCGTGACGGCCGCGGACGACGGCGGCGCCACCGCGATCTCTTTCGGGTTGGACACGAAGTCTTTGCCGATGCGGCGGATTTCGTCGTTGAGCGTGGCCGAGAAGAACAGGGTTTGGCGCAGCGGCGGCAGCAGCTTCACGATGCGCTGCACGTCGGGGATGAACCCCATGTCGAGCATGCGGTCGGTTTCGTCGATCACCAGAATCTTGACGCCGCGCAGCATGACGTGGCCGCGGTCGGCGTGGTCGAGCAGGCGGCCCGGCGTGGCGATGACGATGTCGATGTCGCCTTCCAGCTTGCGCGACTGTTCGTCCATCGAGGTGCCGCCGATCAGCAGCGCCATTTGCAACTGGCTGTACTTGCCGTAGGCGATGAAGGCTTCGGCGACCTGGGCGGCCAACTCGCGGGTCGGCTCCAGGATTAGCGCGCGCGGCATGCGCGCGCGGGCACGGCCGGAGGCCAGGATATCGATCATCGGCAGGGCGAACGACGCGGTCTTGCCGGTGCCGGTCTGGGCGGAGCCCATGACATCGCGGCCCTGGAGGACGATCGGAATCGCCTTTTCCTGAATCGGGGTCGGCTGGACGTACCCGGCTTCTTCGACGGCGCGAAGGACTTCGGGACTAAGTCCCAGATCGGAAAACTTCATGCACCTGCTTCGGGAAACTGCGTCCTAGGACCGGCCGGAGTACGGACGGCGCACTATCGCGTTGCCCTGGGATTGAGTAAACGAAAGTGCGAACGAGCCGCACGGTTTGGGGCGACACTAACCCTTATGGCAGCCTCTGCGCCAGTAATTCTCATCCCTGGGTTGCTCAACACTGCGCGACTCTGGCGCGCACAAGCCCATGAACTTTCCAGGGACTTCGAGGTGCGGGTGGCCGACAGTGCCGCCGCCGACTCGATGGCGGGGCTGGCCGAACGGTTGCTTGCGGACGCGCCCAAACGCTTCGCCCTGGCCGGCATTTCGATGGGCGGATACGTGGCGTTTGAGGTGCTGCGGCAGGCGCCGGAGCGGGTGGAGCGGCTGGCGCTGGTCGACACCACGCCAAAGGCCGACCGGCCCGAGCAAACTGAACGCCGCCGTATGTTGGTCGCCCTCGCACGGGCCGAGGGAATACGCGCCGTGCTGCCGTATCTCATCCCCGGCTTCCTGGCGCCGCACCATCGCGACGATCCCGCCCTGGTGGAGATCATCACCGGGATGGCCGAGGAGGTCGGCGTGGACGGGTTTACGCGCCAGCAGCACGCGATCCTGGGGCGTATCGACAGTACCCCGGACCTGGCGCGTATCGGTTGCCCGGCCGCCGTGATCGTGGGTGAGCACGACCAACTGACGCCCCCCGCGGGAGCGGCCGAAATGGCCGCGGCAATGGGCGGTGCAACGCTGACGGTGATCCCGGACGCTGGTCATCTTTCGCCATTGGAAAACGGGGCGGCGGTGGCCGCCGCCATGCGCGCCTGGTTGGCGCAACCTTAGCCACTACTGGTAGCGGGTCGCCAAAGCCCGATCCCAAGTTGCTCGCGTAAATACGCGAGAAATACGCTAACCCGATTCCCCGCGCGGGGCGCCGAAACCGGCCCCCGGCCGCAGTTCTAACCATGAGAACATAAAAGGAACGTAGTCCCGCGTCAAGGTGCGGCGGCGGGTGGATGCAGCCCTATTTGGGGGCGCGCAGCGCAGCGCGCTGCCAGCCGCTGAGGATCAGGGTTGCGGCGCGTTTGGCGTGACGCGCGGCGGTGCCGTCGCCTTCCACCGCAGCGACGATCGAGCCCATGAGCAGGACATCCCAGGCGCGGGCAAAGGTGGTGCGGCGGTGGAGATGCGCCTGGGACGCCAAGCGTTCGATGAAGGCGCGCAGGTTGGCCAGCACTTCGGCCGCCGCGGCGTGAACGCGGGAGCCGGGCGCGGAGCTGAGCAGCTCGCGCAACGGCGGACAGCCGGCGAATCCAGTCGCGTGGAACCAGTCGTCGAGCACGTCGAACAGTGCGAGCAACTGCTGGTCTGGCGCGCGGGCGCGCTTGGTGACTTCGGGGATCAGCCACGCGTGAGTCCACCGTTCGTCCCACAGGTGCAGGAACGCCACGACGAGATCGTCCTTGGACGCGAAATGCTTGTAGAAGCTGCCCTTGGCGACGCCGGACCGGGCAACAATCGCTTCGACGCCAACGGACGTGGTGCTCTGGCCTGAGAACAGTTCGTAGGCCGCTTCCAGGACTCGTTCTTTTGCAGCGGGCTTGCGGGCCGCAGGGGCGCTGCTAGCGGATGTAGAACGCACTAGACCCACCCGCCAAAATCGTGGCGATGCCGGCACAATGCAGGGCGCGCCGCCACAAGTTCATTCGGCGCGCGGCCAGTGATCGAGGGCGAGGGCGCCGGCCGCCCGTGCTGCCGCGATGGCGGCTACGTCGCCGCCAATCGCCGCGACCAACGATCCGTCCATGAGTGCCCGCCAGGCCGCGGCAAACGACTCAGGCTCGGCCAAGCCGACGCGGTGCGCGAGATTGTGCAAGAGGTCGCGAATCTCGGCGGTCCAGGTGGAAGCGGCGTGGGGCGCGGCGGCGATTGCGCCTTCGTCCGCCGCTTCGGCGACGACGTCGAAGATGGCCAGCAACTGATGGTCCGGCGCATCGGCGCGGCGGGCAATCTCGGCTGCCAGTTCGGCCTTGGTCCAGCGAAGTTCGATCATCGACCAGCGTGTGTTGAGACCCTGCTTTCTAAGGAACCTCAATAGGACGCGACGTGCTGTTCTATTTCGCACACTCCGCGGAGGGAATTTGTGGTCCGGATTTGTTTCGGCCCGCAGCGCACTCGATCCGCAGCGTGCAGGACCGCCGCAACCGGTGGCAGGAAATCCAGAAATGATGCCGCTCTATCCGGTTCGGACCGGCGGAGAGGGCAAACCGGCTACACGTCCAGGTCGATGACGTCCGGTGCGTGTTCTTGGATGTAGGCCAAGCGCAGTTCAGGCTTGCGGCCCATGAGTTGCTCCACGAGATCGTCGGTCTCGCGCTCGCGGCCGTCGGGGACGATGACACGCAGCAGGGTGCGCTGGGCGGGGTCCATGGTGGTGGACTTGAGCTGGCTCGCAGGCATTTCGCCGAGGCCTTTGAAGCGGCTGACCTCGACTTTGGTTTTGCCGGCGAACTCGGTCTTCATCAGCTTGTCTTTGTGGGCGTCGTCGCGGGCGTAGATGGTTTTGCCGCCGTGGGTGAGGCGGTACAGCGGCGGCAGCGCCAGGTACAGGTGGCCGTCGCGGATCAGGCCCGGCATCTGGCGATAGAAGAACGTCATCAGCAGTGACGCGATGTGCGCGCCGTCGACGTCGGCGTCGGTCATCACGATGACCTTGTCGTAACGCAGGTCCGCTTCCTTGTAGCGCTCGCCGCTGCCGCACCCCAACGCCAGCAGCAGGTCGGAGATTTCCTGGTTCGCCTGCATCTTGCCGCTGGCGGCGGAGGCGACGTTCAGGATCTTGCCGCGCAGGGGCAGGACCGCCTGGGTGTTGCGATTGCGCGCCTGTTTGGCGGTGCCGCCGGCGGAGTCGCCTTCGACCAGCAGAATCTCGGTGCCTTCGGAGCCGGAGCGCGAGCAGTCGGCGAGCTTGCCGGGCAGGCGCAGCTTGCGGGTCGCGGTCTTGCGGGCGACGTCGCGGTCGGCCTTGCGGGCGAGGCGGTCTTCGGCGCGAGCAATGATGGAGTCGAGCAGCGCGTTGGCTTGTTCCGGCGCGCCGGACAGCCAGTGGTCGAAGTGGTCGCGCACCACCGACTCGGTGATCTTGGCGGCTTCCGGGTTGCCGAGCTTTTCTTTGGTCTGGCCGTGGAACTGCGGCTCCGGAATAAAGATCGACAACGCGGCGGCCGCGGCGCCCGACACGTCTTCGGGAGCGATCTGGGCGGCGCGGCGGTTGCCGGTGAGATCGGCATAGGCCTTCAAGCCTTTGATCAGCGCACTGCGCAGGCCGTTGTCGTGGGTGCCGCCTTCGGGTGTCGGCACGGTGTTGCAGTACGAGTGCACGAAGCCTTCGCCATCGGCAGGCCAGGCAACGGCCCATTCGACGGTGGAGCGCTGCTTGGGCAACTCGACGCGGCCGCAGAACGGCGCGGCGGTGACGGTCTCGCGCCCGGCCAATTCGGCGGCGATGAAGTCGGCGAGGCCGGCCGGGAAGTGGAACGTGTCTTCGGCCGGGATTGCGGACTTTTCGCCCAGCAGCGCGGGATCGCAGTGCCAGCGGATTTCAACGCCGCGGAACAAGTACGCCTTGGAGCGCGCCATGCGGTACAGGCGTTCGGGCTTGAAGCCGGAAACGTCGCGGAAGATTTCCGGGTCGGGATGGAAGGTGACCTTGGTGCCGCGCCGGTTGCGCACGGCGCCCAGGTCCTTGAGCTTGGTGACCGGCGCGCCCTGCTTGTAGGTCTGGGTATACAGGTGGCCGTCGCGGGCGACTTCGACCACAAGGTGATCCGACAGCGCGTTCACTACCGAGACGCCGACGCCGTGCAGGCCGCCGGCGGTGCTGTAGACCTTGTCGGAGAACTTGGCGCCGGAATGCAGCATCGTCAGGATGACTTCCAGCGCCGAACGGTTCTTGAACTTCGGGTGCGGGTCGACCGGCATGCCACGGCCGTTGTCGTCGATGGCCAGCGTGCCGTCGGCGGCGAGGGTCATCTCGATGCGGGAGGCGTGACCGGCCACGGCTTCGTCCATGGCGTTGTCGAGCACTTCGGCGGCCAGATGGTGCAGGCCGGATTCGTCCACCCCGCCGATGTACATGCCGGGGCGGCGCCGCACCGGCTCCAGGCCTTCCAAGACCTCGATGTCGCGGGCGGTGTAGGTGTTGCCGCCCGCTTGGCGGCCCTTGGGCGGTGGGGAGAACAGATCGGCCATGGACTACCGGTCGGAGACGGAAAACCGAGACTGCGGGTGGGGCGCAGAGTATAGGGGCCGGGTAGGGGTGCAACAACCAGATATGGTAGTCTGTGCGATGCCAAGGAGCGGAGTCCGGTGAGCGATCTCAACACCCCCGACGCAGTTCCGGACGAGTCCTACCGCTTCGCCGGGTTCTGGTGGCGGGCGGCGGCCATCTTGATCGATGTCGCGATTCTGACGGTGGCGGACGGCATCGTGAGCGGGATGCTGGGCGCGGTCCTGCCCGCATTCACGTGGCTGCTGGTCGTCGTCATCAACTGGACCTATTTCGCCCAGCAGGAGGCTTCGCCCTACCGGGCGACGGTGGGCAAGCGGGTGTGCGGGCTGATCGTCGTGGACCTGGAGGGACGCCAGATTTCGTTCGCACGCGCAACCGGCCGGTACTTTGCCAAGTTCCTATCGGGGCTGCTGCTCAACCTGGGGTTCGTGATGGCGGCCTTCACCGAGCGCAAGCAGGGGCTCCACGACTTCATGGCCGGTACGCTGGTGCTGCGGAAGCGCCCGGGCCCGAAGGGCACCGATGCGATCTGACCCGCCCACGCTCCCGCGCGCGGCGGGCCTGAGCGGCCTTGTGAAGCATGACTTCGGCGGTCTGGGGCGGCGCGTTCTGGCGTGGACGGTGGACGCCGGGATCGAGACCGCGGTGACCTACCCCCTCGGCGCCGGGATCGGCGTGCTGTTTGCGTCGCTGGGCACGTGGGACGTCTGGGCGGCGGCGCTCATTGTCGGCGGTGTGTTCGACTGGGCGTACTTCGCGACGTTCGAATCTTCGGTGCTGCGCGGCTCGCCCGGCAAGCGCTTGCTGGGGATGACGGTGGTCGATCTGGCGGGCGAACGGCTGACCTTTGCCCACGCCAGCGGCCGGTACCTGGCGAAGTCAGCTTCGGCCGGTTTGCTGCTGGCGGGCGTGCTGATGATCGCCAGCAGCCCGCGCCGCCAGGGCCTGCACGACCGGATGGCGGGAACCCTGGTGCTGCGCCACCGCCGGCCGCGGGTGACACCGCTGGCGCCGGAGCCGCCCGCCACGGCGTAAACGAAAACGGGGACCGCACCGCGGTCCCCGTTCTGTCGTTCGCCAGCGTCTCCCGGAACGGGAGACGGCCAATTACATCGAGTAGTACATGTCGAATTCGACCGGGTGGGTGGTCATGCGGAAGCGCGTGACCTCTTCCATCTTCAGGCCGATGTAGGCGTCGATCATGTCGTTGGTGAACACGCCGCCGCGGGTCAGGAACTCGCGGTCCTTGTCGAGGTGTTCGAGCGCCTGGTCGAGCGACGAGCACACGGTCGGGATCTTGGCGTCTTCATCGGGCGGCAGGTCGTAGAGGTTCGCGTCGGACGGCGCGCCCGGGTGGATCTTGTTCATCACACCGTCGATGCCCGCCATCGCCATGGCGGCGAACGCCAGGTACGAGTTGCAGGTCGGATCCGGGAAGCGCACTTCGATGCGGCGGCCCTTGGCGTTCGCCACGTACGGGATGCGGATCGAGGCCGAGCGGTTGCGCGCCGAGTAGGCGAGCTTCACCGGCGCTTCGAAGCCCGGCACCAGGCGCTTGTAGCTGTTGGTGCCCGGGTTGGTGATCGCGTTGAGCGCGCGGGCGTGTTTGATGATCCCGCCGATGTAGTACAGCGCGAACTCCGACAGGCCGGCGTAGCCGGTGCCGGCGAACAGGTTCTTGCCGTCCTTCCACACCGACTGGTGGACGTGCATGCCCGAGCCGTTGTCGCCGACGATCGGCTTCGGCATGAACGTTGCCGTCTTGCCGTAGGCGTGGGCGACGTTGGTGACGACGTACTTCAGGATCTGGGTCCAGTCGGCGCGCTGTACGAGCGAGCTGAACTTGGTGCCGATCTCGCACTGGCCGGCGCCGGCCACTTCGTGGTGGTGCACTTCAACCGGCACGCCCATCTTGTCGAGCATCAGGCACATCTCGGAACGGATGTCCTGCAAGCTGTCGACCGGGGGAACCGGGAAGTAGCCGCCCTTGACGGCCGGACGGTGGGCGAGGTTGCCGCCTTCGTAGTCGATGTGGGTGGACCACGCGGCCTCTTCCGACTTGATCTTCACGCCGCAGCCCGACATGTCGACGTTCCAGGTGACGCCGTCGAAAATGAAGAATTCGGGTTCCGGGCCGAAGTACACGGTATCGCCCACGCCGGACGACTTCACGTAGGCTTCGCAGCGGCGGGCGAGCGAGCGCGGATCGCGCGAGTAGCCCTTCATGTCGCTGGGTTCGACCACATCGCAGGTGATGTTGAGGGTCGACTCGTCGCGGAACGGATCCATCACGGCGGTGTGGGGATCCGGCATCAGCAACATGTCCGACGCCTCGATGCCCTTCCAGCCCGCGATCGACGAGCCGTCGAACGCATGGCCGGAAATGAACTTGTCTTCGTCGAACATCTGCGACGGAACGGAGACGTGCTGCTCCTTGCCACGCGTGTCGGTGAACCGCAGATCAACGAACTTGCATTCGTTGTCCGAAACCATCTTCAGAACGTCTTTGGGGTTGTTGGCCATGAGCAACGCTTCTCCTGATCGTGTCTTGTGTGGCGCCGTGTGGGGCTTGGTGCTGGGGCGGGACGTTAGATGGCGTCGCGGCCGCGTTCGCCGGTGCGAATGCGGATGGCGTCGTCCACCGTGGAAATGAAGATTTTGCCGTCGCCGATGCGGCCGGTGTGGGCAGCCTGTTGAATCACCTCGACCGCGCGTTCGACCTGCGAGTCTTCGAGGACGATTTCTAGCTTCACCTTGGGCAGGAAATCCACGACGTATTCGGCGCCCCGGTACAATTCGGTATGGCCCTTTTGGCGCCCGAAGCCCTTTGCTTCGATCACCGTAATGCCCTTCAGGCCGATCTCGTTTAGGGCTTCTTTCACTTCATCAAGCTTGAAGGGCTTGATGATCGCCTCGATCTTTTTCACGGGAGGGGCCTCGATGGTTGGCACGACCGGCCCGACGCAGACACCGCCCCCGCACCTGTACCCCCACGGTCCAGGTGCCCGCGTTGCCGCCGTCCGCCGATCCGGGGCCGTATTAGCAGGGGACGTGCCAACGAACGCAACTACGAAATGGCACGGAAACCGTGCAGCCTGGGCTGCCGTGCGTTTTGGCACGGCAGGGGGCTGATCGATTCTTAGGCAACCTGTGCGCAGATTTTAGGCGGTCGCGGGGGCCGACCCCCAGGCTTGACCAGTCTAGCGGTGGGGGCTAAGCCTCGCGCCGACGGCGAGTGTAGCTCAGTTGGTTAGAGTACCGGACTGTGACTCCGGGTGTCGCGGGTTCGAATCCCGTCACTCGCCCCAATTTTCTCCGTGGCGACGCGCGGCCGGCATGCCACCGTCAAGGTGACAGCGCCGCCAGCTCCGCCGCGAGGCGCAGGTTCTCGTCCCCGAGTAGCCGGACGCTGCGCCTGGCTTCCAGCAGGTCGGTTACGATCGTTGCGAAGTCGCGCAGGCCTTCCCGGGCGTAATCGGGGAATCCGGTCCATGGCTGGTGATCGATGACACACACCGTCCCTAGCGCGTGCCCGTCCGTCGTGACCAAAGGGGCGCCCGCGTAAAAGGCGACGTGCGGCGCGCCGGTCACCAAAGGATTTTCCGCGAACCGGGGGTCGGCTGCCGCGTCGGGAACGACGAAGACGCCGTCTTGTTCGATTGCGTGGGCGCAGAACGAGATGGCGCGGGGCGTCTGCTGCGCCTCGAGCCCGACGGACGCCTTGAACCACTGACGGTCGCCATCGACGAGCGAAATCAGCGCGATCGGGGAACCAAAGAGTCGCGCGGCCATTCGCACGATGCGGTCGTAGCGTTCCTCGGCTGGCGTATCGAGAATCTGGTACGAACGCAGGGCGGCTAGGCGGGCTTCTTCTTTGGCGGTCGCAGACATAAAGGCAATTCCCATACTACGCGACGATCGCACCGTGGATGTTGACGACCCGAGTCGGACAAGTGCCCCTCGCGCGCTCACAGGGGGCGGGTAGCTGCGAATAAAGCGTAGTTTGTAGTCCGACGCTCGTCCAGGGATATAAGGGACTTTCCGCAAGCATGACAAAGACCGGAGGCAACGGTTTTTCCATGCGCCGCTCCCGTATCATGGCGCCATGAACGCTGAATTGCCCTTGGGAACCGCCGCGCGGGTTGTTGCGCTGGCGCGAGCCGTGGCCGAGGAACAGCACCCCCAGCGCCGCGGGCAGTTCGCCGCCGACGCGCAGAGTTCGCTGGAGCGCGATTTGGCGCTCGACAGCCTGGGGCGGGTGGAACTGCTGGGGCGGCTGGAAGGCGCGTTCGGGATCGAACTGCCGGAGCAGGTGCTGGGCAGCGCCGAGACCGTGGAGGATCTGATCGCCGCCGTGGAGCGGGCGCGGCCGCGCGGCGATGCCAAGCTCGCCAGCGTGGCGGTGCGGACGGCGGCGGTGGCGCAGGTCAGTGCGCCGCTGCAGGCGCTGACGCTCCTCCAAGTGCTGGACCACCACGCCGCGGCGACGCCGGACCGCGTGCATGTGCGGCTGCTGGGCGAGAACGATGCTGAGACTCCGCTCACCTACGGCGAACTGCGCGCGGCGTCCAACGAGGTGGCGGCGGGCTTGCGGGCGCGTGGGTTGGAGGCGGGCGCGACGGTGGTGCTGATGCTGCCGACGTCGCTGGAGTTCTTCTATGCGTACTTCGGCGTGCTGCGGGCGGGCGGCGTGCCGGTGCCGATCTATCCGCCGGCGCGGCTGGCGCAGATCGAGGAACACCTGCGGCGCCATGCGGCGATTCTGGACAACGCCCAGACGGGGTTGCTGATCACGGTGCCGGAGGCGACGCGGGTGGCGCGGCTGATGGGGGCCCAAGCGCGCGCCGGGCTGGACGTGGTGACGATCGCCGATCTGCGCCTGCCGCCGGCGGCCCAACCGTGGCCGGCGGTGAAGCCGAGCGATCTTGCGTTCATTCAATACACCTCGGGCAGCACCGGCGATCCGAAGGGTGTGATGCTGACCCACGCGAACCTGCTCGCGAATATCCGCGCGATGGGCAAGCCGTTTGCGCTGGACCCGGCGGTGGACGTGTTCGTGAGCTGGCTGCCGCTGTACCACGACATGGGGCTGATCGGCGCGTGGCTGGGGAGCTTGTACTTCGGCCTGCCGCTGGTGGTGATGTCGCCGCTGCGGTTTTTGGCGCATCCGGTGCGGTGGTTGCAGGCGATCCACACCTATCGCGGCACGGTCACGGCCTCGCCCAACTTCGGCTACGAGCTGGCGCGGTCGCGCAGCACGGACGCGGAACTGGCGGGGCTCGATCTGCGTTCGCTGCGCATCGCCGCCAACGGCGCCGAGGCGGTGCTGGCGGCGACGCTGCGCGGGTTCCACGAACGTTTCGCCCCATTCGGCCTGCGGCCGGGCACAGTGCGGCCGGTGTATGGGCTCGCCGAGAGTTCGGTGGGGCTGGCGTTTCCGCCGCAAGACCGCGAGGCGCCGGTGGATCGCATCCGGCGGGCGCCGTTTCTGGCGACCGGCGCGGCGATTCCGGCCGCGGCGGACGAGGCGGACGCGGTGGAATTCGTTGCGTGCGGGCAGCCGATTCCGGGGCATGAAATCCGTGTGGTGGACGCGGCGGGACGGGAAGTGCCCGAACGCCAGGAGGGCGCGATCCAGTTCCGCGGGCCGTCATCGACCCAGGGGTATTTCCGCAATCCAACCGCGACGGCGTCACTGATGGACGGAACGTGGCTGCGCACGGGCGACCGCGGCTACTTGTGGAACGGCGACATCGTCATCACCGGGCGCGCCAAGGACATCATCATCCGGGCGGGGCGCAATCTGTACCCGGCGGAGATCGAGGCGGCGGTGGGGGCGGTGCCGGGGATCCGGCGCGGCTGCGTGGCGGTATTCGGCGCGGCACGCACGGCCAAGGGGACCGAGAGCCTCGTGGTGATGGCGGAAACGCGCGCGACCGATGCAGAGACGCGGGAAGCGCTGATCAGGGCCGCCACCGCGGCGGTGGTGACGGTGATCGGCGAGCCGCCGGACGATGTGCGGCTGGTGCCGGCCTACGCGGTGCTGAAGACATCGAGCGGCAAGATCCGGCGCGCGGCCAACCGCGAGCGCTACGAGCGCGGCGACGACCTGGGCGCGCGCGGCGTGTGGCTGCAGTTCGTCCGCCTTGGGGCGGCGTCGGCGCGCGCGGCAGTGGCGCGGCGGGTGCGGGCAGTGGGGGCAGTGCTGTACGCGGCGTGGTGGTGGACGGCGCTGGCGGCGGTGGCGCTGTTTACGTGGCCGGTGGTGACGGTGGCGCTAAGCCGGCCGTTCAACCGGCGCTACGTGCGCGCGGCTGCGCGAGCGTTCCTGGCCTTGGTCGGTGCGCGTGTGACCCGGACCGGCGGCGCCGTGCCGGACGGTGGGCTGGTGCTGGCCGCCAATCACACGAGCTACATCGACGTGGTGGCGCTGATCGCGGCGTTGCCGAGCGACGTGGTGTTCGTCGCCAAGAACACGTTCGAACGGTCGGGGCTGACCGGGCCGTTCTTGCGCCATCTGGGCACGGTGTTTGTCGAGCGTTTCGACGTGCAGCGCGGGGTGTCCGATGCGGCGGCCATTCGCGATGCGGTCAAGGCCGGCGCGCGCGTGGTGTTCTTCCCGGAAGGCACGTTCACCCGCATGCCGGGGCTGCTGCCGTTCCGCAGCGGTGCGTTCGCGACGGCGGCCGAGGCGGGTGTGCCGGTGCTGCCGGTGGCGGTGCGCGGCGTGCGCACCTTCCTGCGGGCCCACAGCTGGTTTCCGCGCCACGCGCGGCTCATGGTGGCGGTGGGCGAGGCGGTGCGGCCGGAAGGCAATGCGTGGCAGGCGATGGTGCACCTGCGCGACGCGACCCGCGCGCAACTGCTGGAACTGAGCGGCGAACCCGACCTGAAGTTCGAGACGGGTGCCGTGGAACGGCTGCGCCCCAATCCCTAGCGCCGATCCGCTGGGTGCGGGTCGGCGACGACAGGTTGGCCCTGGGCGTCGTGGTCGACGGCGCGGTTGCGGCCAAACAGGCGGTCCACCAGTTTGTCGCCGAGGAAGTGGTCGCGCAATTTGAAGCCGGGCGGCACCGAGCACGCGGCGAGGGTTACGGCGGTGGCCGCGACGATGACGATGCGCAGGGCCGAATTCACTGGAACCGCTCGATGGTTAGACCGTCCGTCGCGATGGCGGGCGGGCGGCCGCCGATCCAGTCGGCGAGCATCGCGGCGGACCCCGCCGCCAGGGTCCAACCCAGCGGGCCGTGGCCGGTGTTGAGGAACAATCCGGCACAGCCGCGCACGGGGCCTAGGATCGGCGGGCCGTCCGGAGTCATCGGCCGCAGGCCGGTCCACGGGCGGGCGTCCTCCGGCGTTGTTGCCGGCGTGGCGGCGGGCAGCAGTTCGCGGCATGCGGCGAGGATCGGCCGCACCCGGTCGAGGTCGATGGTCTCGTCGTTGCCGGCGAACTCGGCGGTGCCGGCGGCGCGCAGCCAGCCGCTGACCGGGGTCATCACCACCTTGCGGTCCTCATCGAGAATGCCGATGCGCGGCAATTGGTCGGCGTGCGGGGGCGTCACGGAAACTGAGTATCCCTTCACCGGATAGATCGGCAAGCGCACGCCGGCGGCCGCCGCGACCGGAACGCTGCCGTTGGCCAGCGCCACCACCACGGTGCTTGCGGCAAGCGCGCCGGTGGATGTCGCCACGCCGGTAACCCGGCCGGCGCGACTTTCGATGCCGCGGGCAACGGCGCCGTAGCGGAACTCGACGCCGAGGGACGCGCAGCGTTGCTCCAACTCCAGGGTGAAGCGGTGTGCGTCGCCGCTTGCGCCGTCCGGCGTGAACACGGCGCCGGCGAGCAGGCCGGCAGCGACCGCGGGGCCGAGCGCCGGTTCGATGCGCGCGCACTCGGCGGCACTGAGCGGCTGTTCGGTGGCGTCGCCGGACGCGACCAGGGCGGCAGACTCGGCAGCGCCATGGTCGAACGAGTACGCGGAGCGGTACACCGTGAGCAAGCCGGCGGGGCGATAGTCGAACTCGATGCCAGACTGTGCGGCGAGGGCGCGCGTGACGTCGGCGCTGTAGCGGGCGAGGCGGAGCAGGGTCCGTGTGTTGGCGTGGTAGCGCGCGGGAGTGCAGTTGCCGAGGTAGCGTAACCCCCAGCGCAGCAGGGCGGGGTCCCAGCGCAGCGGCAGGCGCAGCGGTGCGGACTTACGGCCGAGCCAGCGCGCGAGTTGTCCTGGTGCGGCGGGGGTGGCCCACGGGCGTGCGTGTCCACCGGACAAATGCCCGCCGTTGGCGAGGCTGGTTTCCAAGCCGGGCCCCAATCGGCGGTCCACAACCGTCACACGGGCGCCGGCCCGCGCCAGATAATAAGCAGTCGTGACGCCGGAGAGCCCGGCGCCCAGAATAACGATCCGGTCGGACAACGAAGGCGGGCCGCGGCCCTAGAGGACTTCGGGGCCGGTCTCGCCGGTACGGATCCGCATGGCGGCTTCGACGTCGCTGACGAAGATCTTGCCATCGCCGATTTGGCCGGTGCGCGCGGCGGATGCAATCGCCTCCACCACCCGGTCGGCCGACTCGTCCGGCACCACCGCTTCGATCTTCAGCTTGGGACGGAAGTCGACGGTGTATTCGGCGCCGCGGTAAATCTCGGTGTGGCCCTTTTGACGGCCGAAGCCTTTAACCTCGCTCACGGTCATGCCCTGCACCCCGGCGTTGGTCAGGGCGGCCCGCACTTCTTCAAGCTTGTGCGGTTTGATCACCGCCATAATCATCTTCATGGCTTACCCCAGCTCAGTTAGCGGCGCGCCAGCGGGCGCCGTTGCGCCGCGTAGGCACCCTCAGTTGTAGCGGGAGCGGGCCCTAGGGGCGAGTCCGCGCTGCTACAGCTCGTAGGCGCGCTCGCCCTGGGCGGTGATGTCGAGGCCTTCCGCCTCGTCTTCCCGCGATACGCGCAGTCCGACGAAGGACTCGGAGGCGAGGAACGAGGTGAGCAAGACGCCGGTCATGCCGCCGACGCCGTAGACCGCAAAAACGTCGAGCGAATTGTCGATGCGGCGGACCTTTTTCACCCACTGGGTGACGCCGTAGCAAATCACCGACGCGCAGACGCCGATGATCAGCGCACCCACTGGGCCGACGAAGCCGGATGCGGGCGTGATGGTGGCGAGTCCAGTGTGGGGGAAGAAGCGACGCTGAGGTCTACGTTCGAATCGACCTGATCCAACTCGTACGTGCGTCCGTAAAGAACATTGGAAAGCAGCACGTGCTGGGAAATCTAAAATGAAACGTAACCTTCTTCCGGAGCCCACTTTGGGCGCAAGAGCTGCGGTTGTGGCTGCTCTTCTTCTCCTAACACCGGTTACCGCAATGGCCATCGAAGAACCGAAGTTCAAAGTTCTTGAGACGAGCGGCAACTTTCAGATCCGCGAATATCAACCGGCGCTAATAGCCGAAGTAGAAACCACTGGGGAGCGCAGCGACGCGGCTTCCAGCGGGTTTCGATTGCTCGCGGATTTCATCTTCGGCAATAACCGTGTCCAGCGGAAGATTGCCATGACTGCGCCAGTCACACAGATGCCGGAGCCAGCGAACACAAGAGTCGCGATGACAGCGCCAGTGATGCAAGCGCCCGCGGGCTCGGAATGGAATGACCAAACCGCAACGGAGCAGCGATGGCGTGTAGCCTTTATGATGCCCAGTCAGTTCAGCATGGAAACGCTTCCACTACCGAACGACCCGCGAATCAAGATCAAAGAAATTCCGGGAAGGAAGATAGTGAGTGTGACGTTCAGCGGATTTTACACCCAGACTAACTTGCGCAAGCATCGGGAACTATTGGAGCGGTTTGTCAAAGAGAGAGGTCTGGAAACGTCTGGTCCGTATGAGGTTGCTTTCTATGATGATCCCTTCACTCTCCCATGGAATAGACGCAACGAATGGTGGGTAACGGTTACGCCTTGAAGTACAGGCCCGGTTCCGGGCGGTCGCCCGTGGGCGGCGGCCCTCAAGTCTGGAAGGTTTGACCTGAGCCCCTAAAGTTTCAGGGAGACGAGCAGGTCCTTGCCGGGCAGCACCTTGAAACGGGTCTCGCGTGACCTTGGCCAGAGTCATGGTTGCCGTCAGCAGCAAGTTAAGGCGGTTGCGCGTCCGCCTAACCAAGACGTAATCGAATTCGGTAAAGGTTGATTCGGGTGCGCGCTACTACAGCTCGTAGGCGCGTTCGCCGTGGGCGGTGATGTCGAGGCCTTCCGCCTCGTCTTCCCGCGATACGCGCAGTCCGACGGTGGCTTGGGTGATCTTGATCAGAACGAAGCTGGCGACTCCCGACCACAGCGCCACCGCAACGACGCCGATGAGTTGCACGCCGAAGTGCTCGCCCATCGACATGGTGAGGCCTAGGCCCTGAAAGGTTTCGGAGGCGAGGAACGAGGTGAGCAAGACGCCGGTCATGCCGCCGACGCCGTGGACCGCAAAAACGTCGAGCGAATCGTCGATGCGGCGGACCTTTTTCACCCACTGGGTGACGCCGTAGCAAATCACCGACGCGCAGACGCCGATGATCAGCGCACCCACCGGGCCGACGAAGCCGGATGCGGGCGTGATGGTGGCGAGGCCGGCGACGGCGCCGGTAACGGTGCCCACCATGCTGGGTTTGCCCAAGCGCCACCATTCGATGAACATCCATACCGTGGCGGCGGTCGCGGCGGAGATGTGGGTGACGGCCATCGCCATGCCCGCGCCGGCACCGGCGCCGAGGCTGCTGCCGGCGTTGAACCCGAACCAGCCGACCCACAGCATGGCCGCGCCGATCATGGTCAGGCTGGGGTTGTGCGGCGGCTTCATTTCTTGCGGGAAACCCTTGCGGGCGCCGAGCATGACGGCCAGCAACAGGGCCGAAATCCCGGCCGTGGTGTGCACAACCAAACCACCGGCGAAATCGCGCACGCCCATCTCGAACAGCCAGCCGCCTTCGGCCCACACCCAGTGCGCGACCGGCGCGTAGACGACCAGCACCCACAGCAAGCTGAACAGAAGCACGGCGGCGAAGCGGATGCGCTCGACGTAGGCGCCGACGATCAGGGCAGGAGTGATGATGGCGAACGTCATCTGGTACATCATGAAGACGGTTTCCGGCATCGTGCCCCACTCGGCATCGGCGCCGACGCCGCGCAGGAAGGCTTTGGCCAAACCGCCGACGTACGGATTGCCAACGCCGAACGCGAGGGCGTAGCCGACCAACACCCAGGCGACCGACACGACGCAGGCGATCGCGAATACCTGCTGCAGAACGGAAACCATGTTCCGCGCCCGCACTAGGCCCGCGTAGAACAGCGCCAAGCCGGGCAAGGTCATGAACAGGACAAGGGCCGTGGAGGTGAGCATCCAGGCGGTGTCGCCGGTGTCCACCGCAGCCATGGCGGCGCCCGGCGCTAGTCCGACGGTCAAGGCGATACTGATCGCGGTGGCCAATACCCCACTACGGCGCATGCTCATGAAACTGCTCTCCCCCTAGTCAGTCCAAACGCACAAATCCGCCCAATTTCTAGGCAATGGGCACGGAATACGCAACGGCGCGCGCCTGTTCCTGGTGCGGGGCCAAAGGCCCCTCGTTTTGTGCGGTTGGAATGCCCACATGACGGTTGCGAGCGGGCCACGGCGGTGCCGCGGAATGGTGGCATGGTCCTAGACACGGCACGGGCGCTCGCGCGCAGGGTTGGAGAACGCAATGTCGTCCGCTTGGCGGTCACCGGTTTACGCCGCTGCGGCAAGACCGTGTTCACCACAGCCTTCATCGACGATCTGCTGTGCGCGGGGCAGTGGCCGGAGCTGCTGCCGTTCCTCGATGTGGCAGCGCGCGGCGACCTGATCGCGGCCGAAACATTTGCGCCGGAAGGCGATATCCCGGCGTTCCCCTATGTTGAGTCGATTGGTGCGATCCGGGGTGATCCTGCGGGCTGGCCGAAGGCGACGGAACGCCTGCATGGCCTGCGCGTCAGCATTCGTTATCGCACGCGGAACCGGGTAGCGCGCTTGCTTGGGTCTGCGACCCGCGTTCTGACGGTCGAACTGGTCGACTACCCCGGCGAGTGGCTGCTGGATTTGCCGCTGCTGGCGAAGTCCTACACCGATTGGTCGCGCGAGACGCTGGGCATGACCCGGGCGATGCCGCGGGCGGTCCGCTTCGAGCGTTGGCTGACGTTCCTGGCCGGAATCGATCCCGGCGCGCCGGCCGTTACGGCGACCTTGGACGAGGCAGCCAGGCTATACGCCTCGGCGCTGCGGGACTGCGCCACGTCGGATACCGGGCTGTTCCTGCATCAGCCCGCCCGGATCGTCAGCCCGGGGACGTTCGCGCCGGACGATCCGTTGCTGGCCGTGTGCCCATTGCCGCCAGCGCCCAGCGCGGCACCGGGATCGTTCCATGCGGTGATGGCCGAGCGGTATGCGGCGTACTGCGAACAGGTCGTGGCGCCGTTCTACCGCGATCATTTCCGCCGGTTCGACGCCCAGATCGTGCTGGTGGACGTATTGGGCGCGCTGCGTCACGGCCAGGCGTCGTTCGACGACATGCGCGCGGCAATCGGCGCGGTGCTGCAGAGCTTCGACTATGGCCGCACGGGACTGCGGGCGTGGCTGGAGGGTGCCCGCACCGAACGGGTGCTGTTCGCCGCGACCAAGGCCGATCACGTATCGAGCAACCAACACCCCAATCTGCGCCGGTTGCTCGAGGAGGTGGTGGTGCGCGAAGGCAATCGCATCCGTTTCCGCGGCGTGGCCACCAAGGCGATCGCGTTGTCGTCGGTGCGCTGCACCGAGGACGTGCTCGGCGAGGTCCAGGGCCAGACCCTGAGCATGGTGCGGGGCCTGCCGGTCGGGCGCACGACTCAGACGGCGCTGTTTCCCGGGGAAATCCCGGCGCACTTTCCGGGCCCGCAGGATTGGCGCGACGGCCGGTTCCGCTTCCTGGACTTCCTGCCCGCGCCGGTCACCGGCAACCGCGGGCTGCCACACATCGGCATCGATGAGGCGATGGACTACCTGATCGGGCCCAGGCTGGGATGAGCGCTCCCCGATCCAACCACGGTCCGGCGCCGGCGGAACTCGATCCTGCCCACGTGCGGCTGGCGTCGCCCGCGTTCGACGCGGCACCCCCGGCTCCGCTGCCGGCGGAGATCGCGGCAACGGCCAGCCGGTCGTTGCCCGTGGTGGTGCCGCCCCGCGCGGTCACGGTTCCCCGGCGGCGCTGGCTGGGCCGGGTATTCGGCTGGAGCCTGACGGTATTCGTGACCGGCATGCTGGCGCTGAATGCGTGGAATGCGGTCGAAGCGGCGGTGACCCGCAACCTCGCGGTGGGCGTTGGACTGGGGGTTGCCCTGGCGCTGGCAACGGTGACCGGAGCCGCGATTTTATTCCGCGAAATCATAGGATTCGAAGTTCAATCGCGTAGATTACATGAAGTATCGCGGGTGGCCGCCCGGGCGGTCGCGCTGGCCGGTTCCGACGACTACGGCAAGGCGCTGCCGCTGGCGAACGACGTGCTGGCGCCCTACCGCTCGCGGGCCGACATGACCGAGCGGATTGACCGGTTCCGGCGGCTTGTTTCCACGGCGCACTCGGACCGGCAGGTGATCGAACTGCTGTCAGATACTGTCATCCGGCCGCTCGACCAGGAGGCCTACGCCCGGGTCACCCGCGGGGCGCGCGATGCCGCGGTGGGCGTGGCGCTGGTGCCGTTCGGATTGCTCGACGCCGGAATCGCGGCGTGGCGGGCGCTGCGGATGGTGCGGGAGGTTGCCGATGTGTACGGCTTCCACCCCGGCTGGTTCGGGCGCATGGCGCTGCTGCGCCGGGTGCTGTCGGTGGCGGCGACGGCGGGCGCGAGCGACTTCGTCGGTGACGCGCTGCTGGCCCACATGGGCGCCAAGATGGCGGGAATGCTGTCGGCGCGGATCGGCGAGGGGTTGCTCACGGGGCTGCGTACCGCGCGCCTTGGCGTGGTCGCGATGAGCGTATGCCGCCCGCTGCCGTTCGCCGAACAGGACCGGCCGGCGATTGCGCGGCTGAGTACCGAACTCCTGAAGGCGCTGCCGGGGCAAAAGGCCGACTCCTAGCGGTTTGTTCCGGCCGGGCGGGCCTGTAGTGTTGCCCGTCATGCACGAAGTTCTTGCCGTCGCGGAGCACGCGGAGGCCGACCGTTTGGCGGTTGCGGCGGGGGTTTCGCCTGCGGCGCTGATGGAGGCCGCCGGCGCCCAAGTCGCCGCCGAAATCCGGCGGCGTTGGACGCCACGCCGGGTTCTTGTGCTTTGCGGCCCCGGCAACAACGGCGGCGACGGCTTTGTGGTGGCGCGCCACCTCACCAACACCGGCTGGGAAGTCGTGGTCGCCCTGCTATGCGATCCCGCGGACCTGTCCGGCGATGCGGCGGCGATGGCGCAGCAGTGGCGCGGCGAGGTGACCCCACCGACCGTGCGCGGGGTGGAGGACGCCGAGCTGGTGGTGGACGCGCTGTTCGGCGCCGGCCTGTCGCGGCCCCTGAGCGGGGCCGCGGCGGCGGTCATCAGCCGGGTGCGCGAGCGCCGCATGCCGACGGTTGCGGTGGATATCCCGAGCGGGGTGTTCGGTGACACTGGCGCGGCGCCGCTGGCGGCGCCCGCCGATCTGACCGTGACGTTCTTCCGCAAGAAGCCGGGGCATCTGCTGTATCCGGGGCGGAGCCTGTGCGGCGATCTGGTGGTGGCCGACATCGGCACCCCGGACTCGGTCATCGAACGAATTTCCCCGGCGATCGCCGAGAACGCGCCGGCGGTGTGGGCGTCGCGGTACCCGTGGCCCACGCCGGAGCAGCACAAGTACGACCGCGGCCATGCCGTAGTGGTGGCCGGCGGCCCGGCATCCACCGGCGCGGCACGGCTGGCGGCGCGGGCGGCGCAACGGGTGGGCGCGGGCGTCGTGACGCTCACCGGCCCGGTGGCGTCGCTGCCGATTCTGGCGGGCGCGGTGACCGAAGTGCTCACCGAAGCCCACGCAACGGCGAGCCAGTTGGTGACGTTGCTGGGGCAGCGCCATCGCAACGCGGTGCTGATCGGCCCAGGCAATGGCGTGAGTTCCGGGACCCGGGACCGCGTACTGGCGGTGCTCAACACCCCCTTGGGGTGCGTGGTGGATGCTGACGGCCTGAGCGCGTTCGGCGATGCGGCGGCGGAGCTGTTCCGGGCCATTCACGATCAGTGCGTGCTGACACCCCACGACGGCGAGTTTGCCCGCTTGTTCCCGGACCTGGCCGCCGGCGAGGGCCGCCTCGTGCGGGCCAGTGCCGCAGCGCGGCGCTCCGGCGCGGTGGTGCTGCTCAAAGGCGCCGACACAGTGATCGCGGCACCCGACGGCCGGGCGGCGATCAACTCGAACGCGCCTCCGGATTTGGCCACGGCCGGTTCCGGCGACGTTCTGGCGGGCTTTGTGGTGGGGCTGTTGGCCCAAGGCATGCCGGCGTTTGAGGCGGCCTGCGCGGCGACCTGGCTGCACGGAGAGACCGCGACGCGGTTCGGACCGGGGCTGGTAGCGGGGGATCTGCCCGAGCATCTGCCGGGCGTGTTGCGGGACCTGCGCGGTCAGTTCGGCGGGCGGTCGCCGTGAGCGACCCGGACGTAGCGATTCTTACTGCCCCGCCGCGGATTTTGGCGGTGCGCCGGACCACCCTCACGCTCGCGACGATTCAGAATGCCCTGGGGGTTCTCACGGACGTGTACGAGGCACTGGAGGAGCACGGCCTGCCACACCTTGGCATCAACGTGTTCGTCTACCACAACGCCGCCGGCCAGAACCTGCTGGCAACGGAGTCCGGGTGCCCGATGGAAGTGGGCGTAGCGGTCCCGGCCGCGTTCGAGAGCCGCGCCGACGTTGCCTGCTCGGCGACGCCGGGCGGGCGCGTGGCCCGGGCGGCGCACGTTGGCCCCTATGGCCTGCTGCATCAGACTCACAAGGCGGTGCGGAATTGGTGCTGGCAGAACGGTCAGAAGGTCGCCGGGCCCAATTGGGAGGTCTATGGGCACGGGAACGAAGATCCTGCGGCATTGCTTACCGATGTGGTGTATTTGCTGAAATGACGGGTCGACGAGGCGCGCTGTGGCCTTCGCAGAATCAACTGTGATAAGAAGGCGCCCGCGCCGCCGGGCGGCTGTGGTGGAATTGGCAGACACGCTTGCCTTAGGAGCAAGTGCCTCCGGGCATGGGGGTTCGAGTCCCTCCAGCCGCACCAGTCCGAGGGCGCCCGATGGCTGCCGGCCCCGGACGTTTCCTCATGCAAATGTTGAGCACAACCCATGCAAGTAACTGAAACTAAGAACGATGGTCTGCGCCGCGAGTTTCTGATTCTCGTGGACGCCAAGGACGTCGAGAACCGCATGGCGGGGCGGCTCAACCAGTTGAGCATGCAGGTCAACATGCCGGGATTCCGGCCCGGCCGGGTGCCGGTACCGCTACTGCGCCAGCGTTACGGCAGTTCGCTGATGAGCGAAGTCCTGGAAGAAGCCGTGTCGGTGGCGAGCCAGGCAACGATCGCCGAGCGTTCGCTGCGGCTGGCGATGCAGCCCAAGGTCGAAATCAAGAAGTTCGGCGAAGGCCAGGACCTTGAGTACACGCTGGCGGTGGAATTGCTGCCGGAGTTCGATCCGGGCGACTTCTCGACCATTCACGTGGAACGATTTGTGGCCGAGCCGGGCAAGGCCGACATCGATGAGGCGATCGACCGCCTGTTGAAGGCCCAGCGTACGTTTGGTCCGGCGCCGGAAGGCTATGCCGCGGTGAAGGGCGATTTGACGACGATCGACTTCGTCGGCCGTATCGACGGCGAGAAGTTCGACGGCGGCGCGGGCGAGGACCATCGCCTTGAAATCGGCTCGGGCCAGTTCATTCCCGGCTTCGAAGAGCAGATCATCGGCGCCAAGGTCGGCGACGAACGCAAGGTGACGGTGACGTTTCCGGCCGACTATGGCGTACCCTACCTAGCGGGCCGCGAGGCGGTGTTCGACGTCAAGGTGAAGGGCATCAACGCGCCCGAGGAAACTAAGGCGGAGCGTTTGCCGGAACGCCTGGGCCTGGAAAATCTCGACGCTGTGCGGGACGCGGTGAAGGGCCAATTGGCCAAGGACTTCGACGCGATCTCCAAGCGCCGCTTGAAGCGCGCGATCCTCGACGAATTGTCGAAGCGCCACTCGTTCGGTGTGCCGCAGGGCTTGGTCGACTCCGAATTCGACGCGATTTGGCGCCAGGTCGAAGAGGCCCGCAAGCAGGGTGAAAGCGATCCGGGCGACGCGAACAAGACCGAGGAAGAACTCAAGACAACCTATCGCGATATCGCCGAGCGCCGCGTGCGTCTCGGGTTGCTGCTTGCCGAAATCGGTCAGCGCAACAATATCCAGGTCTCGTCGGAGGAACTCGAGCGCGCGATCACCGAGCAGGCGATGCGCTTCCCTGGTCAGGAGCGCGCGGTATTCGACTTCTACCGGAAGAACGCGGGCGCGGTTGAGCAACTACGCGCGCCGATCCTGGAGGACAAGGTGGTGAACTTCATCGCCGAGATCGCCAAGGTGGCCGAGAAGGTCGTGAGCTCGAAAGAGCTCATCACCGAATCGGATGAACCGATCGGCGCCGCCTAGGCGGATACGGACGGCACAGAAGCGCGTTGAGTCGAGCAGGGCAGGGTACGACGATGAACGACATGGTCACGCGCATGAATACGCTGGTGCCGATGGTGGTCGAACAGACCAACCGGGGCGAGCGCGCGTATGACATCTACTCGCGCCTGCTCAAGGAGCGGATCATCTTCATCACCGGTCCGATCGACGACCACGTGGCCAGCGTGATCACCGCCCAGTTGCTGTTTCTGGAGGCGGAGAACCCGCAAAAAGACATCTCCATGTACATCAACTCGCCGGGCGGCATCGTGTCCTCGGGCCTAGCGATCTACGACACCATGCAGTACGTGCGGCCCAAGATCGCCACCCTGTGCGTCGGGCAGGCGGCTTCGATGGGTTCGCTGCTGTTGGCGGCCGGCGCGCCGGGACTGCGCGTGGCGCTGCCGAATGCGCGCGTGATGGTCCACCAGCCTTCGGGCGGGGCCCAGGGCCAGGCGACCGACATCGAAATCCAGGCGCGGGAGATCCTCGCGCTGCGCGAACGCCTGAACCGGATCTACGTCAAACACACCGGCCAGACGCTGGAGCGCATTGAAAAGAGCTTGGACCGCGACAATTTCATGACCGCGGAACAGGCAAAGGAATTCGGCATCGTGGACGAAATCGTTACGCAGCGTCCGCGTCCGCCGGAAGAAGACGCCAAGGTCGAACGCCTGAAAGACAAGGGCAAGTCCGACTAGTTAACGCTGCGGTGCCACCGTTAACGGAATGGCTACGGTAGTGCTCTACAGTCGGCAATAAGGACGCGGTTTCGGGACCCCAAGATGTTGGGGGTTGTCTCTGGAATCGCTCCGCGGCTAGAATCGGGACAATCGGGGAATCGGCTGCTTCCTCCCCGGCCCCTCTGGGTGGCGTAATTCATGACCAAATCGGGCGACTCCAAGAACACGCTCTACTGCTCGTTCTGCGGCAAGAGCCAGCACGAAGTCCGGAAGCTCATTGCCGGTCCGACCGTGTTCATCTGCGATGAATGCGTCGAACTGTGCATGGACATCATCCGCGAGGAGCACAAGAGCGCGCTGGTCAAGACCAGCGACGGTGTGCCGACCCCGGAAGACATCGCGGGCGTTCTGGCGGACTACGTGATCGGCCAGGATCACGCCAAGCGCGTGCTCGCGGTCGCCGTCCACAACCACTACAAGCGGCTCAGCCACAGCACGAAGTCGAACGACGTCGAGCTGGCGAAGTCGAACATCCTGTTGATCGGCCCGACCGGCTCGGGCAAGACGCTGCTGGCCCAGACGCTGGCGCGCATCCTGGATGTGCCGTTCACCATGGCCGACGCCACCACGCTGACTGAAGCCGGTTACGTGGGCGAGGACGTGGAAAACATCATCCTCAAGCTGCTGCAGGCGGCCGACTACAACGTCGAGCGGGCCCAACGCGGCATCGTCTACATCGACGAAGTCGACAAGATCAGCCGCAAGTCAGACAACCCGTCGATCACCCGCGACGTGTCGGGCGAAGGCGTGCAGCAGGCCCTGTTGAAGATCATGGAAGGCACCGTAGCCTCCGTGCCGCCGCAGGGCGGCCGCAAGCACCCGCAGCAGGAGTTCCTGCAGGTCGACACGACCAACATCTTATTCATCTGCGGTGGCGCATTCGCCGGCCTGGAGCGGATCATCGCGGCCCGTGGCCAGGGCACCTCGATCGGCTTCGGCGCCGACGTGCGCTCGCCCGACGACCGCCGCACCGGTCAGGTGCTGAAGCAGGTCGAGCCGGAAGATTTGCTTAAGTTCGGTCTCATTCCCGAATTCATCGGCCGTCTGCCGGTGATCGCGACCCTGGACGACCTGGACCTCAAGGCCCTGGTCGACATCCTGGTGCGCCCGAAGAACGCCCTGGTGAAGCAGTACCAGCGGCTGTTCGAGATGGAGAACGTGAAGCTCACGTTCTCGGACGACGCGCTCGCTGCCATCGCCCGCAAGGCGATCGGCCGCAAGTCCGGAGCCCGCGGCCTGCGCTCGATCATGGAGGCGATCCTGCTCGACACGATGTTCGAGCTGCCCGGCCTCGATGGGGTGGAGGAGGTCGTCATCAACTCGGAGGTGGTGGAAGGCCGGGCGCAACCCCTCCGCATCTACTCCGAGCGCCGGGAAGACATCTCCTCCGCCTGATTTCTGGCCGGTTGCGGGGGCTTAGCAGGCTCGCCCAAGACGCGACGGCCGCACCGGCGGCCGCTGCGCGAGTGTGACCTTGAAACACCGTCCCCGGTGCGCCACATCCCTTGCAGCAGGCTGCGCCTTGTGGTCCGCTTGCGAACCCGGGCCTTTCCGGCTTCGCGTTGTACCCGGCCCCGCACGGGGCCCAGTGAGTAGCAGGAGCCATGACCGATACCCCGAACACGCCGACCCTAGCCACGACCGACAATGGGCAGTCTTACGCCGTGCTGCCGCTGCGGGACATCGTCGTGTTCCCCCACATGATCGTGCCGTTGTTCGTCGGCCGCGAGAAGTCGGTGCGCGCACTGGAAGAAGTGATGCGCGACGACAAGCAGATCCTGCTGGTGGCGCAAAAGAACGCCGCGGAGGATGACCCCGCTGCCGACGACATTCACCGCATCGGCACCATTTGCTCCGTGCTGCAGTTGCTCAAACTGCCCGACAACACCGTTAAGGTGCTGGTCGAAGGCGGCACGCGCGCGCGCATCAGCGCGTTCGAGGAAAACCCGAACTATTTCCGCGCTGTCGCCGAGCCGATCGAGGACGTGAAGGGCGACCCGCGCGAGATCGAAGCGCTGGCCCGCTCGCTGTTCTCCCAGTTCGAGCAGTACGTAAAGCTCAACAAGAAGATTCCGCCGGAGGTCCTGGTTTCGCTGAACCAGATCGACGATCCGTCGAAGCTGGCCGACACGGTCGCCTCGCACCTGACCACCAAGGTGTCGGAGAAGCAGGAACTGCTGGAGATTGCCAACGTCTCCGAGCGCCTGGAGCGCGCCTACTCGCTGATGGAGAGCGAGATCGGCGTCATGCAGGTCGAAAAGCGCATCCGCAACCGCGTCAAGCGGCAGATGGAGAAGACGCAGCGCGAGTACTACCTGAACGAGCAGATGAAGGCGATCCAGCGCGAGTTGGGCGAGGGCGAGGACGGCAAGGACGAATCGGCCGAGCTGGAAGCGCGCATCAAGAAGACCAAGCTTTCCAAGGAAGCGCGGGAGAAGGCTAACGCCGAGCTGAAGAAGCTCCGCAACATGAGCCCCATGTCGGCCGAAGCCACGGTCGTGCGCAATTATCTGGATTGGATACTGTCTCTGCCGTGGGGCAAGAAGAGCCGCATCAGCCGCGACCTTAACAAGGCCGAGGCGGTGCTGGACGAGGACCACTACGGCCTGGAGAAGGTCAAGGAGCGCATCGTCGAGTACTTGGCGGTGCAGCAGCGGACCAAACACATGAAGGGGCCGATCCTGTGCCTCGTCGGCCCCCCGGGCGTCGGCAAGACCTCGCTCGGCAAGTCGATCGCGCGCGCGACCGGCCGCACGTTTGTCCGCGTGTCGCTGGGCGGCGTGCGCGACGAAGCGGAGATCCGCGGCCACCGGCGCACCTATATCGGCTCGCTGCCGGGCAAGATCATCCAGTCGATGAAGAAGGCGAAGACCACCAATCCGCTGATCATCCTGGACGAGATCGACAAGCTCGGCGCCGATTTCCGCGGCGATCCGTCGTCGGCGTTGCTTGAGGTGTTGGACCCCGAGCAGAACAACGCCTTCAACGATCACTACCTGGAAATCGACTACGATTTGTCCGACGTGATGTTCATCACCACGGCCAACACGCTGCGCATTCCGCCGGCGCTGCTGGACCGCATGGAGGTGATCCGTCTCGCCGGCTACACGGAAGACGAGAAGGTCGAGATCGCCCGCGCTCACTTGATCCCGAAGCAGCGCGAAGCCAACGGGCTCAAGGAGGCCGAGTGGTCGATCTCGGACTCCGCGTTGCGCGACCTGATCCGCTACTACACGCGCGAGGCCGGCGTCCGGAATCTCGAGCGTGAGATTGCCGGTCTGACGCGCAAGGCGACCCGCGACATCATCAAGAAGGGTGTCAAGTCGGTCGCGGTCACGCACCGCAATCTCGACAAGTACGCCGGTGTGCGGCGCTACCACTATGGCGAGGTCGAACTCGAAGACCTGATCGGCATGGTGACGGGCCTGGCGTGGACCGAGGTCGGCGGCGAACTGCTGACGATCGAGGCCGTGATGCTGCCGGGCAAGGGCAAGATGACCATCACCGGCAAGCTCGGCGACGTGATGCAGGAATCGGTGCAGGCGGCGTCGTCCTACGTCCGCTCGCGGGCGATCGCCTTTGGCATCAAGCCGACCCTGTTCGAGAAGAAGGACATCCACGTGCATGTTCCCGAGGGGGCGACCCCGAAGGACGGTCCGTCGGCCGGCGTAGCCATGGCCGTTTCGATGGTGTCGGTCCTGACCCAGAATCCGGTGCGCAAGGATATTGCGATGACCGGGGAAATCACTCTGCGCGGGCGGGTGTTGCCCATCGGCGGGCTCAAGGAAAAGCTCCTGGCGGCCCTGCGCGGCGGGATCAAGACCGTGATGTTCCCGCGTGAGAACGAAAAGGACCTGGCCGAGATCCCGGACAACGTGAAAAAGGGCCTCGAACTGATCCCCATTTCGACCGTCGACGAAGCCCTGAAGCGTGCGCTCACGAAACCGTTGGTCCCAATTGAATGGGACGAGGAAGAGCACGAAAAAAAGGTCTCCAGCAGCGCCTCGGACGAGGAACGCGACGGGATCACCACACACTGATGCGCTAGCGCAACAGCGATACGGAAAGCGCGCCGGAGGCCTGAAAATCGCAGGAATCCGGCGCTTTTTCCCTTTGACGGGCCGTGTTGCAGCGAACTACACTTCGCCACCCGTCCAAAACCGGTTTCAATTCAGAACAATTCCCGACAAAGAGCAGAGGGGGCCGAAATCGTGAACAAGAACGATCTCGTGGCAGACGTCGCTCACGCGACTGACCTGTCTCGGGCAGACGCCGCAAAGGCAGTGGAGGGCGTGTTCGACTCCATTACCAAGGCGCTGTCGCAGGGCAACGAGGTCCGGCTGGTAGGCTTTGGCACGTTTACCGTGGCCAAGCGCGCTGCGGCGACTGGCCGCAATCCCAGGACCGGCGAAACCATTCAGATCCCGGCGTCCAAGCAGCCCAAGTTCAAGGCGGGCAAAGCGCTTAAGGACGCAGTTAACTAGCCCAATTGGGCAATTAGCCCGTATTCGGGCTCCGGATTGCATACAGACCGGCCGCGAAAGCGGCCGGTCTCTTTTTTTGCCGGTTTTCTGGCGCGGTGTGGCACAGCCGCCTATGCTTTGCTGCTTGAACCCAGCGGGAGACCCTCCACGATGCTGAACAGGTTGCTTTGCGCCGCCATCGCGTGCGGTTTGGCCGGGACGCCGGCTCTTGCGGCGGTCCCACCGGTAACATCCCCGCTCGCCGGGACTGCCGCCGCCGCCGCCCAAGTTGCGGCGGCCGATCCGCTGCTGAAGCAGGCCCAGGTGGCGCTGACGCGGCTCAAATTCGATCCGGGTCCGGCGGATGGTGTGCTCGGGGCCAAGACGGCAGCGGCCTTGCGCGCGTTTCAGAAGTCCAAGGGCTATGCCGAGTCGGGGATTCTGGACACGGCCACGGCCCAAGCGCTCGGCGTAAAGCGCTAGCAGTCGGCGGACGGGGCTGCGGCTACCATTCGCCGCACGGCCCGAGGCCGCTCTTGTGTTCGCCGGGCTGTTCCGGGATTCTCCGCGCGGGCGATTAGCTCAGCGGTAGAGCGTCTCGTTTACACCGAGAGGGTCGGGGGTTCGAACCCCTCATCGCCCACCACGACCCATGCCACCGCCCTAGGTGGCTTGCAGGGTCAACCCGAAGAAGCGGCGGATGCCTTCCAGGATGCGGCCGGCGACGGTCTTCACGTCGCGGTCTTGGCTTGCCGCTTCCTCGATGGGCGGGTTTGCCGTGGCGACCTGACGCTCAGCGGCGACGGTGCTGATCATCTCGGCGATCTCCGGGCGGGAATCGAGCAACGGCTTGATGTTGTCCTTGCTGATCTCAAACACCACCGCCGACGCGGCGGCGATGACGGTCGCGGAACGCGGTAGGCCGGTGAGCAACGACATCTCGCCGAAGAACTCGCCCGGGCGCACCCGGCCGACCTTCACTGTCGTGTCCGAATCCTTGGCAGGGACCATCACTTCCAATACGCCTTCGACCAGGATGAACATCGACGCCCCGGCATCGCCGTGGCGGATGATGAGGTCGCCGGCGCCGAAATGGCGCAGAGTCATCGTGCTGGCGAGCTCGTCGCGCTCGGCCTGGGTCAGGCCGCGGAACAGGCTTACGCGCGTCAGCAGCTGGGGGGCGTGCCGGTAATAATCCAGCGCGCGCTCCGGCATCGGCGCGGTGAACGTGTCGCGCTTTGGATAGGCGGGTGTGAGCCCTGCCTTTTGCAGGTGGTGCAGGACGTATTCGAGGACGACGTGCCGTGTCTTGCCCGGCGGACCGCGGCGGGGATCAAAAACGTACTTGAGCTTGTATTTGACGCCCGTCTCGTCGATGGCGGAGATCAGCGATCTGGGCGCGGGCTCTGCCGCCAACTTGCCGGCCAATACCGCCTCCTTGAGCGCGGCATCAAACACCCGGAGCGCGCGTGAAGACTCGACCGAAAAGTCGAGCACGACGAGGACCTCGGATTCACTCGACGGAACCGGGCGCGACAGATTCGTGATCACACAGGTTCCGAGGACGCTATTGGGGATGGTCTGAATGTTGCCTTCGACAGTGAGCAACCGAGTGCTGCGCCAATTGCCTTCCTCGACCCGCCCACTGCCATGGACTAGGCCGCGCTCGGTGATCGACACGTAGTCGCCGATCTGGAACGGCCGTTCGATGTTGAGCGCCACGCCCGAGAACACGTCCCGGATCATGGTTTGCAGGGCAAGACCGATGACGAGGCCCATGGCGCCGGACGCGGTGAGGATTCCGGTCAGCGAGCGGTTGAACACGATGCCGACGATGCCGAGGGCGGCGACGAAGAAGATCGTGGCGCCCGAGAGCTGCATCAACAGCCGCGGCGCTTGGGCGCCGGTCAACCGGACGAACACGGTCTCCCAGACGAAGATGTTGACGAGGCGGTTGCAGAGGAACGCCGCCGACAGCCACGCGCCGATGCCGAGGAAGTACGGGAAGAACTCGAACGTCCGCCCCAACGCGTTCGAACTGAACTCCCGCAATGCCGTGTCACCGAACGCGAAGATCGACACGAACACCAGGAAGATGAACGCGGGCAGGAGCAGTTTGCGGGTGATGGGGGCCATCGATGCTTTGTGCCTGTATTCGGCCGCGGCGGGGTAAAAATCTGCCGTGTGCGTATCGCTATTCGGCAAGGCGGCCGCCGCGGCGTTGCCTCAGGGCCCCAAGTTGGGCGCGCCAAGGAACACCAGATGGGCCTAAAAGGTCAATCGCCGCGCGGGGTTCGGGCCAAATGGGCGCGCGCCCCGGCTTTCTCCGCGGTAGGCCTTGCCGACCGCCACCCCGCAACCCTATGATTTTGGTGGGAGGCGCGAGTTATTGTGGGGCCCGGATCGTCGTAAGGGCCAGGCTCATCGCGTGAGCCTCTCGGACAAACTCTCGGAGAGCACGAAAATGAAGAAGATTATGGGCGCCCTGGTGGCGGTCGCCGTGCTGGCGGTTGCCGGAATCGCGACTGCCGGTGACATCACCGGTACTATTAAGTCGGTCGCTGGTCGCGTTGTGACCTTGAAGGAAGACGGCAAGAGCTACACCGTACCGGCCGCGGTCGCCGGTCAGCCGGACATGATGGCCGGCCTCGGCGCCGATAACCCGGTGCAGATCACGTTCACCACGGACGCCGCTGGCGTCAACCAGGTGAGCAAGATCGGCTCGGTCAAGGCGACGAAGTAGTCCTTTGCCTTTGATCCTGCGGCGTTTGCCGCCGGGCATTGCGGCGCCGGCGCCTTGCCGGTGCTACCAGACATAGAAACGAGGGCCAGGAGCGGCGCTGCCGCTTTCCTGGCCTTCGCGTTTCCGGGGTCAGGCCAGCGCGCGCCAGACCTGCAGGCCGCCGTCGATCATGAACTGAACCGACAACGCGGCGAGGAGAATGCCGAGTACGCGGGTGACGACGTTCACGCCGGTTACGCCCAGCAGCTTCATCATCCGGTCGGCAAGCCGGAACGCGATGAGGGTGGAAACCAGCACCACGACCAGCTCGATCAGAATGCCGCCCTGGATCACCCAGTTGCCGCCGGCGTTACTCCACAGCAGCACGACAGACGTCATCGCGCCGGGACCGGCGATCAACGGAATGCCGAGCGGGAACACCGAGGGATCCTCCCTGTTGCCCGCTTCCTCGTTTTCGCGCGGCGTGGTGGTGCGCAGGCCGGATTGGCGCGCCATCACCATGTCGATCGACAGCAACAGCAGCAGGACCCCACCGGCGATCCGGAAGGCGGGCAGGGAGATCCCCATGAACGCGAGGGTCGGCCGGCCCATTAGCGCAAAGAAGAACAACACGCCGCCCGCCACCAGTACGGCGCGTAGCGCGATCTGACGCCGCTCCAGTTCGGGGTGGCTGCGGGTGAGGGTGCCGAACAACGGCGCGATCCCGACGGGGTCGATGACCACCATCAGGGTGACAAAAGCGGCCAAGAGCTGTGCGGTCACGTCCGGAGTCATGGGGCCTTATACCGCGGCGTCCCAGGAAGGCGCGACCCCAGCGAGCTTGACCCTGGTGGTGGGGCCGAGTACACCCAAGCCCGATTTCGGGGGCGTAGCTCAGTTGGTTAGAGCGCCGGCCTGTCACGCCGGAGGTCGCGGGTTCGAGCCCCGTCGCTCCCGCCAGTTCTCCGAACTGGCATTCGGACCCGAAGTCCGTCAGGTACCCGCAATATTTGCGTTCGTTGGCCGCACCGGGGCACGCCGGAGCGTGTCTGCTCGCGGATGCGGCATCTTGTGCCTCTCGTGCGACCAATCGGAACTTGCATTTACGGAAATCACACCCGTAGACTTGTTGCGCATCCGGTCGCGGGAACGAACGGATGTTGCGCTGGGGGAACAGCGCATTTTTTGTCTTGGGGGGAGCGTGGCGTGCCGAGTCTTCTGGCCGAATATCTTCCGATTGTGATTTTCATGGCCATCGCCGCGGGTCTTGCGGTGGCCTTTATCGGCGGATCGTGGCTGGCAGGACGTCAACGGCCGGACCCGGAAAAGCTGTCGCCCTACGAATGCGGTTTCGACACGTTTTCGGACGCGCGCCGGGAATTCGATGTGCGCTTCTACCTGGTCGCACTGCTGTTCATCATTTTCGACCTGGAAGTCGCCTTCCTATTTCCGTGGGCCATTTCCCTTAAGGAAGTCGGCGCGTTCGGCTTTTGGTCGATGATCGTGTTCCTGGGGGTGCTGACCGTGGGCTTTGCCTACGAGTGGGGCAAGGGAGCGCTGGAATGGGAGTGACCGCCAACGTGTCTGTTCCGGTCGCGGGTACGGCGCCGTTCGGGCAGATGTCGGCCGACTTGGCCGACCGCGGCTTCGTGGTCACCAAGCTCGACGACGTGGTGAACTGGGCGCGTACCGGATCGCTGTGGTGGATGACGTTCGGCCTCGCGTGCTGCGCGGTCGAAATGATGCACGCCTCCATGCCGCGCTACGACTTGGACCGGTTTGGCGTGGTGCCGCGCGCCAGCCCGCGTCAATCCGACCTGATGATTGTGGCCGGGACGCTGACCAACAAAATGGCGCCGGCGCTGCGCAAGGTTTACGACCAGATGGCCGAGCCGCGCTGGGTGATCTCGATGGGCAGCTGTGCCAACGGCGGCGGCTACTATCACTATTCCTATTCGGTGGTGCGCGGGTGCGATCGCATCGTGCCGGTGGATGTATACGTTCCGGGCTGCCCGCCGACCGCTGAAGCACTCGTGTACGGAATCCTGCAGCTGCAGAAAAAGATCCGCCGCACCGGCACGATTTCTCGCTAACGCCCACGGAAACGCGCGGGACACGCATGACCATGGGAACCAACAAGACTGCCGAGTTGCAGCAGCTGGCGGAGTACGCCGCGGCGGCGCTGGGCAAGGTCATTACCAAGAGCGAAATCGCCTTTGGGGAACTGACCTTGAATACCGAGCCTGGCGACCTGCTGGCCGTGCTGCGGTTCCTGCGCGACGATCCCAAGACGCGCTTCCGCCTGCTGATCGACATCGCGGCGGTCGATTACCCCGAGCGGGCCCGCCGCTTCGACGTGGTCTACAACATGCTGTCGCTGCCGCTGAACCTGCGGGTGCGGGTGCGGGTGCAGACGGACGAGGACACGCCGGTGCCTTCGGCGATGCCGGTGTACGTGGCGGCCGATTGGTTCGAGCGCGAGGCGTGGGACCTGTTCGGCGTGCTGTTCTCAGGGCACCCGGACTTGCGCCGGTTGCTCACCGACTACGGGTTCGAAGGCCACCCGATGCGCAAAGATTTCCCGCTCACCGGGCATGTCGAGGTTCGCTACGACGACGAACTGAAGCGTGTTGTGTATGAGCCGGTGCGCCTGACTCAGGAATTCCGCCGCTTCGACTTCGTCAGCCCGTGGGAAGGTGCGGCACGCGTGCTGCTGCCCGGCGACGAGAAGGCGACGCAGTCCGCCGATAAGCCTGCGCCGAAAGCACCGTGATGGCTGAAACCGAAATCGCCAACTACACGATCAACTTCGGGCCGCAGCATCCGGCGGCGCACGGCGTGTTGCGCCTCGTGATGGAATTGGACGGCGAGGTTGTGGAGCGCGCCGATCCGCACATCGGGCTGCTGCATCGCGGCACCGAGAAGCTGATCGAGCACAAGACCTACGCCCAGGCGATCCCGTACTTCGACCGCCTCGATTACGTGTCGATGATGTGCCAGGAGCACGCGTTCGTGCTGGCAGCAGAGCGCCTGCTTGGCTTGCAGGTGCCGCTGCGCGGCCAGTACATCCGCGTTCTGTTCAGCGAGATCACGCGCATCCTCAACCACATTCTGAATGTGACCACCCAGGGGATGGACGTGGGCGCCATGACCCCCGTGCTGTGGGGGTTCGAGGAACGCGAGAAGCTGATGGAGTTCTACGAGCGCGTTTCGGGCGCTCGCATGCACGCCAACTATTTCCGCGTCGGCGGCGTGCACCAGGACATGCCGGCGGGCATGGCCGACGATATCCGCACGTACATCAAAGGGCTCCCCAAGGTCATCGACGACATGGAGGGGCTGCTCACCGAGAACCGGATCTTCAAGCAGCGCAATGTCGATATCGGCGTCGTCACCGCCGAGCAGGCGATGGACTGGGGCTTCAGCGGCGTGATGCTGCGCGGCTCGGGCGTCGCCTGGGACCTGCGCAAGTCGCAGCCCTATGAGGTCTATGACCGCATGGACTTCGACATCCCGGTGGGCAAACACGGCGACTGCTACGACCGCTACCTGTGCCGCGTCGAAGAAATGCGCCAGAGCATCCGCATCATCCTGCAATGCCTCGACCAGATGCCGGAAGGTCCGGTGATCGCCGATGATCACAAGATCGTCCCGCCGCGGCGCACCGACATGAAGACGTCGATGGAAGCGCTGATCCATCATTTCAAGTTGTTCACCGAAGGCCACAAGGTGCCCGCCGGCGAGGTGTACGCGGCGGTCGAGGCGCCGAAGGGCGAGTTCGGCGTGTTCCTAGTTTCGGACGGCGGCAACAAGCCGTACCGCTGCAAGATCCGGGCGCCGGGCTTCCCGCACCTGCAGGCGCTGGACTTCATGACCCGCGGCCACATGCTCGCCGATACCGTGGCGATCATCGGCACGCTCGATATCGTGTTCGGGGAGATCGATCGATGAGCGCCGGGCGCGCCGTTGCCGCTGCGGGCGATTCCGCGACCTTTGCGTTTACGGCCGAAAACGTGACCAAGGCCAACGCGATTGTCGCCAAGTATCCGCAGGGCAAGCAGCAGAGTGCATTGCTGCCGCTGCTCGATCTTGCCCAGCGCCAGAACGGTGGCTGGTTGCCGCAAGCGGCGCTGGACTACGTGGCGGACTTTTTGACCCTCGCGCGCATCCGCGTGTACGAGGTCGCGACGTTCTACACGATGTTCAACCTGAAGCCGGTGGGCCAACACCACGTGCAGGTGTGCACCACCACGCCGTGCTGGCTGCGGGGCTCGGACCAAGTCCTGGAGGCGTGCCGCCACCACCTGGGCATCGGCGTGGGCGAGACCACGGCGGACGGGAAGTTCACCTTGAGCGAGGTGGAATGCCTGGCCGCGTGTGTGAACGCGCCGGTGGTGTGGGTCGGCGACGACTACTATGAAGACCTTGATGCTGCTTCCACCGTGAAGCTGCTGGACGGGCTCGCGGCGGGAAAGCCGCCCAAGGCCGGTCCGCAAGTGAAGCGTCAGACTTCCGCGCCGGCCAACGGCGCCAAGACCCTCGTGCGCAAGGGAGTGTGAGCGCCGTGCTGGCCGACAAAGACCGCATCTTCACCAACCTCTACGGCGACCAGGACTGGCGCCTGGCGGCGGCGCGCGCGCGCGGCGACTGGGACGGCACCAAGGCGATCATCGAGAAGGGCCAGGACTGGATCATCGACGAGATGAAGAAGTCCGGCCTGCGCGGGCGCGGCGGGGCCGGGTTCCCGACCGGCCTCAAGTGGTCGTTCATGCCGAAGAAGTCGGACGGGCGGCCGTCGTATCTCGTGGTCAACGCCGACGAGGGCGAGCCGGGGACGTGCAAGGACCGCGACATGATGCGGCACGATCCCCACAAGCTGATCGAGGGCTGTCTGCTCGCGGGCTTCGCGATGCGCGCAGTGGCGGCCTACATCTACATCCGCGGCGAGCTGATCCGCGAAGAGCAGACCCTGCAGGCGGCGATCAACGAGGCCTATGCGGCGGGGTTGATTGGCAAGAACGCGTGCGGCTCGGGCTACGATTTCGATGTGTTCGTGCATCGTGGCGCCGGCGCCTACATCTGCGGCGAGGAAACCGCGCTGATCGAGAGCCTGGAAGGCAAGAAGGGCCAGCCGCGGCTCAAGCCACCGTTTCCGGCGGCTACCGGCGTGTGGGGCTGCCCGACCACGATCAACAACGTCGAGACGATTGCGGTTGCGCCGACCATTCTGCGCCGCGGTGCGTCGTGGTTCGCGTCGTTCGGGCGGCCGAACAACACTGGCACCAAGGTGTTCTGCATTGCCGGCCACGTGAACACACCGTGCAACGTGGAAGAGGCGATGGGCATCCCGATGCGGGAGCTGATCGAGACTCACGCCGGCGGCGTGCGCGGAGGTTGGGACAACCTGCTGGCGGTGATCCCGGGCGGCTCGTCGACGCCGCTGCTGCCGCGGTCGATCTGCGACACGGTGCTGATGGACTTCGATGCGCTGCGCGACGTGAAGTCCGGCCTTGGCACCGCGGCGGTCATCGTCATGGACAAGTCCACCGACATCATCCGCGCGATCGGCCGCCTGGCGAAGTTCTACATGCACGAGAGCTGCGGCCAGTGCACGCCGTGCCGGGAGGGCACCGGCTGGATGTGGCGCGTGCTGGAGCGCATGGCGCGGGGCCAGGCGCGCCTCGAGGAGATCGACCTGTTGCTGGACGTCGCCAACCAGGTGGATGGCCACACCATTTGCGCGCTGGGCGATGCCGCGGCGTGGCCGGTGCAAGGGTTGATCCGCCACTTCCGCGGTGAGATCGAAGATCGTATTCGCAAGGCGCATGTTGCGCCGAGCCGCGCGGCCTAGGGGGATCGATGCCGTCGCTGACCATTAACGGCAAACAGATCACCGTCGACGCGGGCATGACGGTGCTGCAGGCCTGCGAAGCCGCGGGCGTCGAGATTCCGCGCTTCTGCTACCACGACCGCCTGCAGATCGCCGGCAACTGCCGCATGTGCCTGGTCGAGATGGAAAAGGCGCCGAAGCCGATTGCTTCGTGTGCAATGCCGGCCGCAGACGGCATGGTGATCCGCACCGATACGCCGCGCGTGACCAAGGCGCGCAACGGTGTGCTGGAGTTCCTGCTGATCAACCACCCGCTCGACTGCCCGATTTGCGACCAGGGCGGCGAGTGCGACTTGCAGGACCAGACGCTCGGCTACGGCATGGACCACAGCCGCTACGAAGAGAACAAGCGCGCGGTCGTGGACAAAGACCTGGGGCCGCTGGTGTCGACTCACATGACGCGATGCATCCACTGCACGCGCTGCATCCGGTTTGCCACCGAGATTGCCGGGGTCGAGGAGTTGGGGACGCTGGGCCGTGGCGAACACATGGAGATCGGCACTTACGTCGAAAAGGCGCTGTCGTCCGAGCTGTCCGGCAACATGATCGACCTGTGCCCGGTGGGCGCGTTGAACTCGAAGCCGTATGCGTATACCGCGCGGTCGTGGGAATTGATCCGGACCGAGGGCATCGACGCACACGACGCCGTTGGCGCCAACATCCGCATCGACGCGCGCGGCCGCGAAGTGATGCGCGTGCTGCCGCGCCTCAATGAGGACGTCAACGAGGAGTGGATCTCGGACAAGTCGCGGTTCGCCTACGACGGACTGCGCCGCAACCGCCTGGATCAGCCGTATGTGCGGCGCAACGGGCGGCTGGAGCCGGCGACCTGGGCGGAAGCGCTGGGCGCAGTGGCGGAGCGTATGCGCGCGCTGGGCGGTGCCCGCATCGCGGCGATCGCCGGCGATATGGCGTGCACCGAATCGATGACCGCGCTCGGCGACCTGTTCCGCGCACTCGGCTCGCCGCACCTCGACTGCCGCCAAGACGGCGCCGCGCTGCCGGTGGGAGCGCGCGCGGGCTACGTGTTCAATTCGACGATCGCCGGCATCGAGGGTGCCGACACGTGCCTGCTGATCGGCACCAACCCGCGCTGGGAAGCGGCGCTGGTGAATGCGCGGTTGCGCAAGCGCTACCTGGGTGGCGGCTTTCACGTGTTCTCCGTCGGGCCGGAGCTCGATTTGACGTTCCCGGTGGAACGGCTGGGCGCAGGACCGGAGACGCTGGGCGAGATCGCTGCCGGGACTCACCGCGTGGCGAAGGCGCTCCAGGGCGCCAAACAGCCGATGCTGATCGTCGGGCAGGGCGCGCTGGCGCGCCCCGACGGCGCAGCGGTGCTGGCGGCGGCGCGCCGAATCGCCGAGACCTGCGGCATGGTCCGCGACGGATGGAATGGCTTCAACGTGCTGCACACCGCGGCGGCGCGGGTCGGCGGCATGGATGTTGGGTTCGTACCGGGGCAGGGCGGTCGCGACACCGCGGGCATTCTGCACGGTGCGGGCGGCCGCGATCTGGGGCTTGTGTACTTGCTTGGCGCCGACGAGATCGACATGGCGCAGTTGGGCCAGGCGTTCGTCGTGTACCAGGGGCACCACGGCGACGCTGGCGCCAACCGCGCGGACGTGGTGCTGCCCGGCGCTGCCTACACGGAGAAGTCGGCCACCTGGGTCAACACAGAGGGGCGTCCGCAAGCGGCGCCGGCGGCGGTCGCGCCGCCGGGCGATGCACGCGAGGACTGGGCGATCGTGCGCGCGCTCTCGGATACCTTAGGCAAGCCGTTGCCGTACGACTCGCTCGCCCAAGTGCGCGAGCGGATGGTGCGGATTGCGCCGTGGTTCGCCCGCAGCGGTGAAGTGACGCCCGCCGCGTGGGCGCCATTTGGCACCGAAGGCAAGCTGGGTGCGGCACCGTTCCGCAGCCCGGTCACGGATTTCTACATGACCAACGCTATTTGCCGCGCGTCGGCGACGATGGCCGAGTGCAGCGAGTTGTACATGAGCGGCGGCAAGGCAGCGACGGGCACCCATGGCTGAGTTCTGGAGCGAGTACGCCGCCCCTGGCTTGCTGATCGCCATCGAGGTTCTGGCGGTGGTCATGCCGCTGATGGTCTGCGTCGCGATGCTGACGTGGTTCGAGCGCAAGGTCATGGCCGCGATGCAACTGCGCATGGGCCCGAACGTGGTGGGTCCGTTCGGCCTGCTGCAACCGTTCGCCGACGCGGTGAAGATGGTGGTTAAGGAAACCATCATTCCGACGCGCGCCAATCCGGTGGTGTTCCTGCTGGCGCCGATGCTGACGTTCTTCCTGGCCATGGTCGGCTGGGCTGTCATTCCCTTTGGCGCGGGCGTCGTGCTGTCCAACATCAACGTGGGTGTGCTGTACCTGTTCGCGATTTCGTCGCTGGGCGTGTACGGCATCGTGATGGCGGGCTGGGCGTCCAATTCGCGCTACGCGTTCTTGGGCGCGCTGCGCTCGGCGGCGCAGATGGTGTCCTACGAAGTCTCGATGGGCTTCGTGATCATCAGCGTACTGCTGTGTGTGGGTTCGCTGAACCTGTCCGACATCGTGATGGCGCAAAAGCACGTGTGGTTCGTGATCCCGCTGCTGCCGATGGCGGTGATCTTCTTTATCTCCGCGTTGGCCGAGACCAACCGGCATCCGTTCGACTTGCCGGAGGCGGAGTCGGAACTGGTGGCCGGGCACCTGGTCGAATACTCGTCGATGAGCTTCGGCCTGTTCTTCCTGGGCGAGTACGCGAACATGATTCTCATGAGCGCGCTCACATCGATCCTGTTCCTGGGCGGCTGGCTGCCGCCGATCGATGTCGCGCCGTTCAATTGGATTCCGGGCTTCGTCTGGTTCTTCGCCAAGATCGGCGTGCTGCTGTTCGTGTTCGTGTGGGTGCGCGCGACGTTCCCGCGCTACCGCTACGACCAGCTGATGCGGTTGGGCTGGAAGGTATTCCTGCCGATTTCGTTGTTCTGGGTTGTGTTGACCGCGGGCGTGCTGCTCGCGTTCGGCTGGGCGCCGTAGAGGAGGAGAGGCTCGTGGCTGCGATCACCAATGCTCTGCGCTCGACGCTGCTCCTGGAGCTTCTGTCGGGGATGGGACTGACCTTCAGCTACATGTTCAAGCGCCGCAAGACGCTGAACTACCCGTACGAGAAGGGCCCGCTCAGCCCGCGCTTCCGCGGCGAGCACGCCTTGCGCCGCTACGCCAACGGCGAGGAACGTTGCATCGCCTGCAAGCTGTGCGAGGCGGTGTGCCCGGCCTTGGCGATCACGATCGAGTCCGAGCCGCGCGACGACGGCAGCCGCCGCACCACGCGCTACGACATCGACATGACGAAGTGCATCTACTGCGGCCTGTGCCAGGAGGCCTGCCCGGTGGACGCGATCGTCGAGGGTCCGAATTTCGAATTCGCGACCGAGACGCGCGAGGAGCTGTATTACGACAAGGCCAAGCTGCTGGCGAACGGCGACCGCTGGGAAGCGGAGATCGCCGCCAACATCGCCGCCGATCAGCCGTATCGCTGAGTCCGCTCGCCCATGATCCTCTCCGCCATTGCCTTCTATGCCTTTGCCGCCGTGCTGATTGCGTGCGCGGCGCTGGTTATTTCGTTGCGCAACCCGGTTCACTCGGTGTTGTTCCTGATTCTTGGCTTCTTCAGCGCGGCCGGGCTGTTTGTCCTCGTCGGCGCTGAGTTCCTGGCGATGATCCTGGTGATCGTCTACGTCGGCGCGGTGGCGGTGCTGTTCCTGTTCGTCGTCATGATGATGGACATCAACTTCGTGCAGATGCGCCAAGGCTTCACCGACTACCTGCCGGTCGGTGCGCTGGTGGGCATCGTGCTGCTGGCCGAACTGCTGTTGGTGGTGGGCGTGCTGGTGTCGGCGCCCGATGGAGCACTCGCCGCCGGGCCAGCCGTGCCGACCCTCGGAACCGAGAACAACACCCAGGCGATCGGCGAGGTCCTGTACACGCGCTACCTGTACCTGTTCCAGGCGGCGGGCATGGTGCTGCTTGTGGCGATGATCGGCGCGATCGTGCTGACCCATCGCGCTCGGCCTGGCGTGCGCCGTCAGCGCATCGCCGATCAGGTTGGGCGCACGCGGGCGAGCGGCGTGGAATTGAAGAAGGTCACTCCGGGCGGGGGCATTTCGTGACGATTACCCTGGGTCACTACCTCACCGTCGCAGCGATCCTGTTCACGCTGGGTGTGCTGGGGATCTTCCTGAACCGCAAGAACGTCATCGTCATCTTGATGTCGATCGAGCTGATGCTTCTCGCTGTGAACCTGAACCTGGTCGCCTTCTCGGCCTACCTGGGCGACTTGGTCGGCCAGATCTTCGCGATGTTCGTGCTGACCGTGGCGGCAGCAGAAGCGGCGATCGGTCTGGCCATTCTGGTGGTCTACTTCCGCAACCGCGGCACCGTTGCCGTCGCGGACATCAACATCATGAAGGGCTGATCGTGCTGTACGCCCTCGTCGTATTCCTGCCCTTAGCGGGCGCCCTCGGCGCCGGCTTGTTCGGCCGCTGGCTCGGCGATCGGGCCGCCATGCTGTTGACCGCGACGCTGGTCAGCACGGCGGCGGTGTTGTCGATGGTCGTGTTCACGCTGGTCGGGATCGGCGGCGAGACGGTGACCGTGCCGCTGTTTACCTGGATCCAGGCCGACGGGTTCATCGCCGAGTGGTCGCTCAGGGTGGATCAACTCACCGCGGTCATGCTGGTGGTGGTGACGGTGGTGTCCTCGGTCGTGCATTGGTACTCGATCGGCTACATGCACGGCGACAAGGGCATTCCGCGGTTCTTCGCCTATCTGTCGCTGTTCACCTTCGCGATGCTGGCGCTGGTTACGTCGGACAACTTCCTGCAGATGTTCTTCGGCTGGGAAGGGGTGGGCGTGTGCTCGTACCTTCTGATCGGCTTCTGGCACGACCGGCCCTCGGCGAATGCGGCCGCGATCAAGGCGTTCATCGTCAACCGCGTCGGCGACTTTGGCTTTGCGCTGGGAATCGTCGGCGTGTTCTTCGTGTTCGAGTCGATCTCGTTCGGCACGGTGTTCGATGACGCGCCCAGCATGGTCGGGACGTCGCTGGAGTTCCTTGGCGGCCACTTCGACACCCTGACGGTGCTGACGGTGCTGCTGTTCATCGGCGCGATGGGCAAATCGGCGCAGATCGGGTTGCACACGTGGCTACCCGACGCGATGGAAGGGCCGACACCGGTTTCCGCGCTGATCCACGCGGCGACCATGGTAACCGCCGGTGTATTCATGGTGGCGCGCCTGTCGCCGCTGTTCGAATATTCCGACTTCACGTTGGGGCTGGTGACCCTGGTGGGTGCTGCGACCGCTTTGATGGCGGCCACGATCGGCCTGGTGCAGAACGACATCAAACGCGTGGTTGCGTATTCAACATGCAGCCAGCTCGGGTACATGTTCTTCGCGTGCGGCGTGTCGGCCTATTCGGCCGGCATCTTCCACTTGTTCACCCACGCATTCTTCAAGGCACTGCTGTTCTTGGGCGCCGGCTCCGTCATCCATGCGCTGTCGGGCGAGCAGGATTTGCGCCGCATGGGTGGTTTGCGCAAGACGATCCCGATCACCTACGTGATGATGTGGATCGGCAGTTTGGCGCTGGCCGGCATGCCGGTGTTTGCCGGGTTTTTCTCCAAGGACGCGATCCTCGAGTCCGCTTGGGCAGCCCACACCGTCACCGGCAATATCGCTTTCGTGGCGGGGTTGGTGGCGGCGGTGCTCACGGCGTTCTACTCGTGGCGGCTCTTGTTCCTGGCGTTCCACGGCAAGCCGCGCGCATCGCACGACGTGATGCATCACGCCCACGAGTCGCCGCCGATCATGACCGTGCCGCTTGCGGTGCTGGCGTTCGGTGCGATCTTTGCCGGCATCTTCGGCGAAGTGGTGTTCCGAGAAGAGGGCGGCGAGTTCTGGGGTGAGTCGATCCTGGTGCTGGCGAGCCACCTGCATCACGGCGAGATGCCGGTTTGGGTGCTGGTTCTGCCCACGGCTGCGGGCCTGGTGGGGATTGCCACGGCGTGGTGGTTCTACATCTACAACCCGGCGCTGCCGGCGCGCCTCGCGGCGAACCTGCCGGGCCTGTACCGGTTCTTCCTCAACAAGTGGTACTTCGACGAATTATACGACGCGGTGTTGGTCCGGCCCGCCCGCACCATCGGCTGGGTGCTGTGGCGTGTCGGCGATGGGCAGATCATCGACCGCCTGGGTCCGAACGGAGTGGCCGCGCGGGTCGTGGACCTCGCCCGCCGCGCCACGCGGCTGCAGACCGGCTACGTCTATCACTACGCGTTTGTAATGCTGATCGGGCTCGTTGCCATCGCGACCTGGTTCCTTTGGGCGGTGGGCCTCCAACCATGACCGACTTTCCGCTGCTGTCGTTGCTCGTCTTCCTGCCGGCGGTAGGGGCGCTCTTCCTGCTCGTGTTGCGCGGCGAGGCCGAACTGGTGGCCCGCAACGCACGCAACATTGCGCTGTGGACCAGCGTGATCACGTTCGGGTTCTCCCTGTTGCTATGGACGGGGTTCGACACTCGCGACCCGGGCTACCAGTTCGAAGAAAGCGCGCCGTGGATCGCGGACGGGATCGGCTATCACCTCGGCGTCGACGGCATCTCGATGCTGTTCATCATTCTCACGACGTTTCTCACGCCGATCTGCATCCTGGCGAGCTGGAAGTCGATCAAGACGCGGGTGAAGGAATACCTGATCGCGTTCCTGATCATGGAAATGCTGATGATCGGCGTGTTCTGCGCGCTCGATTTCGTTCTGTTCTACCTGTTCTTCGAAGCTGGCCTGATCCCGATGTTCCTGATCATCGGCATCTGGGGCGCCGACAATCGCGTGTACGCGACGTTCAAGTTCTTCCTGTACACGCTGCTCGGCTCGGTCCTGATGCTGCTCGGGATCCTGTGGCTGTACTTCCACTTCGGCACGACCGACATCCCGACGCTTACCGGCCAGATGATCGATCCGGGTTGGCAGAAGGTACTTTGGTTCGCCTTCTTCATCGCCTTCGCCGTGAAGATTCCGATGTGGCCGGTCCACACGTGGTTGCCGGACGCTCACGTTGAGGCGCCGACGGCGGGCTCGGTGATCCTGGCGGCGGTGCTGCTGAAGATCGGCGGCTACGGCATGCTGCGGATCCTGCTGCCGATCTTGCCGGACGCGTCCGCCGCGCTGGCGCCGCTGGTGTTCGCGATGTCGGTGATCGCGATCATCTACACCTCGCTGGTGGCGTTGATGCAGGAGGACATGAAGAAGCTCATTGCGTACTCGTCGATTGCGCACATGGGCTTTGTTACGATCGGCATCTTCACCGCCACGGTCACCGGCATCGAAGGCGCGATTACCGTCATGCTGAGCCACGGGCTCGTCTCGGCAGCGCTCTTCCTGTGCGTGGGTGTCGTCTACGACCGCATCCATACGCGCCGCATCGATCGCTATGGCGGCCTGGTGCAGCGGATGCCGCTCTACGCCGCAGCGTTCCTGGTGTTCACGATGGCCAACGTCGGGCTTCCCGGCACGAGCGGGTTTGTCGGCGAGTTCCTGGTGCTGGTTGGGGCGTTCCAGGTCAGCACGTGGGTGGCGTTCCTGGCGGCGACCAGTGTTGTCCTCAGCGCGGCCTACGCACTGTGGCTGTACCGGCGCGTGGTGTTCGGCGTGATCACCAGGGACGACTTGAAGGATATCCTCGACTTGAATCGCCGTGAGATTCTCATCCTGGCCCCGTTGGTCGTGCTGATCTTGTTCTTCGGTGTGTGGCCGATGCCGCTGCTGAACGTGTTCCACGCCGCGGTAGGCGATCTGGTCGAACGCCACGATGTGGCGTTGGCGGCAGCACGTAACGCGGCAACTCTGGCGGCCCGCTGAGTATGAATACTTTTCCCGATCTCGCTCCGGCCGTACCGGAAATCTTCCTGGCGGTTTCCGCAATGGGCCTGCTTCTGCTTAGTGTTTCGGGCGGCGACCGCCGCATGCCGTTGGTGTGCTGGCTGGCGGTGCTGGCGCTAACGGTAACGGGAGTGCTGGTTGTCACCAGCCCATCGGACAACGCCATCACGTTCTCGGGCATGTTCGTCGCCGACGGGTTCTCGGTATTCATCGACGTGCTGATTTTGATCGGCGGCGCACTCACCCTGGTGATGTCGCCGCAGTACCTGAAGCGCGAGAACGCTCCGCGCGGCGAATTCCCCGTCCTCATCGTGCTCGCCACGCTCGGCATGCTGATGATGGTGGCGGCGGGGGACTTCTTGTCGCTGTACGTGGGCCTCGAACTTCAGAGCTTGGCGCTCTATGTGCTGGCGGCGTTCCGGCGTGACTCGATCCGTTCAACGGAAGCGGGGCTGAAGTACTTCGTTCTGGGCGCGCTTGCGTCGGGCATCCTGCTGTACGGCTCGACCCTGGTATATGGGTTCACCGGCTCCACCAACTTTACGGCGATCGCCAACAGCATCGCGGCCAACGAAGCTGGGCCGCCCCTGGGGGTGATCTTCGGCATGGCGTTCATCGCCGCCGGATTGGCGTTCAAGGTGGCGGCGGTGCCGTTCCACATGTGGACGCCCGATGTGTACGAGGGTTCGCCCACTGCGGTGACCGCGTTCTTCTCGGTCGCACCCAAGATCGCTGCAGTGGCGCTGCTGACCCGCGTCATGATGGCGCCGTTTGCGGGTCTGGCCGGCGATTGGAGCCAGATCATGATGGTTCTGGCAGTGGCCTCAATGGTGCTTGGCGCCTTTGCCGCCATCGGCCAGCGCAACATCAAACGCCTCATGGCCTATAGCTCGATCGCCAACGTCGGTTATGTATTGATGGGCATCGCGGCGGGGACGGTGAGTGGCGTGCGCGGCGTGCTCGTCTATCTCGCCATCTATCTGGCGATGAGCATCGGGGCCTGGGCGGTGATCCTAACCATGCGCCGCGGTGCGGGGCTGGTGAAGGATATCGGCGACCTTTCGGGCTTGGCGCGCCGCCAGCCGTTGATGGCTGCCGCCATGGCAATCTTCCTGTTTTCGTTGGCCGGTATTCCGCCCTTGGCCGGGTTCTTCGGCAAGTTCTATGTGTTCCTGGCGGCAATCGATGCCGGCATGTACACGGTCGCGATCATCGGCGTGCTGGCGACGGTAGTGGGTACGTACTACTACCTGCGCGTCGTGAAGATCATGTACTTCGACGAGCCGGCGGCAGCATTTGAGACGCCACCGCGCGCGGCTTCGGCGGTTGCGTTCGTTACGGCGCTGTTTACCCTGCTGTTCTTCGCGTTCCCGGCGCCGATCGTGGCAATGGCTCAGACGGCGGCGATGGCATTGTTCCCGTGAGCCTGACCACAGGACTCGCGGGCCTGCCGGCGTTCTTTCGCCTCGCATCCCACCAGACCGTCGACTCAACCAACTCCGAAGCGCTGCGAATGGCGGCGGCCGGGGCACCCGGCGGAACTCTCGTGTGGTCGCGGGCACAGGATCAGGGCCGTGGCCGTCGCGGCCGCGCATGGTCTTCGCCGGCCGGCAATCTGTATTGCTCGGTGCTGCTGCGCGAAATGGGCTATGGCCCAGCGGTGTCGCACTTGGCGTTCCTCACCGCGCTGGCGTTGCGCGACGGGATTGCGGCTGCCGCGCCGTCGGTTCCGGTTCGGTTCAAGTGGCCCAACGACTTGCTGGTCCGGCGGCGCAAGATCGCCGGCATTCTGATTGAGGGCGGCCCGGCCGCTTCGGTAGTGATCGGAACCGGCGTGAACATCGCCAGCCACCCCGATGGGGCCACCGCCCTGGCGTTTGAGGGCGCGGCCGACGTCGGGATTGAAGACGTGCTGACCGGGTACGCCGCCGCGCTTCGGACTTGGCTGGACCTGCTCCAGGACGAGGGCTTCGGCGCAGTCCGCGCAGCTTGGCTCGCATCGGCAGACGGCATCGGGACCGCGATCGAGGTTCGCCTGCCAACGGCCACGTTGCGTGGTACCTTTGCCGAATTGGACTCCGAGGGGGCGCTGTTGCTGGAAACCGAAAGCGGCAGGCACAGGATCACCGCTGGCGATGTGTTTCTTGAGGCCCTCAGCTGACCCGCATGCTGCTCGCGATTGACGCCGGCAATACCAACGTCGTCGTCGGCGTGTACGATGGGCCGCGGCGGGTGCACCTCTGGCGCGCAGCGACGATCCGCGAACGCACCGCCGACGAATACGCTGCGCTGGTAACCCAGTGGCTGGCGATCGAGGGTGTCGACCGGGGCGCGATTGCCGACGTTGCCATCGCCACCGTGGTACCGCGCACGCTGCGGGACCTGCGCGTCTTCGCTGAGCACATCTTCCATTGCACTGCGCTGGTGATCGGCGACGATGGGGTGGAACTCGGGATCCGCGTCCTGATGGACCGGCCGGCCGAGGTCGGCGCGGATCGCCTCGTGAACGCGGTTGGCGCGCACATGGTGCATCAGGGTCCGTTGATCGTGGTCGACTTCGGCACCGCGACGACATTCGACGTGATTGATGGCGATGGAAACTATCGCGGCGGAATCATCTCGCCGGGCATCAATTTGAGTCTGGATGCGCTTGCGACCGCCACGGCCAAGCTCCCGCGCATCGCGGTCGAGGCTCCGCCGTACGTGATCGGGCGCGATACAGTCGGCGCAATGCAGTCAGGCATCTATTGGGGTTACGTAGGGCTGATCGACGGCATCCTGGGGCGCATTCGGGCCGAGTTCGGGGCACCCATGAAGGCGATCGCCACGGGCGGCCTGGCCCCACTGTTCGGTAGCGCTACCAAGTCCATCGATCTGGTCGATCCAGATATCACGCTACGGGGCCTCGTGGAGGTTTACCGGCGCAACCGCGGGAGCAAAGCGTGACGGCACATGATCCGCGGCATGAGTTGTTGTTTCTGCCGCTCGGCGGGGTCGGCGAGTTTGGTGCCAACCTTGCGCTGTACGGTTTCGGCGGCAAATGGCTGATGGTCGATTGCGGCCTGTCGTTTGCCGACGAGACGATGCCGGGCGTCGATGTACTTGTGCCCGACCCGTCCTTCATCGTTGAGCGCAAGGACAAGCTGGTTGGCTTGGTGCTGACCCACGCCCACGAAGATCATCTGGGCGCGTTGCCCTACCTGTGGCCGCGCTTGGAGTGCCCCGTGTACGCGACGCCGTTCACCGCAGCGCTGGCCCGCCGCAAGCTGGACGAGGCGGGGCTGCTGCACCGGGTGCCGCTCCATGTCGTGGCTATCGGCGGCCGGGTGAACGTAGGCCCGTTCGAGGTGAGCTACGTCCCGGTCACGCATTCGATTCTCGAAGCGCATTCGCTGGCGATCAAGACGCCGGTCGGGACCGTTGTGCATTCCGGCGACTGGAAGCTTGACGGCGATCCGCGCGTGGGTGGGCTCACGGACGAGCCGGCGCTGCGGGCATTGGGCGACGCGGGCGTATTGGCACTCATCGGCGACTCGACCAATGCGCTGGTCCCGGGGCACTCGGGCTCGGAAGGCAGCTTGGTGGCCCACATCTCGGACGTAGTGAAGGAATGCAAGGGTGCGGTGGCGGCGACGATGTTCGCCTCAAACGCTGCCCGCATTTCCACGATTGCCCAGGCCGCGACCGCCAACGACCGAGTGCTGGTAGTTGCGGGGCGTTCGTTGTGGCGCACGATCGAGGCCGCGCGCGAGTGCGGTTACCTGCGCGACCTGCCGCCGTTGCTAGATGAGGACGAGGGCGCGCGGATTCCGCGCGAGCATGTCCTATACCTGCTCACCGGCTGTCAGGGGGAACCGCGCGGAGCGATGACCCGGGTCGCGACCGGCGAGCACCGCAACATCCACATGGGCCGTGGCGACACAGTGATCTTTTCCTCGAAGGTGATTCCGGGGAACGAACGCTCGATCGGGCGGGTGGTGAACCACCTGATCCGCGGCGGCGTCAACGTGGTGACCGAAAAGGACCGCAAGGTTCACGTGTCGGGCCACCCCTACCAGGAAGAGTTGCGCCAGATGCTGCGCTGGTTGCGGCCCAAGATTGCGGTGCCGGTACACGGTGAACTGCGCAACTTGGCACGCCACGCCGAACTGTCGCGCGAAGAAGGCGTGGCCGAGACGCTGGTGATCGAGGACGGAGCCCTGGTGCGCCTCGCGCCCGGTCCGGCGGAGGTCATCGATCAGATTCCGACCCAACGCTTGCCGGTTGGCGGGTCGGGTCCGATCGCCGCCGAGGGGCCCGCGCTGTTGGCGCGGCGCCGCATGATGTTCAACGGGTCTGTAGTGGTGATGTTGGTCCTCGGCGTCAGCGGCGAACTTGCTGCGGCGCCGCGGGTTGTATTGCGCGGCGTCGACCTTCCCGAGGGTGGTGAGGCATCCGCCCTGGCGGCGGTTGCCGCGCGGGTCGCCGATCTGCCCCGGCCGCGCCGGATGGACGATGAGGAGGTCAACCTCGCCGTTCGGCAGGCGCTGCGCAGCGAGTTCCGGCAGGTCACCGGACAGCGCCCTGGCATTGATGTGGAAATCGTGCGGTTGGGCGCACCGGCGGCATCGCGTGTGTCCCGTGAAACGGAGACGAATCGATGACGTGGGTCACCTACGCCGCGATCTACTTCGTCGCCTGGTTCATCGTGCTGTTGGCGGTATTGCCGTTCGGTGCGCAGCGCGTCGACAATCCCGAGCCGGGACATGACGCCGGCGCCCCGGCGCATCACTACATGTGGCAAAAGGCCCTCGCGACGACCCTCATTGCCGGTATCGTCACGGCGGGGTTCTGGGCCGGCAGCACCTTCGGATGGGTCAGCTTCCGCCCGTAATCGGGACGCGGCTCCCTCTGGCCGAACGCCGCGAGGCCTGTTCGAGTAAGCTGCGGTGCATCCAGCGCCGAAGGGGCGCAAGGAGACATCCGATGCGGGCCTATGTGCCAGGACTCCTAATCGTAGCAATAGTGGCGGGCCAAGCAATCGCTGCCGATGACCCGTCCACCGAGGCGTGCCGGGCCATCGTGGCGGCCGCAGTTCCGTCCGCGGCGTACACGCCGGGGCTCGATGTGCGCGGCAATGCGGTGCCCGGCGCTGCCTACGTTCCGGGCGTTGATGTGCGTGGCAATGCCGTGGCCGCCGCAGGCCCTGCCGCGCCGAACTACCTGCCGGACCAGTTCGAGATTCCGGTCAACCCGCGGGTGTTCGACTACCTGGGTGGCACGCCGCCGCGTGGGCTACAGGACCTGACTGTTAACGCGGGCACCCTGACCATCCGGCGTTCCGATGGTCAGGCATTCTTCAATGGTATGCCCCTTGGCGTTGACCCCAGCGCAGAACTGGTGCGCGGCTGCCGCCAGTTGCTGGTTCAGCGCGGCGCTCAGTAGGACCGGGCGATCAGGATTTCTTCGGTCGCCGGAGCGCCGGTGAAGATGCATTTGCCGGACGGGCGCTGATCCAACGGCGCATTGCGGATGGTCAGCGCGAAACCCTTGAGTCGTTCGGTCACCGCTTCAAGCGCGGCGCCCGTGGGCTTGGACCAGCCCGTACGGACCCAACCCTTGGGCTCGGCTCCGTCGGCTTCCTCGGCGCTGCCGAAATACTCGGCCAACGCCCCGAACTCGTGGATGTCGGTGCGGATGCTGGCGGTCATGCGAGCTTTGGCTTCGCTGTGGAGCGTGCGCTGGATGTCGGCGAGCAGCGCCGCGGCGCCGCCGACGAAGGCGGCCCGGTCGATGGACTGCATCTTCGCCTTGGCGCCGTCGTACACCTGATCGCGGCGCAGGAACGTGACCTTGGCCGCCGCGGCGTCGCGTCCGCCGATTTCGACGATCACCGGGGCACCGCGCCGCACCCAGTTCCAACGCTTCTCCACCGCCTTGGTGGCCTTGCGGTCGATGAAGACGCGGAATGCGCCGAGTTCCTTGGCGATGCTGTCGGCGTAGGCCAGCACGTCGGCGTCTTCTGGCTTGTCGCGCAGCATAGGCACGATGACGATCTGGTGCGGCGCGATCGCCGGGGGCAGGCGCAGACCGTCGTCGTCGCCGTGGGTCATGATGACGCCGCCGATCAGGCGGGTGGACACACCCCAACTCGTGGTGTGGCAGAAGGCGAGATCCCCTGCGGCGGTCTGGTAGCGGATGTTCTGCGCCTTGGCGAAGTGCGTGCCGAGGTAGTGGGATGTTCCCGCCTGGAGCGCCTTGCCGTCCTGCATCATGGCTTCGATCGAATAGGTGTTATCGGCGCCCGGGAAACGCTCGTTCTCCGACTTCTCGCCGGCGACCACCGGCATGGCCAGCACGTCCTCGGCAAAGCTCCGGTAGACTTCGAGCATCTGGCGGGTTTCGCGCATGGCGTCGTCGTGGTCGACATGGGCGGTATGGCCCTCCTGCCACAGGAATTCCGTGGTGCGCAGGAACAGGCGCGGGCGCATTTCCCAGCGCACGACGTTGGCCCACTGGTTCACCAGCATCGGCAGGTCGCGGTAACTTTGGATCCAGCGCGAGAACGCGTCGCCGATGATGGTTTCCGAGGTCGGCCGGACGATCAGCGGCTCCTCCAGCAACGCCTCGGGATCGGGCTGCAACTTGCCGTCGATGGTCTTGAGCCGGTGGTGGGTGACAACGGCCATTTCCTTGGCGAAACCTTCGACGTGTTCAGCTTCCTTGGCCAGAAAGCTCATCGGGATGAACAGCGGGAAGTAGCAGTTCTCGTGCCCGGTTTCCTTGAAGCGGCGGTCGAGGTCCTGCTGAATCCGCTCCCAGATGCCCCAGCCCCACGGCTTGATCACCATGCAGCCGCGCACCGGCGAGGTTTCCGCCAAGTCGGCCATTTTCACAACGGCCTGGTACCATTCTGCGAAATTGGCGCGGCGCGTAATGGGTAGCGCGTGTTCCATGAGGGGACTCTGATCCGATGGCGATGAAAGGGGCGGCAGTATAGGATGGCCGCCGCAAGCGCCAAAGGCAGGGCTTTAGGCCCAGGGCAGGCACGTGTTCTCCTCACTTGAATGGGCCATTGCCGCGCGCTATCTGCGCGCCCGGCGCGAAGGCTTCATTTCCGTCATCGCCTGGCTGTCGCTGATTGGCATCGCGCTGGGCGTGGCCACGCTGATCATTGTGATGTCGGTGATGAACGGCTTCCGCGCCGAATTGGTGGGCCGCATCCTTGGCGTCAGCGGCCACGTGATCGTCCGGTCGCAGAACGGGCCGGTGTCCGACTACGCGGCGCTGGCCGCTCGCATCTCCGGGATCCCCGGCGTCGTGAGCGCGGTTCCGGTGATCGACGGTCAGGGCATGGCGCTGGCCGGCGACCGCGCCGCGGGCGCCCTGGTGCGCGGCATTCGATCCGAGGACTTGCAGGCCAACGAGTTGATTGCAAAGGGCGTAGTTGCCGGCGCGCTTTCCGCCTTCACGGGTGACACCGTGGTGCTGGGCAACAGGCTGGCGGTGACCCTTGGTGTTCGCACCGGGGACACGGTGACTCTGGTCGCCCCCGAGACCACCAGTACGCCATTCGGCCAAATCCCGCGCATGAAGGCCTACAAGGTCGCCGCGCTGTTCGACGTGGGCATGTACGAGTACGACTCGGGCATGCTGTTTGTGCCGCTGGAGGCTGCGCAGACCTTCTTCCGGCTGCCGAACCAAGTGTCGTCGATCGAGGTGAAGGTTCTGGAGCCGGAGGCGCCGGATGCGCAGCGGCGGGCGATTCAGGCCAATATCCCCGGACTACAGGTTTACGACTGGCGCGACACCAACACCCAGTTCTTCAACGCGCTGGAGGTGGAGCGGAACGTGATGTTCCTGATCCTCACCCTGATCATCGTGGTGGCGGCGCTGAACGTGATTTCCGGCCTGATCATGCTGGTGAAGGACAAGCGCGGGGACATCGCCATCCTCCGCACCATGGGCGCATCGCGCGGCATGATCCTGCGGGTGTTCCTGATCGCCGGAGCGAGTGTTGGCGTGATCGGCACGATTGTCGGTACCGCGCTGGGCATCGGGTTTGCCGACAACATCGAGACCATCCGCGGGTGGATCGAGCACCTGACCGGGTCCCACTTGTTTGCGCCGGAGATCTACTTCCTGTCGCAGTTGCCGGCGAAGATCGACAGGGGCGAGGTCACGCTGGTCGTCGGCATGGCGCTGTTCGTTTCCTTCGCCGCGACGATCTATCCGTCGTGGCGCGCCGCCCGCACCGATCCAGTAGAGGTGCTGCGCAGTGAATAGCCGCCCGGCCGCGTTGGTGTTGCAGGGTGTCGTCCGCGCCTACCGCGAGGGTCCGGGACGCTTGGACGTGCTGCGCGGCGTGAACATCGCGGTGCAGCCCGGCGAGATCGTTGCGCTGGTGGGTCCTTCCGGGTCGGGCAAGACCACGCTGCTGCAGATTGCTGGACTGTTGGATCACCCGGATGCGGGTGGGGTGCGCATCGGCGGCGCTCCGTGCGAATCCATGAGCGATGCGGAACGCACGCGGACGCGCCGCAAGCGAGTCGGGTTCGTTTACCAGTTCCACCATTTGCTGCCGGAATTCTCGGCACTGGAGAACGTGGCGATGCCGCAGCGCATTGCCGGCAAGTCCAAGGCCGAGGCAAGCGCCCATGCGCTGACGCTGCTTGACCGCCTGGGCCTTGCCGCGCGCGTGAAACACCGGCCCGGCGAACTATCGGGCGGCGAGCGCCAACGCGTCGCCATCGCGCGTGCGGTGGCCAACGGCCCGGAGCTGCTGTTGGGCGATGAACCCACGGGCAACCTGGACCACAAGACCGCGGAGAACGTGTTCGCTTCGCTGCTGGAATTGGTGCGGGAAACGGGATTGGGTGCGTTGATTGCCACCCACAATCTTGAACTGGCGGGGCGGATGGACCGTACGCTCAACCTGTCGGACGGTGTCGTGGTCCAGCAGTGACGCCGCGGTCTCGGTTCGGACAAGTCCGCCCGGGGCTGGTATAAATGGGTGTCATACATTCGCATGATGGGGAGTAGGGCGTCATGACCACGGACCTCACCTATTTGGCTTACACAGCGCTCCTAACTGGCGCGCTGTGGATACCGGTTGTCGTCGCCCAAGTGGTGACGAACGGATTCCTCCAAGCCCCGAACTATGTTGATCCGACGCCGCGGCCGGTGCCGTTCTGGGGCAAGCGCGCCGATCGCACGCACCTCAATGCGGTAGAGAGCTTTGCGCCGTTTGCCGCGCTGGTGATCGTTGCCCATCTCACGGGCAAGGCCGATGCGATGACGGCGTTTTGGGCCACGTCGTACTTCTGGTTGCGCGTGACCCACGCGGTTGTCTACCTGGCGGCCATTCCGTACGTGCGAACCGTGGTGTTCACGTTGGGCTTCGTGTGTGTCGCCGGAATCTTCTGGGAAGTGATCGCTTGAGAATGCGGACGCGGTTGTGACTCACGCTGATTTTGTTCATCTGCGGGTTCACACCGCGTACTCGCTGAGCCAGGGCGCCCTCAAGATCGAGGAGGCGGTGCGGCTCGCCAAAGAGCAGCGCATGCCCGCGCTGGCGATCACCGATACCGGCAATCTGTTTGGCGCGCTGGAATTCTCCGAAGCGGTCGCTAAGGCCGGCATCCAACCGATTGTCGGCTGTGAACTGGCACTGGCGCGCGAGGGCGAAGAACAGCCGGGGATCGGTGCGCGCGTGCCCGAGCCGGACCGCATCGTGCTGCTGGCCCAAACCGAGGCCGGGTACCGCAACCTGATGGCGCTTTCCAGCGCGGCGTTTCTGGAAACGGAGCCGACGCAGACGCCCCGCGTCACCTGGGCTGCGCTGAAGGCCCACGCGGATGGCCTGATCGCCCTCACGGGCGGTGTGGCGGGACCGGTGGGCCGTCTGCTCGCGGAATCCCGCGAGAAGCTTGCCGAGGCGGCCCTGGTGCGACTGGCAGATCTCTTCCCGGGGCGGCTGTACGTTGAATTGCAGCGCCACGGCATGGAGATTGAGGACCGGATCGAGGCGGGGCTCGTGGGCCTTGCCTATGCGCACAACATTCCGCTGGTCGCGACCAACGAGCCGTACTTCGGGGCGGCGGCGATGTACGAAGCGCACGATGCGCTGTTGTGCATTGCCGACAGCACCTTCCTCGCCGAGACCAACCGGCGCCGCGTGACGCCCGAGCACCGGTTCAAGTCGGCCGAAGAGATGCGGGCGCTGTTCGCCGACCTGCCCGAAGCGATCGACAACACGCTGGTGATCGCGCGCCGCTGCGCCTACATGCCGCCCAAACGCGAACCGATCCTGCCGGCGTATCACGCTGCATCCGGGCGGACGGGCGAGGACGAGCTACGCGTTCAGGCCGAAGCCGGTCTTGAGGAGCGGCTGGTGGAGCGCACCGGCGATGACAAGCCGCGCTACCGCGAGCGCCTGGCTTATGAGATCAGCGTCATCGTCAAGATGGGCTTCCCCGGGTATTTCCTGGTGGTCGCCGACTTCATCCGGTTCGCGCGGACCAACCGCATTCCGGTGGGGCCGGGCCGTGGCTCCGGTGCCGGTTCGGTGGTTGCGTGGGCGCTCGGCATCACCGACCTCGACCCGCTGTACTTCGGGCTGCTGTTCGAGCGGTTCTTGAACCCGCACCGCGTGTCGATGCCCGACTTCGATATCGACTTTTGCGAAGAGCGCCGCGACGAAGTGATCAACTACGTGCAGCAGCGCTATGGCACCGACCGGGTGGCCCAGATCATCACGTTTGGCCGCCTGCAAGCGCGCGCGGTGCTGCGCGATGTCGGGCGCGTGATGGAAATTCCCTACGGCCAGGTCGACCGGGTCTGCAAGCTCGTGCCGTTCAACCCAGCCAAGCCGGTGACCCTGGCGGAGGCGATCGAGGTCGAGCCGCGGCTCGCGGCGGAACGCGACGGCGACGAGCGCGTGGCGCGCATGCTCGACATCGGCCAGAAGCTGGAAGGGCTGTATCGCCACGCGTCGACCCACGCCGCCGGTGTGGTGATCGGCGACCGCCCACTGATCGATTTGGTGCCGCTGTACCGCGATCCACGCTCCACCATGCCGGTGACGCAGTTTTCGATGAAGTACGTCGAGGCGGCGGGGCTGGTGAAATTCGACTTTCTCGGCCTCAAGACCCTGACGGTCATCGACAAGACCCTGCGCTTGCTTGACGAGCGCGGGACGCCGCTCAACCTCGGGACTATTCCGCTCGACGATCCGGACACCTACGCGATGTTGTCGCGCGGCGAAACGATCGGCGTGTTTCAGCTGGAAAGCGGCGGCATGCGCGACCTGGTCGTGAAGGTCCGCCCCTCCGGTATCGAGGACATCATCGCCATCGTGGCGTTGTTCCGCCCGGGCCCGATGGAGAACATTCCGAAGTACGTCGCGTGCAAGCACGGACGCGAAGAGCCGGAGCACCTGCACGAGCTGATCGAGCCGGTGGTGCGCGATACCTACGGCGTCATCATCTATCAGGAACAGGTGATGCAGATCGCCCAGGTGTTCGCCGGCTTCAGCATGGCTGAGGCCGACAACCTGCGCCGCGCCATGGGCAAGAAGATCAAATCCGAAATGGACGCGATGCGGGATCGCTTCATCAAGGGCGCCATGGAGAAGGGTGTTGCGGCCGACCGTGCCACCCAGGTGTTCGACCTGGTCGACAAGTTCGCGGGCTATGGCTTCAACAAGGCGCATTCGGCGGGTTACGGGTTGATCGCGTTCCAGACCGCCTACCTGAAGGCGCACCACCCAGTGGAGTTCCTGGCCGCGTCGATGACCGTCGACATGGGCAACACCGACAAGCTGAGCGTGTTCAAGGACGAGGCCAAGCGTTTGGGCATTGCCGTGTTGCCGCCGGACGTCAACGCATCGGGCGTGGTGTTCACGGTAGAGGATGCGGGCGGCAAGGCAGCGATCCGATACGCGCTCGGCGCGATTCGCAACGTCGGCGGCCATGGTGCCGCGTCGCTCGTGGACGAGCGCACGGCGCACGGGCGCTATCGCGACTTGGCGGACATTGCCGGACGCCTGGATCCGCGCGCGGTGAACCGCCGTCAGCTCGAGAACGTGGCGCGCGCCGGCGGATTCGATTCCCTGAAGATCGAACGGGCTCATCTGGTGGGCGGGCTCGACTCGGTGATGGCGTATGCGGCTTCGGCGACCGAAGAGCGTGTTGCGGGGCAGGCGAGTCTGTTCGGCGGGGGCGGGGGAGCTTCGGCGGACCGGTCCTTGCGGCTGCCGGCCGCGGAGCCGTGGAACGTCACGGACCGCCTGCAGCAAGAGCGTGAAGCCATTGGCTTCTACCTTTCGGCCCATCCGTTGGAGAGCTACGCCGGCCTGCTGGCGGCCCGCCGGGTGGTGCGCGCCGCAGACATTGCCGCGCGTGTGGGTGCGGGCACAGCCAGCTTGGCGCTGGCGGGGACCGTGGAGCGCCGCACGGAACGCCGTTCCCAGCGCGGCAGCCGTTACGCACATGTGGCATGTTCGGACCCAAGCGGCACGTTTGAGATCACGGTGTTCTCGGAACTATTGGTGTCGGCCCGGAACCTGTTGGAGCCGGGCACCTCGATCATGGCTATGGTCGAAGGGAGTGCCGATGGCGAAAATCTGCGGCTGACGGCCCAGTCGATCCAGTCCCTGGACGAAGTGGCGACCCAGCAAGCCACGAGCTTGCAGGTCTGGGTGACCGGCCCGGAGCCGATCGGTGACCTAAAACGCATCCTGGGGCCGGGAAACAATGGCAAAGCCAGCGTTTCCATCGTTGTCCGGCCGCCGGCGGGCGATCGCGAGGTGGAAATCACCTTGCCGGGCAAGTTTGGGCTGACCCCCGCCACCCGCGAGGCGCTGGCCCGGGTCCCGGGCGTCGGCGCCATGGCCGAAGCCTGAGTTTTCCTTGAATCCCGGGGCGGGGCGGGCTAAGAACCCCCCGGGCGCTCGCTGAGCGCTTAATTCGCACGCAGGAACGGCCGAATTGCAGGCCACCCATCCGGTGCCCCGAGCTTACGGGGCTACTCCTGCGGAGGCACAACCGGAGAAGACGCTATGACCATGCCCACATTTACGATGCGCCAGCTGTTGGAAGCCGGCGTCCATTTCGGCCACCGTACCTACCGGTGGAACCCGAAGATGGCGAAGTACATCTATGGTGCCCGCAACGGCATCCATGTGATCGACCTTCAGCAGACGATGCCGATGCTGTACCGCGCGCTCGAAGCGCTGCGTGATACGGTCGCCAAAGGCGGGCGCGTGCTGTTCGTCGGTACCAAGCACCAGGCCGCGGATGTGGTTTCGGAAGCCGCAAAGCGTTGCGGCCAGTACTACATTCACCACCGTTGGCTGGGCGGCATGCTCACCAACTGGCAGACCATCTCGGTTTCGATCAACCGGCTCAAGGAGCTGGATAAGCAGGCCGAGTCGGGCATCCAAGGCCTGACCAAGAAGGAACTGCAGCGCCTCGGCAACGAGCGCACCAAGCTTGAGCGTTCGCTCGGCGGCATCAAGGACATGGGCGGCCTGCCCGACCTGTTGTTCGTGATCGACACGAACAAGGAAGAACTCGCGATCGAAGAAGCGCGCCGCCTGAATATTCCGGTGGCTGCGATCGTCGATTCGAACTCGAACCCGGACGGCGTTACGTTCCCGATCCCGGGCAACGATGACGCCTCGCGTGCCATCAACCTCTATTGCGACCTCGCGGCGCAGGCGGTGTTGGATGGTATCCGCGAAGAGATGGCGAAGGACGGCGATGCCGGCGAAGCTGCCGAGATTCCGGGCGAGACCGTTCCGGTCGCAGCCGGTGCCGCTGCGCCGATGGAAGACAAAGACGCCGCTCCGGCGGCGGCTGCGCCCCGTCGCCGTGGCGGCAAGCGCGAAGTAGTTGTTGAGCATAAGTAGTAGCTCGAACAATCGTTTATACGACAATTTTAACTGTGAGGTTTAGCCGTGGCTGAAGTCGACGCCGCCAAGGTGAAAGAACTGCGCGAACGTTCCGGCGCGGGGATGATGGACTGCAAGCGAGCGCTGACCGAGGCCGGCGGCGACATGGACAAGGCCGTGGATTGGCTGCGGTCCAAGGGCCTTGCCGCCGCCGCTAAGAAGGCCGGCCGCGTGGCCGCGGAAGGCCTCGTCGCGGTGGCCACCGACAAGACTCGTGGCGTGGCGGTGGAGGTCAATTCCGAGACCGATTTCGTTGCCCGCAACGACAAGTTCCAGGACCTGGTGCGGAATGTCGCCAAGGTCGCGTTGGGCACCAACGGCGACTACGACAAGGCCGTTGGGGCGCCGTATCCGGGCACCAAGCACACGGTCGGTGACCAGGTGAAGGAGACAGTCGCGGCGATTGGCGAGAACATCCAGTTCCGCCGCGCCAAGTCGCTGAGCGTCGCTCACGGCGCAGTGGTGAGCTACATCCACAACGTGATCGCGCCCGATATGGGCAAGATCGCCGTTCTGGTGGCACTCGAATCCACCGGCGACGTCGCCAAACTCGCGGCGCTCGGCAAGCAACTGGCCATGCACATCGCTGCCGCCAACCCGCAGTCGCTGACGGTCGAAACCCTCGACCCGGCAGCCGTGGAGCGTGAGCGCGCGGTGTTCGCCGAACAGTCGAAGGCTTCCGGCAAGCCCGCCGACATCATCGCCAAGATGGTCGATGGCCGACTGCGCAAGTTCTACGGCGAAGCGGTGTTGCTCGAGCAGGTGTTCGTGATCGACGGCGAGACCAAGGTTGCCCAGGTCGTCGAGAACGCCGCCAAGGACGTAGGCGCGCCGGTGAAGTTGGCCGGGTTCGTTCGCTACGCGCTCGGCGAAGGCATCGAGAAGAAGCAGGAAGACTTCGCCCAGGAAGTCGCGGCCGTGGCCGGCGTAGCGCCGCGCCGCTAGCAACCGCGACCCGTCCGCCACCAGAGACCCATCATGGCCAAACCCCGGTACCGCCGCGTGCTGCTGAAGCTCTCGGGCGAGGCGATGATGGGGTCGGGGCCGTCCGGTATCGACTATCCCGAGGTAACACGGATCGCGAACGAGATTCGCGGTGTCCATGCCAAGGGGTTCGAGGTCTGCATCGTTATCGGCGGCGGCAACCTCGTGCGCGGGGCGGCGGCGGCGAAGTCCGGCATGGAACGGGCATCCGCCGACTACATGGGGATGTTGGCGACCGTCATCAATGCGCTGGCCCTCCAGAATTCGCTAGAACAGCTCGGTTCGCCGACCCGCGTCCTGTCGGCAATCCCGATGGCTAGCGTGTGCGAGCCCTACATCCGCCGCCGTGCGTTGCGGCACCTGGAAAAGGGCCGCGTCGTCATTTTCGCTGCTGGCACCGGCAATCCGTTCTTCACCACCGACTCGGCGGCGGCGCTGCGCGCAGCCGAGATGAACTGCGATGCCCTGCTCAAGGGTACGCAGGTCGACGGCGTGTATTCGGCCGATCCCCGCACGGACAAGAAAGCCAAGCGCTATGATAGGCTTAGCTATATGGACGTGCTGTCGCAGGATCTGAAGGTCATGGACGCTTCGGCCGTGTCGCTGGCGCGGGAAAACAAGATCCCGATCCTAGTGTTTTCCATCCACGAGTCGGGGGCCCTGGCCAATGTTTTGGCGGGCAAGGGCACCTGGACCACGATTACCGAGGAATAGCCGTGGCCGCAAAGTTCGATATGGAAGACCTGAAGCGCCGCATGAACGGTGCACTGGAAGACTTGAAGAAGGACCTCGGCGGTCTGCGCACCGGACGTGCTTCGGTCAGCCTGCTGGACCCCGTGCAGGTGAACGCCTACGGCAGCAACATGCCGCTCAACCAGTGCGCCAACGTCAGTGCACCGGAGCCGCGGCTGCTGACCGTGCAGGTATGGGATCGCACGCTGGTCACGGCGGTGGAAAAGGGCATCCGCGCCGCCGACTTGGGGCTGAATCCGTCGGTGGACGGGCAAACCATCCGCGTCCGCATTCCCGACCTGACCGAGGAACGCCGGCGCGAACTAAGCAAGATCGCAGCCAAGTACGCCGAGCAGCACCGCATCTCGATTCGCAATGTGCGACGCGAGGGCATGGAGCAGCTCAAGGCGATGGAAAAGACGGGCGAACTTTCGCAGGACGATCACCGCAAGCGTTCCGATGAGGTTCAGAAACTCACCGACGGGCTGATTGCCAAGATCGATGAGACGCTGAGCAACAAGGAACGCGAAATCATGCAGGTGTGATTCCGCGTATGGAAGCCGCCGCGACTCGCGAGCTGGCTCCCGCGCCGCCGGCCCACATCGCCATCATCATGGACGGCAACGGCCGTTGGGCGCGCAACCGCGGCCTGCCGCGTGTTGCCGGCCACGAACGCGGCGCCGAATCCGCCCGTGCGGTCGTGCGGGCGTGCCGCGAACTCGGTGTCGCCTACCTCACGATCTACGCGTTTTCGTCCGAGAACTGGAACCGGCCGCAGACCGAGGTCAACGACCTCATGGGGCTGCTAAGGATCTATCTGAAGCGCGAGATCAACGAACTCGACTCGCAAGGGGTTCGCTTGCGCTTCATCGGCGCGCGGGAGCGTCTGCCACCCGATATCATCGCCGAGATCGAAGCGGCCGAGCGCCGTACCCGCGCGAACCAAGGGCTGGTTTTGGCGGTCGCGCTTAACTACGGCAGCCGCGACGAGATCGTCCATGCCGCGCGCGCGATCGCCGCCGATGTGGCGGCGGGTACGCTGCGCCCGGACCAAGTGACCGAGGACGAATTTGCGAAGCACCTCCATACGGTGGGGATGCCCAACCCCGACCTGGTGATCCGCACCAGCGGTGAGCAGCGCCTAAGCAATTTCCTGTTGTGGCAGTCGGCCTACGCGGAACTTGTCTTCACCGACGTGCTGTGGCCGGATTTCACCAAGGACACCTTGCAACAGGCGATCGCCGAGTATCACCGCCGCGACCGCCGCTTCGGCGCCCGTCGTGGCTGAACGGCTCGGGGCCCGCGCCGCGTCCGGCCTCGTCCTTGGTGCCGCCGCGATCGCCGCCACATATTGGGGCGGCTGGGTGTTCGTCGTTTTGGCGGCCGCGGTCGGAATGTTGCTGGCCAACGAATGGGACCGCCTGTGCGGCGGTAGTGGCCTCGGCCCGCAAGCACTGATCCATGCCGCGGCAATCGCTGCGACGGCGCTGTGCGGTGGCGCCGGATCGGTGGGCACGGCGGCGATCGTCATCGGTGTTGGCACCGTACTGTCGGCGGCCGCGGCCGCGTTCGCCCAGCGTGGGGTGGCGTGGGCCGTAGGCGGATTGCTGTACACCTGCGTACCGGTGCTGGCGCTGGTTTGGCTGCGCTTGGAGGACGAGGGCGGGCGCCTTGCCGTGCTGTGGCTGTTTGCTGTGGTGTGGTCCACAGACACGGGCGCCTACTTCGTTGGCCGCGCCGTGGGCGGCCCCAAGCTCGCGCCCACCATCAGCCCGGGCAAGACATGGTCGGGCAGCTTCGGCGGTATCGCAGCGGCGGCGCTGGCGGGCCTAGCGGTCGCCCTAACTACCGGAGCGCAGGCGCCGTGGGCGTGGGTTGCGGTCAGCATCGTGTTCTCGATTGTCGGGCAGGCCGGTGATCTGGCGAAGTCGAAGGTGAAGCGCCACTTCCATGTGAAGGACTCGGGCCATTTGATCCCCGGCCATGGCGGGGTACTCGACCGCCTCGACAGCACCTTGGCGACGGCACCCCTTGCCGCTGCGCTGCTCGTGGCCGCAGCACGGTGGGGAATTCAGTGGCAGTGACGGCGCCCCACATTGCCGGCGTCGCGTTCGAGCCGGAACTGGCTGCGCGCCGGGTCACGATCCTCGGATCGACCGGGTCGGTCGGCAAGAACACCGTAGAACTGATTGAGTCGGCCGGCAGCGGCTACGTTGTCGAGGCATTAACGGCCAATTCCAACGTGACGTTGCTGGCCCAGCAAGCGCGGCGCCTGCGCCCGCGGTTCGTGGCGATCGCCGACCCGACCAAATATGAAGCACTGCGGAGCGCTCTGGACGGATCGGGCATCCAGGTCGGCTCGGGCCCCGAAGCGGTGACCGAGGCCGCGCAACGCCCCGCGGATTGGGTCATGGCCGCGATTGTGGGCGCCGCCGGCCTGGGCGCGACCCTGGCAGCAATCCGGCGCGGCGCGGTCGTGGCGCTGGCCAACAAGGAAACGCTGGTTTGCGCCGGTCCCCTGATGATGGCCGAAGTAACCCGCCACCGGGCGACGCTGCTGCCGGTCGATTCAGAGCACAACGCAATCTTCCAGGTGTTCGACTTCGACAACCGCGATGCCATCGATCGTATCATCCTGACCGCCTCGGGCGGTCCGTTCCGCCAGTTGGACCGCGCGGGCATGGCCGGGGTCACCCCGGCCCAGGCGATCGCTCACCCGACCTGGGAGATGGGCCAAAAGATCTCGGTCGATTCGGCGACCATGATGAACAAGGGCCTCGAGATCATCGAGGCGCACCACCTGTTCGGGATGCCGCCGGAGAAGATCGAGGTCCTGCTACACCCGCAGTCGGTCGTCCACAGTCTGGTGGCCTACGTCGATGGCTCGGTGCTGGCCCAGCTTGGCGCGCCAGATATGCGCACGCCGATCGCCTACACCTTGGCGTGGCCGCAGCGGCTGGCCTTTGCGGGGCGGCGCCTCGACCTTGCGGCGCTCGGCACGCTCACCTTCGAACCGCCTGACGAACAACGGTTTCCGGCCTTGCGGTTGGCCCGGGAAGCCTTGCAAAGCGGGGGGGGCGCACCTACAATTCTTAACGCCGCGAACGAGATTGCGGTGGAAGGGTTTATCGCGGGGCGAATTGGCTTTCTCGACATTGCCGGGGCCGTCGAAGAAGTCCTTGCCCAGGTTCCTGTGGGCACATTCGCTACGCTGGAAGACGTGCTGGAAACGGATGCCATCGCCCGGCGCTTCGCACGTAAAGTCATTGAACGCATCTAGCGCACGCGGCGCAGGAGCCCGCTAACTCATGGCATTCCTGTCCTCGGCCTTGGCCTTCGTCGTGGTTTTGACCGCCCTCGTGTTCGTTCACGAGATGGGCCATTACTTGGTTGCGCGCTGGCGCGGCGTGCGGGTCGAGGTGTTCTCCATTGGCTTCGGCCGGGAGATCGCCGGTTGGACCGACCGGACCGGCACGCGGTGGAAGATCAGCTGGATTCCGCTCGGCGGCTACGTAAAGTTCGTCGGCGACATGAACGCCGCATCGGCCGGTTCGGCCAAGGCGCTGCCGCCGGAATTGGCCAAGGACGCGTTCGCCAACAAGCCGCTCGGGAGCAGGGCGGCCGTGGTGGTGGCTGGGCCAGTGGCGAACTTCCTGTTCGCAATTGTCGTATTCGCGACCCTCTATTCCACCCTGGGCCAGCCGTTCACACCGCCCGTGATCTCGGAACTGGAACCCGGCTCCGTTGCAGAAGCTGCAGGGTTTCGTGCGGGTGACCGGTTCGTCCGGGTTGATGGCGTCTCGATCGACCGCTTCGAAGACCTGGTGCAGATCGTGTTTGCCAGCCCGGGCCGGATGCTGGACTTCACGATTCTCCGCGACGGGGCGCAGATGACGATGCGCGCGGCGCCCGGTACCCGCGAGATCGCGGCCAAGTCCGGCAGCAAGCCCCAACAGGTGGGCTATTTGGGTGTGCGCAGCAGCGGCTACGAGCAAGTGCGCCATAACCCGGCGGTGTCGGTTTGGTACGCCACCAAGCAGACGTGGCTGGTCAGCCGCGAAACCCTCGTCTCACTCGGGCGCATGGCGACCGGCGCGGGCAGCAGCGAGGACTTGCGTGGCCCGATCGGCATCGCCCAGCTCTCCGGCCAAGTGGCGCATTTCGGTGTCGCGCCGCTGTTGGAATTCATGGCGCTTCTGTCGATCAGCCTGGGACTGCTGAATCTTTTTCCGATTCCGCTCCTCGACGGCGGGCATTTGCTTTATTACGCGTTCGAGTTTGCGCGCGGCCGCCCGTTGGGTGAGCGGGCGCAAGAGTTTGGCTTCCGGATTGGACTTGCCCTGGTGCTAATGCTGATGCTGTACGCCACGTGGAATGACTTCGTTCAGTTGGACGTCGTCGGGCGAATGCGCGAGTTGTTCTAGGGCTCGCGTGGTGAATCGGGGGATGGTTGGTCGGTGGCTGCGGACGCTCGCAGTCTGCCTGTTGGTTGCGGTCGCCGGGGTCCAGGCTGCACGTCAAGTCATTGGCCAAGCCGCGCCGGGCGTTGCTGCAAACACGGTCGCCGGCATCCGGATCGAGGGCAACCAGCGCATCGAGCCGACGACGATCCTGTCGTATTTGGCTTTGTCGGTCGGTGATCCGATCGACGCGGACCGCATCAACCGGTCGCTAACCGCGCTATTCGCCACCGGCCTTTTTGCCGACGTGAACATTGCCCGCCAGGGTAACGTGCTGGTTGTGCGGGTCGTGGAAAACCCCGTCATCAACCGCATCGCGTTCGAGGGCAACAAGGCGGTCGACGACAAGACCCTGTCCGACGAAGTGCAGTTGCGGCCGCGCGTCGTGTTCACCCGCAGCCGCGCGCAGTCTGACGTTCAGCGCATCATCCAGATCTATCAACGCAACGGGCGGTTTGCGGTCACGGTCGAACCCAAGGTCATTGAGCTCGACCAAAATCGCGTTGATTTGGTGTTCGAGGTCAATGAGGGCCCGGTAACGGGCGTCCGCCGCATCTCGTTCATCGGCAACCACGCGTTCTCCGACGATGCCCTGCGCAGCGCGATCCAAACCAAGGAGGCGCGCTGGTGGCGGTTCTTCTCGTCGGTGGATACCTACGACCCGGACCGCCTGTCGCAGGACCAGGAGATGCTCGGCCTGTACTACCTTGAGCGCGGGTACGCCGACTTTCGCGTTACCTCAGCGGTGGCTCAGCTCACACCGGACGGGCAGGACTTCTTCCTGACCTTCACCGTTGAGGAAGGCGAGCGCTACAAGTACGGCCCGCTGACAGTGGTGTCCGACATTCCGGATCTTGCTGCCGCCAGCCTGACGAAGCTGATCCAAGGCAAGCCCGGCGACGTCTACAACGCGCACCAAGTCGACAACACGGTCCTCGACCTTACCAACGAGGCGGGGCGCCAGGGCTACGCGTTCGTCGATATTCGCCCCGAGCTCACTCGCGACCGGGATCAACGCACGGTCGCGGTCGTCTTCCACATCGCCCAGGGTCCACGCGTCTATGTGAACCGGATCAACGTGACGGGTAACGTCCGCACGGTGGACGAAGTGATTCGGCGCGAGTTCCGCATCTCCGAAGGCGACGCGTTCAATACCGCCAAGGTCCAGCGCTCGGTGGAGCGTATTCGCGCGCTGCAGTTCTTCGACAAGGTTGAGCTGTCGCAGCAGCCGGCGCGGCCGGGTGGGCCCGACCAACTTGGCGGGGCCCAGGCCGCCGCCACCGATCGCGTCGACCTCAACCTCAGTCTGCGCGAGCGTTCGACGGGTCAGTTGACGTTCGGGTTCGGGTACTCGACCGCCGACAAGTTCCTGACCGACATCGCCATCTCGGAAACGAACCTGTTGGGACGCGGGCAGGCGCTTTCGCTGAGCCTTACCGGCGCGGCGCGGCGCCAGGAAGCCCAGTTCTCCTTTACCCAGCCCTACTTCCTCGGCCGCAATATTTCGGCGGGGGTGGATGTCTTTGCGCGCCGCCGCGACTACCAGTCGACGTCGCACTACACCTACGCAAGCAAGGGCTTCCAGGTGCGCACCGGATTCGCCCTGAGTGAGCAATTAACGACCAGCATCCACTACACGCTGCATCGGGACACGGTCGAAGACGTTGATCCGCTGCTGGCATCCCGCCTCGTGGTGCAGCAGCAGGGAACGCGGGTTATCTCGGCGGTTGGCTACGGCCTCTTGTACGACACGCGCGACGACGTCTTGTTCCCGACCCGCGGCTACTCCCTGAAGCTCTCGCAGGAATTGGCTGGTCTGGCGGCGCCCGTTCGCTACCTGAAGACGATTGTCGGCGCGCAGATTCACTTTCCGATCCGGCCAGAGTGGGTGTTGAGCCTGTCGACCGAGGAGGGCCACGTGACTGGCCTGAAGAAGCCGCTGACAGTGGCCGACCGGTTCCTGCTTGGCGGTGATGCGTTCCGCGGGTTCCGCGGGTCGGGAGTGAGCCCGCGCGACCGCGTCACTGGCGACGCCCTGGGCGGCACCCTCTACACCATCAACTCGATCGAGTTGGCGTTCCCCTTGGCGCTGCCGTCCGATCTCGGCGTGCGCGGCAGTGTGTTCACCGACGCGGGCACCGTAACGCGCACCAACTTGGGCGACTCCAACGTACTGGACGCCAGCACACTGCGTGTGGCGGCTGGGTTCGGCGTGTCCTGGCGCTCCCCGCTCGGTCTATTGCGCTTTGACTTTGCATGGCCGCTGGTGAAAGAGGACTTCGACAAGACCCAGCGCTTCCAGTTCAATTTCGGCACCCGTTTCTGAGGCTATGAGAATGACCACGTTGCAACGTATTTTGGCCATGGCCGTGCTGTTGATCGCTGTCCCCAATTTGGCGCTGGCGCAGGCAGCCGTGCCAAAGGCCACCACCCCCGCGGCCCCTGCTGCGCCGGCTGGCGTGCCGAAGGCGGCGCCGGCCGCGCCAGCGGCCACTCCGGCACCTGCGGCGGCTGCGGGCAATACCAAGGGCGGCCCCCCCCCAGCGCTGCCGCCAGCAACCAAGTTGCCGACGCCCGTGATCGGCGTGGTCGATTCGACCTACGTGCTGTCGAATGCGGCCGCGACCAAGGCGGTCAACGCCCAACTGCAGTCGATCAGCGCAGTCTTTTCGCAGGAGATCGCCAAGTTGGAAGACGACCTGCGCAACCGCGACCAAGAACTTACGCGCCAACAGGCGATCATGGCGCCGGATGCGTATAAGGCGCGCCGCGCCGAGTTTGATGCGGCTCTCGACAACGCGCAGAAGCTGGTCGAGCAGCGCAATGGGCAGTTGGACAAGGCGTACAACGACGCCATGGGCAAAGTGCACGATGAGATGATCAAAGTGCTCGCGGAAATCTCGCAGCAGCGCGGCGTCAACCTTGTGCTGGAGCAGACCACGGTCGTGTTCAACGCGCCGGCGCTCGACTTGTCGCGCGACGTGATCAACGGCCTCGATATTCGGCTCCCGAAGGTCGACGTGCCGAACCCGCCCGCTCCGTAGATGGCGGATCCCCGGTTCTTCCTTACCCGGGGCCCGTTCACCGCTGCGGAGATCGCCGACCGCTGCGGCGCCGAAGTCGTTGGCGACGGGGCTCGTCCCCTTACCGGTGTTGCTCCGCTGGAGGCCGCCGGGCCGGGGGACATCGCGTACTTCGACCGGCCAAGGTATCGCGATGCTCTTGGTGCTTCCCGGGCCGGTGCGATTGCCGTGCATCCCCGCAACCGCGCCGCCGCTCCGGCCGGCGCGGTGCTCTTGATCAGCGAGTCGCCGTACCGCGTTTTTGCGACCGCTGGTGCGATGTTCCACCCGCCGGTGGCGCCGACGCCGGGCATTTCTCCGGCGGCACACATAGCTCCGACGGCGCGGCTCGGGGCAGGGTGCGCAGTTGCGCCCGGCGCAGTGATCGAAGACCGTGCCGAACTTGGCGCGCGGTGCTCCGTGGCCGCCAACGCGGTGATCGGCGCCGGTGTGGTCGTTGGCGACGACACGCGCATCGGCGCGGGGGCAACGCTCAGCCACTGCCACGTCGGGGCCCGCGTAAGCATCTACCCGGGCGCGCGCATCGGCCAAGAAGGATTCGGCTTTGTCCCGGACCCGAAGGGCTTCATCAAAATTCCGCAAGTGGGCTGTGTACTGATCGAGGACGACGTGGAGATCGGCGCCAATACCACCGTGGATCGCGGCTCGGGCCACGACACGGTCATCGGTGCCGGCACTTGGATCGACAACCTGTGCCACGTTGGCCACAACGTACGGATCGGGCGGCGCTGCATCATGGCGGGGCTATCCGGGATTTCAGGCAGCACTGTTCTCGGCGACTACGTTGTGCTGGGCGGCAAGGTTGGCGTGGCAGGTCACCTGACCATCGGGTCCCGGGCACGCGTGGCCGGGGGTAGCGGCGTAATTCGCGATGTTCCGCAGGGGGCTACCGTCGGCGGCTATCCCGCGGTACCCATTCGCACCTGGCATCGCCAGACGGCGACCCTGGCCCGCGCGGCACAGACCGCAGGGCTTGGGGACGCGCTTACTGCCGGAGTAGGGTTGCCCACGGAGGACCAATGACCGAAGTCGCAACGAAAGCGGACGCCCCCACCGGAGCCGAGGTCGGCCCCATCGACATTCTGCGGATCATGCGGGCATTGCCGCACCGCTACCCGATGCTGATGGTGGACCGGGTCGTGGAGATGGTCGCCAACGACCACGCCGTCGGCATCAAGAACGTCACCATCAACGAGCCTCATTTCACCGGGCACTTTCCGACGAGGCCGATCATGCCGGGCGTGATGATCATCGAATCGATGGCGCAGACCGCTGCGGTTCTGGTGGTCTATTCGACCGCGGGGATGAACCCGGAAGGCAAGCTCGTGTACTTCATGTCGATCGACAATGCGCGGTTCCGCAAGCCCGTAGTCCCGGGCGATACCATGCGGGTGCAGGTCACCAAGGTGCACAGCCGCGGCAACGTTTGGCGCTTCGAGGGTAAGTGCACGGTCGACGGCAAGGCCGTAGCCGAGGCAACGTTCAGCGCCATGGTGATCGACGAGTGACCGCCGCAGTCGGTGTGACGAGCGATATCCACTCGACCGCCGTCGTTGAGCGCGGCGCGAAGATCGGCGCCGGCGCGAAGATCGGCGCGTTCTGCTGGATTGGGCCCGACGTCACCTTGGGCGATGGCGCAGTGCTGCATTCGCACGTGGTGATCGCCGGCCGCACACGCATCGGCGACGGCGTCCGAATTTTCCCGTTTGCGTCCGTCGGTCATGCGCCGCAGGACATGAAGTATGCCGGAGAGCCGTCAGAACTAGTGATTGGCGCACGCTGCACGATTCGCGAGCACGTGACGATGAATCCCGGCACCGCCGGCGGCGGCATGATCACCAAGGTTGGCAGTGACTGCCTGATTATGGCCGGGGCCCACGTGGCCCACGACTGCACCGTCGGCGACCGGGTCATCCTGGTCAACCAAGCGACGCTGGCCGGCCACGTGACGGTCGGCGACCACGCGATCGTCGGCGGGCTGTCGGCGGTTCACCAATTCGTGCGGATCGGGCGCCACGCCATGATCGGCGGGATGTCGGCGGTGGAATCCGACGTGATCCCGTTCGGCATGGTGATGGGGGAGCGCGCATTTCTTGCCGGGTTGAACTTGGTCGGTCTCAAGCGCCGCGATATCCCGCGCGATGATGTGCACGAGCTGCAAAAGGCCTACCGGTTGCTGTTCGCGCAGGAAGGCACGTTCCAGGAACGCGTCGACGACGTGAAGGAAGAGTTCGGCAAGAACGCCCTCGTCAACGAAGTGGTGGAGTTCGTGCGAACCCCAACGACGCGCGCGCTGTGCCAACCGCGTACCAGCCGTGGCGGCTGAGGAGTCGCCCGCGCCCCTCGGAATTCTCGCAGGGGGTGGCGAATTGCCGTTCCTCTTGGTGCAGGCGTCGCGCGCTTCCGGCCGCGAGCCGTTTGTGATCGCCTTCAATGGCTTTACCGAGCAGCGTGTGGTCGCGGGCACCCGGCATGCTTGGGTGGATCTCGCCAAGGTCGGACAGACCATGCGGCACCTGCACGAGGCGGGGTGTCAGGCAGTTGTGTTTGCCGGCGGCATGCGACGGCCATCCCTGTCGTCCCTGATCCCAGACCTCCGCGGTGCGGCAGTGCTCGCAAAGATCGCCCGGGCCGGCGGCGACGACGCGGTACTGCGGGTACTCGTGGCGGAGATGGAAGCCGAGGGTTTCCGGGTGCTGGGTGCCGACGATATCCTCGGTGATCTGATCGCCCGCGCTGGCTCGATGGGGGCGCACGCACCGGCGCTGGACACTTGGTCCGATATCCGCCGCGGCGCAGCGGTGGTGCGGGCGTTGGGGGCTGTCGACGTAGGGCAGGCCGCCGTGGTGCAGCAGGGCATTGTCCTTGGAGTCGAAGCGGCGGAGGGCACGGATGCACTGTTGGCGCGGTGCGGCGCCTTGCGGCGCGAGGGGCGCGGCGGAGTCTTGGTCAAGCTCAAGAAACCGGGCCAGGAGCGCCGGACCGATCTGCCGATGATCGGGGCGGCGACCGTCATCAACGCCGCCGCCGCGGGACTGGTGGGTGTTGCGGTCGAGGCGGGTGAGGCCCTGGTCATGGGCCGCGCACAGGTGGCGGCCGAGGCCGACACGCGGGGCCTGTTCGTCTACGGCCTGACCGCCGCCGAACTCGCCTAGCCGCCGCGGGGCCTCGCATGCCCACACCGACTCATGCGCCGCACCTCATGCTGGTGGCGGGCGAGTCCTCGGGCGACGCGCTGGGTGCGCCACTGATCGCCGCGCTGCGCGAGGCTACCGGCGGCGCGGTGCGGTTCAGCGGAATTGGCGGACCGGAGATGATGGCGGCGGGCCTCGCCCCCCTGTTCCCGATGGCCGACCTCAGCGTGATGGGTCTGGCCGAAGTCGTGCCGCGCATTCCGTTGCTGCGCCGCCGGTTGCGTGAAGCCGAGGCCCATGCGCTGGCAACCAAGCCGGACGCGCTGGTGACGATCGACTCGCCGGGGTTTGCGTTCCGCCTCGCCCGGCGCTTGCACGGGCGCGGGCCCAAGCTGATCCACTACGTGGCGCCGCAGGTTTGGGTGTGGCGGCCGGGGCGCGCAGCGAAGGTCGCGGAGTTTCTCGACCACATTCTTGCGCTGTTGCCGTTCGAGCCGCCGCTATTCGAGGCGGTGGGCCTGCCCTGCACGTTCGTTGGACACCCGGTAGTGGCATCCGGGGCACGATCCGGAGATGGACCCGAATTCCGCGCACGGCACGGAATTGCGCCGGACGCCGTGGTCCTGTGCGTGTTGCCCGGCAGCCGCCACAGCGAGACCTCGCGTTTGCTCGCGCCGTTCGGTGGTGCGATCGGGATGCTTGCGCAACGCAGCACGGGACTTCGGGTGGTGATCCCGGCGGTGCCACATCTGCGGGCCGAAATCGCCGCTGCCGCCGCGGATTGGCCTGGGCGCCCGGTGCTGGTGGACGGTGTGACCGACAAGTACGGCGCCATGGCGGCCGCCGACGCCGGGTTGGCCGCGTCCGGCACGGTATCGCTGGAACTATGCCTTGCGGGGCTGCCGCACGTGATCGCCTACCGCATGAGTCCGCTGACCTGGGCCATTGCCCGGCGGGTGGTGCGGACACCCTACGTGAACCTGGTGAACGTTATTGCCGGGCGCGAGGTGGTGCCGGAAATCCTGCAGGGTGCATGCACCCCGGAACGGTTGGCGGGCGAGGTCAGCAAGTTGCTAGACGACCCGGTGGCGCGCGCGTCCCAGCGCGCGATGACTGCCGCGGTGATTGCGGCCCTGACGCCGCCAAGGGGATCACCCTCGGCCGCGGCAGCCGCAGCGGTGCTGAAGGTCGTCGGCTAACGCCGTGCGAGCGGCACGTACGGGCGCTTCGGCGAACCGGTATACAGCTGGCGCGGACGGCCGATCTTCTGTGACGGGTCCGAGATCATCTCCACCCACTGGGCGCACCAGCCTACCGTGCGTGCCACGGCGAAGATCACCGTGAACAGGCTGGGTGGGAAGCCCATGGCCCGCAGGATGATGCCCGAATAGAAGTCAACGTTCGGGTACAGACGGCGCTCGACGAAGTACGGGTCTTCCAGCGCGATGCGCTCCAACTCCAGCGCCAGTTCCAGCAGCGGCTCATGCTCGATACCGAGCTCGTGCAGCACGTCGTGGGCGTGGCGGCGCAGCACTGCCGCGCGCGGGTCGAAGTTCTTGTACACGCGGTGGCCGAAGCCCATCAGGCGGAACGGGTCGTCCTTGTCCTTGGCGCGCTTGATGAACTCAGGGATGCGGCTCTTGTCGCCGATCTCCTTGAGCATGTTGATGACCGCCTCGTTGGCGCCGCCGTGGGCCGGACCCCACAGGCAGGCGATACCGGCGGCGATGCAGGCAAACGGGTTCGCGCCCGACGAGCCGGCGAGCCGCACCGTGGACGTGGACGCGTTCTGCTCGTGATCGGCGTGCAGAATGAAGATGTCGTCGATGGCGCGCGCGAGCAGCGGGTTGACGCGGTATTCCTCGGCCGGCACCGAGAACATCATGTGCAGAAAGTTCTCGGCAAACGTGAGGTCGTTGCGCGGGTACACGAACGGCTGGCCGATCGAATACTTGTAGGCCATCGCCGCAATGGTCGGCACCTTGGCAATGATGCGGTGGGCCGCGCCGATGCGCTGCTCGGGGTCCTGGCCGTGGGTCTCGTCGCTGTAGAACGCGCTCATCGCGCCGACCACGCCGACCATCACCGCCATCGGGTGCGCATCGCGCCGGAAGCCCTGGTACAGCCGCGCCAGCTGCTCGTGCAGCATGGTGTGGCGGGTGATCTTGGTGGTGAAGTCGGACAGCTCGGCGGGCTTCGGCAGTTCGCCGTTGAGCAGCAGGTAGGCGACCTCCAAGAACGTGCTCTTCTCAGCCAGTTCCTCGATCGGGTAGCCGCGGTACAGCAGGATGCCCTGCTCGCCATCGATGTACGTGATCTTCGACTCGCAGCTTGCCGTCGACATGAATGCCGGGTCGTAGGTGAACATCCCGGTGTCGGTGTAGAGCTTGCGGATGTCGATGACGCTCGGGCCCAACGTCCCGTGATGCAGCGGCAGGTCGAACGCCTTGCCGCTGGCGCTGTCCTTCACGGTCACGGTATCAGGGGACGGCTCCGCCTTGGCCTTCGCCTTGGCTGCTGCGTCTGCGCTCATCGGAATCCCTTTACAACGGCCCTCGCTACGTCGAGGCGCCGCAAGGCTTACAGTATAGGAGTTTTCCGGCGGACCGGAAGCGGGCGGTGTTAGCGCGCCACGTCCGTGATGCGCCCGAGAGCATCATCGCGCCCCAATACCGCCATCACGTCGAACACGCCCGGCGAGGTCGCCTTGCCTGTGAGCGCGGCGCGGATCGGCTGCGCCACATCGCCCAGCTTGCGGCCTTCCGCCTCGCCAAAGGCGCGCACCGCGGCCTCGATTCCGGCCACCTTCCAGTCGCCGACCGTAGTCAGAATCGGCAGGAGCCGCCCCAGCATGGCGCGCGCCTCCGCGCCCAGCAGCGCCTCGGCCTTGGGATCGAGGGACAGGGGCCGCGCCGCAGTCAGGAACCGGGCGTTGTCGGCCAGTTCGTTCAGGTCCTTGGCGCGCTTCTTCAATTCCGGCATGAGCGTCTTCAGCCGCGCCGCCTGGTCAGGCGTGAGCGCCGGGTCGAAGTTTGGCGCGATCAGGTTGGCTAGCCGGTCGTCATCGGCCTGCTGCAGATACACGCCGTTGAGATTGCGCAATTTGTCGAAATCGAAGCGTGCCGCCGAACGGCCGATCCCCGGCAGGTCGAACCACTCGATCGCCTGCTCGGTCGAGAAGATCTCGGCATCGCCGTGAGACCAACCCAAGCGCGCCAAGTAGTTGCGCATCGCTTCCGGCAGGTACCCCATCTTGGCGTATTCCTGCACACCTAGCGCGCCGTGGCGTTTCGACAGTTTGGCGCCGTCGGGCCCGTGGATCAGCGGAATGTGGGCATACACCGGCACTGCCCAGTTCATCGCCCGGAACAACTGGACCTGGCGGGCAGCGTTGGTGAGGTGATCGACGCCGCGGATCACGTGGGTGATGCCCATGTCGTGGTCGTCCACCACCACCGCCATCATGTAGGTTGGGGTGCCGTCTGAACGCAGCAGCACCATGTCGTCGAGCTGGTCGGCGGCGATCCGTACTTCGCCCTGGACCTGGTCGTCGATGATCGTCTCGCCGGTGCGCGGCGCTTTCAGCCGCACTGCCGGCTTTACGCCCGGCGGCGCCTCTTTGGGATCGCGGTCGCGCCAGCGCCCGTCGTAGCGCGGTGGACGGCCTTCCTTCATCGCGAGTTCGCGCATCGCGGTGAGCTCGTCCGGCGTGCAGTAGCAGTGATAGGCGTTGCCGCTGGCCAACAACTGCTCGGCCACCTCGCGGTGGCGCGGCGCGCGCTGCGATTGCAGCACGGCATCGCCTTCCCAATCTAGGCCGAGCCACTTCAGCCCGTCATAGATGGCCTCAACCGCGCCCTTCGATGACCGTTCCTGATCGGTGTCTTCGATGCGCAGCAGGAACCGGCCGCCGACATGCTTGGTGTACAGCCAGTTGAACAGCGCCGTGCGGGCGCCGCCGATGTGGAGGTAGCCGGTCGGCGAGGGGGCAAAGCGGGTGACGATGGTCATGGGGCGCCTCTGTATCACCGGGAGCCGATTCGCACCACTCAGCGCGTGCTGATCGGCGCCAAACTTAGCGTGTGCTGATCAGCACGACCCCCACCCCAATCAGCACAATGCCAGCCAGGATTGGCGGGGTTAGCCGTTCCTTGAACAGCCGCCGCGACAGGGCCAGGGCAAACAGAATTTCGATTGCCCCGAGGGTCCGCACCCTTGCCACCGGCTCCATCGCCATCGCCGTGAACCAGCCGGCCGAAGCGGTCGCCCCCATCAGCCCCGCGGTCAGCGACACGCGCCACGCGGCAAAGGATCCGGCCACCACCTGCGGATTCCGCGCCAACAGCCATGAGCCGAGCACCACGGTCTGCAATGCCTGCGCGCCCACCAGTGCCAACGCCGCCGCCACCGGCAGCGGCACGCCGTCCAAGCTCAGCGCCGCGCCGCGGAAGCCGACCGCCGCCAGCCCATAGGCGCAGCCCGAGGCCAATCCAAGCAGCGCCGCGCCGTCACCGAACCCGGCCGCGATGCCGCGCAGGCCACCGGCCTCCGCTCGCATCGACACCAGTACGACCCCCACAGTCGCGCACAGAATTGCGCCCACCGTCACCAACGTGAGCGGGTCGCCCAGGAATAGCAGGCCGAACACCGCCACCTGCACCAGTTCGGTGTTGGAATAGACGATGCCGACGGCGAACGACCGCTGCGCCATGACCTTGAGGAGCAGTGCGGTGCCGGCGATCTGCGTGATGCTGCCCAGCGTCAGCCATGCGGCGAAGGCGAGCAGGTTGCCGCCGGGCCATCCGCTGCCGGTCCAAACGAGCACCACCGCCGCCCATGCGCACGTAAACGGGAGGCCATACAGGAAGCGCACCAACGTCGCGCCGAGTGTGCCGAGCGACTGGATCAAGCTGCGCTGGGCGGCGTTGCGTAGGGTCTGCGCGAACGCGGCGCCGATGGTGATCGGCACCCAAATCCAGGGAGCGACCTGTGTGGCGGCGGCAATCGACATGGCGGCTCCGGCCATTCCAGCGGCGCGAAACCTTCATGTAGCACGGCCGCTCTACCGTGTAAGTATTTGATACAGCGTAAGGTTGGGATGTGGCTCGGCTCCTGCCGCGATTCCTTGCTAGGCTGTTGCCCGGTTGGGCCCATGACCGAATTCGCACTCCCCCGTACACCGCCGTTTCGCGCATTGCTTTGGTTCAGCCGAGCGACCGCTGCCCTTGGCCGCAGCGTGGGTGCGGAGCGCGACCGGTGGGTCCTGTGGCTGCCGGTCGCCATCGGAGCGGGCGTGGCGTCGTACTTCGCGCTTCCGGTTGAACCGCCGCTGTGGGCGGGGGCGTCGATTTTGGTGCTGGTGGCGGCCGTGGGCCTGCGGGCAAGGGGTGCCGCGGTCGTATGCGCCGTCGCCTTCAGTGCCGGCGCTCTCGGCTTCAGCGCGGCCCAGGTGCGTACGGCGCTGGTGACGGCCCCCGTGTTGGCGCGCGAGATCGGGCCCGTCGCCGTCACTGGCCGGGCGGTTGAGGTTGAGCTGCGCCCGGCGGACCGCCGCATCACGCTCGATCACCTGACGATCGCGACCGTCGCCGCGGCCGATACGCCCGCCCGCGTCCGCGTGACCGTGCGGGCGCGCGGCGGCGATACGGTGGTGCCCGGAGACCAAATCCAACTGCGCGCGGTGCTTACCCCGCCGCCGCGCCCCGCGGCGCCGGGCGGATTCGATTTCTCGCGCCAAGCGTGGTTCGAACGCCTTGGCGGCGTGGGCTACGCGGTCAACGCGCCGGTGTTGACCGCTCCCCATGCCGCCCGGTGGCAAGACGGCCTCTCCGCGCTGCGCCACTCCCTGTCCCTGCGCATCCGGGCCGCCATTCCCGGGCAGGCGGGCGCCTTGGCGGCGGCGCTGATGACGGGTGACCGGGGCGGCATCGCCGATTCCGAGTGGCAGGCGATGCGCGATTCCGGTTTGGCGCACTTGGTGTCGATCTCCGGCCTGCACTTCGGCTTGGTCGCGGCGATCCTGTTCTTCGTGGTGCGGGCGGTGTTGGCGGCGATCGAGCCCGTCGCATTGAGCTTTCCGGTGAAGAAGTGGGCGGCCACGGCCGCGCTGGCCGGTTCGTTCGGGTACCTGTTGTTGGCCGGGTTCAACGCGCCGACGGAGCGCTCGTTTCTGATGTTGGCGTTGGTGTTGCTGGGGGTGCTGCTCGACCGCCGTGCCCTGTCCATGCACGCGGTCGCATGGGCCGCCGCGGCGATCCTGTTGTTCGCACCGGATTTGCTGCTCGGTCCTTCGTTCCAGATGTCGTTTGCCGCCGTGATCGCGTTGATCGCGTTCTACGAGACCTTCGGCGATCGTCTCGCGGCTTGGCGCCGCCAGTTCGGCGTCGTTGGCCGTGCCGCGCTGTACGTAGGAGGTGTCGGCCTTACGACGCTCGTCGCCAGCGTGGCCACGACGCCGTTCGCGCTATTCCATTTCGACCGGGTCACCACGTTCGGCATCGCCGCCAACCTGATTGCAGTCCCGCTTACGGGCGTGTGGATCATGCCCTTGGCCGTGGCGGCGTTCGCCTTGATGCCGTTCGGACTGGAGCAGTTGGCGCTGGTGCCGATGGGGTGGGGCACCGCCTGGGTGTTGGATGTGGCCCGTGTGGTGGCCGCGTGGCCGGGCGCCGCCATCAGTCTGCCGGCGATGCCGGTGGCGGGGTTGGCACTGATCGGCACCGGCGGGTTGTGGCTCTGCTTGTGGCAGCAGCGGTGGCGGTGGGCGGGCGCCGCGGCTGTCGTCCTAGGCTTGGCTACCCTCGGCACGGTTCGCGCGCCGGATGTGCTGATCAGCGACGATGGCGGCTACCTTGCGGTACGGGCCGCCGATGGGGGCCTGCGGGCGTCATCGACGCGCGCCAACTTCACGGTCGACGAGTGGCTCACTGCCGATGGGCTCACCCGGGCAAAGCCGTGGCCCAAGGCGGGGGCGGTGTCGGACGACGGCATGTTGCGCTGCGATGGTGTGGGGTGCACCTATCGCGCCCAGGGGCGCATTGTCGCGCTCGCCCGAAGCCGCGAAGCGTTGGTTCAGGACTGCCGGCACGCCGACGTAGTGGTCGCTACGGTCTCGGTATTCGTGCCGTGCGCGGCGCCCGTGGTTGTGGACCGCCTCGACCTGTGGCGCGACGGAGCGTTTGCGGTGTGGCTGGGCGGCGAGACTCCGCGCGCCGTTTCCGTCGATGATCGACGGGGGCGCCGTCCGTGGGTGCTGCCGCGGGGAGACTGGGAATGATCAAGCGGCACTCCCGTCTCAGTGATCGCGGCCGTAAGGGCCTAGTAAGGGCGGGGGTGTAGGCTGTGCAACTAGTAGTAGCGAGTTCGTCCGCACACCAACCAGAGTTGCAGCCGTGGCCCGCCCAAACCAAGTCAGCGCACCGACGGTTCCCAGCCCGGCACTCGCGGCGGCACTGCGCGAAATGGACGGCTTGATCGGCACCGCGCGCACGGTGGTGGGCCGCCCCAACGTCAGCTTCCACGAAGCGCGGGAGATCTTCCGGTCCCGCGGCAACATGCCCGCGGCCGACCGTCTGCTCGCCTTGCTGCGTAGCGTTACCGAGTTGAACGCCCTGCGGTCTTAGACGCTCCCTGCCGGCGCTCGCCGCTAGTACTTGCGCATCAACCCGACGAGTCGGCCCTGCACTTGCACGCGGTCGGGGCCAAAAATTCGCGTTTCAAACGCGACGTTGGCGGATTCCAAGGCAACCGAGTTGCCCTTGCGGCGCAGGCGCTTGAGAGTCACTTCCTCGTTGTCGACCAGGGCGACGACGATGGCGCCGTTCTCAGCATTGTCAGTGCGCTCGATGACCACGGTGTCGCCGTCATGGATGCCGGCGCCGATCATCGAATCCCCGGACACTTCCAACGCGTAGTGCTCGCCCTTGTCGAGCAGGAACGCGGGCACCGGGATGAAGCTCGACTGATCGCGTAGCGCCTCGATCGGCGTACCGGCGGCGATGCGGCCGTACAGCGGGAGTGTTTGAGTATCTTCGGACCCGGACGGTGGCGGTGCCGGTGGCGGCGCCTTGCGGCCGGTAAAGTCGGGCCGAATGATCGAAGAATGGGCCAGCGTCGGCGCGGACGGCACGTGGGCGGGCGCAGCGGACTCCGGCAGCTTCAGCACTTCCAGGGCACGGGCGCGGTGGGCGAGGCGGCGGATGAACCCGCGTTCTTCGAGCGCTGTGACCAGCCGGTGGATGCCGGACTTGGAGCGCAGCCCGAGGGCCTCCTTCATTTCGTCGAACGAGGGGGAAACCCCGTTATCGCTAAGCCGCCGATTGATGAACAGCAAAAGCTCGCGTTGCTTCCGTGTCAGCATCGGGTCTATCCCCCTAAAGAACAAAAGCGAAACAGGCGCCTACGTTCTAGTTTGGTTCTCTAGGGTGGTCAAGTGGGGATAAACGCGATTCGCTGTCCGCGAATCGCGTTCCCCGGTCGAAGCCTGGGCAGTGCTAGTCCCGCGCCACGATGTGCCAGAGGCCGTCCGATTCCAGACACGCGGTGCCGTAGAACGGATCGCCATTGGCGTCGATGGTAGCGTCGCCGCGCCAGGTGCGGCAGGTCCGCTGCGTTTGGCGCTGGGGTTGCGGCACAGTTCGGTATGCCGGCTGTTGCGGCACGACGTAAACGGGGGGCGGGGCGTAATACACGCTCGGCGGAGGCGCGTAATACACGGGCGGCGGTGCGTAATACACCGGAGGGGGGGCGTAGTAGACCGGCGGCGGCGGGTAGTACGCCGCGGGCGGGTACATTGGCGCGATGAACGCGAGGCCAACGCTCACGTGGGTGCGCGCTTCGGCGGGATGTCCGATCAGTACCAGGGTCAATGCAGCGATCACTGCCGCAAGTGCGGCGCGCATCGTGGGCGACAAGGAGAGAACCGGCATGGGTGCCTCCACAGGTTGATGTGCTGCAAGAGTGCGCGCCAATTTGGGCAACCCTGAGGCAAGCGCACGCGTCAGAACGCGTCGACGCCCCAGCCGAACGGGATCACGCGGATCACCTCGCCGGCCTTGGCGGCTGGCGCGTTGGGGGGCCGAAGGGCCAAGCAGTCGGACGCGGCGAGCAGCGCGAGCATGCTGGAATCCTGACGCTCGAACGGCGTCGCAATCAGCGCGCCGTCACTCTGGCGGGTGAGGGTGCTGCGCAAGTAGTCCTCGCGCCCGTCGTTAGCGCCTAAGTCCCGCCCCAGCACTGCAGTGACCGAGCCGTCGTGCTCGCCGTTACGGCCGAGCAGCGCGGCGATGGCCGGCCGCAGGAACACGAGGGCGCACACCAGCGCCGAGACGGGATTACCGGGCAGTCCCACCGTAGGCACGGCTCCGAAGGTTCCGAACATCAGCGGCTTGCCCGGGCGCAGCGCGATCTTCCAGAAGCCGACCGATAGGCCGTTCGGCGTCAGCGCCTTCTGCACTAGGTCGTGGTCGCCCACGGACGCGCCGCCCACCACCACGAACAGGTCGGCATCCGCGGCACGCGCGGCCGCCGCCTGGATCGCCGCAACGTCGTCGCGGGCAACGCCGAGGTCTACGGCCTCACCGCCGGCACCTTCGACCACGGCCGCCAAGGCCGGGGAGTTCGCATTGACGATGCGGTTGGCGGCGATGGCTGCGCCGACGCCGACGAGTTCTGTGCCGGTGGCCAGGATCGCCACCTTGGGCCGCCGCCGCACCATCAGCTCGGCCACGTTCATCGCGGCGGCCAAGCCGATGTCGCGCGCGGTCAGCCGCCGCCCAGCCTGCAGCAATACGTCACCGGTCTTGAAATCCAAACCGGCCGGACGAATGTGACGGCCCTTGGCGGTGGGCTCGCGCACGATCACCTCGTCGCCTACCGCTGTCGTGTTTTCTTGAATCACAACCGCGTCGGCACCGAGCGGCACCGGCCCGCCGGTAAAGATCCGCACCGCTTGCGCTTCGCCCACGACGCCTGGGTACATGCCGCCGGCCGGGGCCTCGCCGATCCGCTGCAACTCCACCGGCGCCCGCGCCACGTCTTTGGCCCGCACCGCGTAACCGTCCATCGCCGAGACCGCGACGGGCGGGCTGGTGGTCCGCGATGCAACGTCCTTGGCAAGCGTACGTCCCAGCGCTTGGCCGAGGGCCACGCGCTCGACACCCACGGGCGTGAGCGCAGCCAAAATGCGCGCCCGGGCTTCGTCGACCGAGATCACGCGGGGGCCATCGAATGAGAAGCGCGCCCGGTTAGGGCGCGGTCCAGACGCCGGACTTGCCGCCGGCTTTGTGCAACAGGCGGATGTCGCTGATCACCATGCCCCGGTCCACGGCCTTGCACATGTCGTAGATGGTGAGTGCGGCCACCGATGCGGCCGTCAGCGCTTCCATCTCGACGCCGGTCTTGCCGCTGACCTTGCAGGTCGCCGTGATGTCGATGGCGTTGCGGGCCGGGTCGGGGGTTAGTTCGACCGTCACCTTGGTGATGGCGAGCGGGTGGCACAGCGGGATCAGGTCCGATGTGCGCTTGGCTGCCATGATTCCGGCGAGGCGGGCGGTCGCGATGGCGTCGCCTTTGGCCACGGTGCCGTCGAGAATCAGCGCCAGCGTCTCGGGCTTCATGGTCACGGTCGCGGCGGCGGTGGCGGTGCGCTCGGTGATGTCCTTGGCCGAAACGTCGACCATGTGGGCCTGGCCCTTGTCGTCTAGGTGCGTGAGCTTGCCCATCGGTCTATGCACCTACGTTGGCGGGGGAACGGGCGATCATCGCGGCCACCGCCGTGGCCACGTCGCCTTGGCGCATCAACGCCGAGCCGATCAGGAAACGGTGGATGCCGATCCGGCGCATGCGCTCCAGATCGGTGCTGGTCTCCAACCCACTTTCGCAGACCAGCGGGACACCCTTGGGGGCGAGTGGCGCTAGGCGTTCCGTGTTGGCTAGGTCGATCTTGAGGGTGCGCAGGTCGCGGTTGTTCACACCGACGAGCTTGGCGCCGAGCTTGGCCGCGCGCGCCATCTCGGGTTCGTCGTGGACTTCCGTGAGCACGTCCATGCCCCACTCGGTGGCGGTGCCGGTCAGCAGGTTTGCCGTCGCGTCATCCACCGCCGCGAGAATCACCAAGATGCAGTCGGCACCCAGGGCGCGGGCCTCCACGACTTGGTACGGGTCGAGCATGAAGTCCTTGCGGAGGATCGGCAGATCCACGGCAGCGCGTGCCTCGATCAGGTCGGCGTCGGAGCCGTGGAAGTATGGCTCGTCGGTCAACACCGACAGGCAGGTTGCGCCGCCGCGGGCGTAAGCCTTGGCGATGGCGGCGGGTTCCACGCCGGTGCGCAGCACGCCCTGGCTGGGGCTCACGCGTTTGATTTCGGCGATCAGGCCGGTGCCTTGGTCGGCGGCGCGGGCCAGTGCTTTGGCGAATCCCTTTGGCGCCGGTGCGGCCTTCGCGCGCTGCGTGAGAGTCGCCAAGGGCGTTGCCGCCTTGGCCCGTTCGATGTGGTGCAGCTTGTCGGCGCAGATGCGCGCCAGAACGCTGGGAATCTCGGCGGTCACGCCGGCACCTTAGCGTTGGTCACCGCCACCATGCGCTCCAGCGCCTGTGAGGCTTTGCCGGAGTCGATGGACTGGGCGGCGAGGGCCGCACCCTTGGCGAGGTCGCTGGCCTTGCCGGCGACGACCAGCGCGGCGGCGGCGTTGAGCAGGACAACGTCGCGGAAGGGCCCGGGCTCGCCCTTGAGCAACGCGCGCACCGCGGCGGCGTTGGTCGCCGAATCAGCGCCCTTTAGGCCCGCGGCGGTGCCGCGCGGAACGCCGGCGTCTTCCGGCGTGATCTCGAACGAGCGGAGTTTGCCGTTGATGAGTTCGGTGACGTACGTGGGGCCTGTGGTGGTGATTTCGTCCAAGCCATCGGAGCCGTGCACGACCCACGCGCGTTCGGTGCCGAGCTGGTCGAGCACGCGGGCGAGGGGTTCCACCCACTGGCGCGCGAATACGCCGAGCAGGATGCGCTTGACCCCGGCCGGGTTGGACAATGGGCCAAGCAGGTTGAACACGGTGCGGGTACCCATTTCCACGCGGGTCGGGCCGACGTGCTTCATCGCGCTGTGGTGGCGCGGGGCGAGCATGAAGCACACGCCGGCTTCATCCAGGGAACGCTGCGTAAGGCTTGGGTCGCATTCGATGGCGACGCCCAGTGCGGCAAGCACATCGGCGGAGCCGCACTTGGACGACATGGCGCGGTTGCCGTGCTTGGCCACCGGAACGCCGCTGCCGGCCACGACCAAGGCCGTAGCGGTGGAGACGTTGAGCGAGCCGGACTGGTCGCCGCCGGTGCCGACGATATCCATGGCGCCCGCCGGGGCCTTGATGGGCAAGGCCTTGGCGCGCATCACGGAGGCGGCGCCGGTGATTTCGTCGGCGGTTTCTCCGCGGATGCGCAAACCCATCAGGAATGCGCCGATCTGCGACGGCGTGGCTTCGCCGGACATCATGATGTCGAACGCTTCGCGCGTTTGCTCGAAGCCCAGGGTTTCGCCGTTGGCGACCTTGGCGAGCAGGGGTTTGAGCGAGCGTTCGGCCATTACGCGGACTTCTTAAAGGCGGGCATGCGGGACACGGGGATGCCGGCGATCCCCAGGAAATTGGCCAATAGTTCGTGGCCGTATTCGGAAGCGATGCTTTCGGGATGAAACTGTACCCCGTGGATCGCAAGGGTACGGTGTTGTAGGCCCATGATCAGGCCGTCCGACGTTTCCGCAGTGATTTCAAGGACATCGGGCAAGGTCGCGCGCTCGACGATCAGCGAGTGGTACCGCGTGGCCAGGAAATCCTGGGGTAAGCCTTTGAAAATGCCGGTGTTCTTGTGCCGGATGCGGCTCATCTTGCCGTGCATCATCAGGGGTGCGCGGATCACCCGGCCGCCGAACACTTGGCCGATGGTCTGGTGGCCAAGGCACACGCCGAGGATCGGCACCTTGCCGGCGGCGGCGCGCACCAGATCGAGGCAGATACCGGCTCGGTCGGGGTCGCACGGACCCGGCGACAAGACGATGGCTTTCGGTTGCAGATCAAGGACTTGGGCGGGGGTCGCGGCATCGTTGCGCAGCACGTGACTGGCCGCGCCCAGCTCACCGAAACGGTGCACCAGGTTGTAGGTAAAGCTGTCGTAGTTATCGATGATTACGAGCATTTTTCAGACCCTACAAACCGCCGCGGCGGGGTGCGCGTCAAGTTGCAACTTGCCGTAAGGGGGGCGCGGCTTGACCTTCCAGTGACTGGAAGCCCCATATGTACTGCATGAACCAGCAAACCACTGAAAATCCACGGCTCCAAGCAGCACGCGCGCGCCTGGCGGCCGAAAAAGCCAATCCCAAACCAGCGCCCGAAGGCGATGCGAACGTTGTGTACACGTGCCCGATGCATCCCGAGGTGGAGCAGATGGGCCCGGGTTCGTGCCCCAAGTGCGGCATGGCGCTGGAGCCAAAATTTGCGACGGCGGCGCAGGAGGGGAACCCCGAACTCGCCGACATGACGCGGCGGCTGTGGGTGAGTCTGGTGTTCGCGGTGCCAGTGCTGGTGCTGGCGATGGGCGAACTGGTGGGGCTCGACTTTGCGATGTGGCTCGGTGGGCGGACGCTGGCGTGGATCGAATTCGCCCTGGCGACCCCGGCGGTGGTGTGGGCCGGAGCGCCGATTTTCGTGCGCGGGTGGCAATCGATCCTGAACCGCAGCCTCAACATGTTCAGCCTGATCGCACTGGGGGTGGGCGTGGCCTACGCCTATTCGGCGGTGGCGACGATCGCGCCGCAGATCTTCCCGATGGCCCTGATGGGCATGGGCGGGATCCCGAACCTGTACTTTGAGGCGGCGGCAACCATCACGGTGCTGGTGCTGGTTGGACAAGTGCTGGAGCTCCGCGCGCGGTGGCAGACCGGGGCGGCGATCCGGGCGTTGCTGGACTTGGCGCCGAAGAATGCGCGGGTGGTGTACGGCACCAGCGAACACGACGTGCCGCTGAACCACGTGATGGTGGGCGACGTGCTGCGCGTGCGGCCGGGCGAGAAGGTGCCGGTGGACGGCACGGTGATCGAAGGCACCAGCGCGGTCGACGAGGCGATGGTGACCGGCGAGCCGATCCCGGTGGCCAAGGGCCCCGGCGACAAGGTGACCGGATCGACGGTGAACGGCACGGGCGGGTTCACGATGCGGGCGGAGCGAGTGGGCAAGGACACGCTGCTGGCGCGGATCGTGGCCATGGTAGCCGAGGCTCAGCGAAGTCGCGCGCCGATCCAGCGGTTGGCGGATCAGGTCTCGGCGTGGTTCGTGCCGGCGGTAATTGCGGCGGCGGTGATCACATTCGCGGCGTGGACAATTTGGGGACCAGCGCCGGGCATGGCCCATGGGCTGGTGAACGCGGTGGCAGTGCTAATCATCGCGTGCCCGTGCGCCCTGGGGCTGGCGACGCCGATGGCGATCATGGTGGGGACAGGACGCGGCGCGCGCGCCGGCGTGCTGATCAAGAACGCGGAAGCCCTGGAGCTTCTGGAGGGCGTGGACACGCTGGTGACGGACAAGACCGGCACGCTGACCGAAGGCAAGCCGAAGCTGGCGGAGGTGCTCCCGGTGCCGGGACGCACGGAGGCGGAAGTGGTGCGGCTGGCGGCGAGCCTGGAGAAGGGCAGCGAGCATCCGCTGGCGGATGCCATCGTGCGCGGCGCGGCGGAGGCGGGTGCGGTGCTGGGGACGGTGACCGGGTTTCAGTCGGTGACCGGCCAGGGAGTGCGCGGCACGGTGGACGGCGTGGACGTGGCGTTGGGTAACAGCGCGATGATGGACGCGCTGGACATTCCGGTGCACCACTTGGGCGCATTGACCGAAGGCCAGCGCGCCCAGGGCAAGACGGTGATGTATGTGGCGGCGGGCGGCGTGCTGGCCGGGACCATCGCCGTGGCGGACCCGATCAAGGCGGGGGCGGCAGAGGCGATCCGCGCGCTGCGCCGCGACGGCGTGCATGTGGTGATGCTGACGGGCGACAACCGCACCACGGCACAGGCGGTGGCGAAGAAGCTGGGCATCAACGAATTCCACGCCGACGTGCGGCCGGAGCGCAAGGCCGAGGTGGTGCGCGAACTGCGCGCCAAGGGCCGCGTGGTGGCGATGGCGGGCGATGGCGTGAACGACGCGCCGGCACTGGCGGCGGCCGATGTGGGCATTGCGATGGGCACCGGCACCGATGTGGCGATGGAAAGCGCGGCGGTGACGCTGGTGAAGGGCGACTTGGCCGGCATCGTGCGGGCGCGGCACTTGAGCCGGGCGACGATGCGCAACATCCGCCAGAACCTGTTTTTCGCGTTCGCCTACAACGTGGTGGGCGTGCCGATTGCGGCGGGGGTGCTGTACCCGTGGTTCGGCCTGCTGCTCTCGCCGATTATTGCCGGGGCGGCGATGAGTCTTAGTTCGGTTTCGGTGATTGCGAATGCCTTGAGGCTCAGGAGCGCCAAGCTATGAACATCAGTGAAGCGGCGATGAAATCGGGCGTGCCGCCCAAGACGATTCGCTACTACGAGAGCATCGGCCTGATTGCGGCGGCGCCGCGCACGGGCAACGGCTATCGCGACTATGCGGTGCCGGACGTGGAGACGCTGCGCTTTATCGCGCGGGCGCGCGGCCTGGGCTTTTCGGTGGAGGAGGTGGGGGAGCTACTGGAACTGTACCGCGACAAGGACCGCGCCAGCGCCGACGTGAAGAAACTCGCCAAGACCCGCATCGCCGACATCAAGCGCAAGGTGCAGGAACTGCAAAGTCTGCAGGCGACGCTGGAGACGCTGGTGGACTGCTGCCACGGCGACGAGCGCCCCGACTGCCCGATCCTGGAAGAGCTTGCCAGCGAACATCTGGCGAAGATGACCGACGGGGCATTGATGCGGCAGCTGAAGCTGCGGGGGCGGGGGTAGGCAGTCAAGGCAACGTTGGCTGCGCGGGGTTCATTCGACGTCAGAACTCGCTGTTACGGACGACCGATCAACGATCTTCGGAAGGTTTTCCGCAAGCGCCAGAACCGTTGCGGCCGCTCCGCGTGCTGCCATCTTCCTGAAGTCATCAATATGCTCGGCGAACCCGCTCGCAGATTCGACTTTTAGTTTCCTAATAGCGTTGAGTGCGTGTTCGTAGCCAATCATAAGTATCCGCATGCCGAGGACGAACTTCTCTGTCATGACATCGCGCGAAATGTCCCCACGAGCATTCATTCGGTACTTCAGGTGGTAGGCGTTGTCGTAGTTTATCTTGTAGAGCATCCCCTGTTCGCCGAGATCTTCGATCAGTCCGCCGTCCAACTCAGTGAAGCCCTCTGGCCATTTTAGGGTATCCTGGTCGCCGATCATCCGACCGTCGTGGGTCATCAGTCGATAGGTCGGTAGCCCATGGGTTGGCGCCGGCGGTCCCTTCCCCTCACGCTTTCCTGGAGAATCGCCACCGCCCGAGGTGGCGGTCGAGGGCTTCTTCGGCTTCTTTGGCTCGTGGTCTTCGTCTCCGATCCTCAACGTTTGTCAACGCCGGAGTAAAAATGCATCAGTCGGCCGGAGCAAAAGTGCATCACTGCTGATGGCAGTAAGGCCCCCCGAGGGGGGCCTTACTGCGTGACCGTTTATTGCTCGGGCGGGCTGTCGGGAAGGTCTGCGGCGCGGGCAGTGCGC
>CANKGV010000005.1 GCA_947481575.1 Alphaproteobacteria bacterium
AAGAGGCCCTCACCGATCGCGATATCGACCACGACGGCCGCATCGCTGGCAAGGCCCCGCGCAAAACCTTCGCGCAAGCGGCATGGCAGATCATCATTGCCGACATTTCCATGTCGCTGGACAACGTGCTGGCCGTGGCCGGCGCCGCCCGCGAGCATCCGATGGTGCTGGCCTTTGGCCTCACCCTGTCGATCCTCTTGATGGCCCTCGCGGCGTCGTTGATCGCCAGCATTCTGAACCGCTACCGGTGGATCGGCTACGCGGGCCTCGCCGTCGTGTTCTACGTTGCGGCGAGCATGATCTTTCTCGGCGCAGCGGAAATTGTGCCGCTAGTCGCCGACTAGCATCGCGGCCTCAGGTCCGCTTCGCCCCTAGCAAGACACCGCCGGCGCCCAGCAGCAGAACCATACTGCCGACGACCACCGAAGCAACGCCCGCCCACACCGGAACGTTTACCGTCCGCTCTTCGTTCACTGCAATGTCGAGCGGGCCAATCGTCGCCTTGTGGGTCTTCTCGGTATAGGTGAAGCCGCCGTAGACCAGGGCAAGAATCCCTGCCGCGATCAGCGCCCCGCCCACAATTCTCGTGATGTTCAAAGCTTGAGCCTCCTGGTTGCCGTCCGTCCGCTGACGGTGCAGCGGCGTCGAATGACACAACCATGCCCGGTCAGCGCGATGGCGACTGTTCCGAACGAGACAGGATGATCCGAGAGGCGACTTTTTCGGCCGGTACTACAACGCTTTGGTGACCCCGGCTGGAATCGAACCAGCGACCTGCCGCTTAGAAGGCGGCTGCTCTGTTCCGCTGAGCTACGGGGCCATCCGGAAGACGTCTGGCCCGGCCGACTCGCGGGCTATCTTCGGGGAGTGCCGCCGGCCCGCGCTTCGACGCGATCAAAGCGGAAGTTATCGGAATAGGACTTGGGCCGGATTACCCGCTTGTGCGAAGCGGCCACCGTGGCGGCAACATCGTGACGTTTGGCATAATCCAGCGCGGCATCGAGTGAAGGAAAGCTCAGGCGCACTTCCTGGTCCATGTCGATGCTCGCGGTCCACCCCATCAAGGGCTCAACCTCACGCGCAGCGGTAGGTTCGAATTCCAGGACCCACGTACTGGTCTTGGCGCGCCCGGACTGGGTGGCGGTTCGGGCCGGCTGATAGATGCGTGCTGCTCGGGTCATCGGTTTCTCATGCGTTCGAATGGTCGGGGAGACTGGATTCGAACCAGCGGCCCTCTGCTCCCAAAGCAGATGCTCTACCGGGCTGAGCTACTCCCCGCCCCTACCGCTCTGGCATAGCACATCGGCGGGCGTTCGTGCGCGCCCTGGGTTAGGGCGCGGTGCCAAAAAACGGATGCAATACCCGGTCGCCCGGCTTGATGCCAATCCGCGCCGCGGTCCCGGCCGCCACTTCCAAGACCCCCTTGGCCAGTCCGGCGCTGGGAATCGTGGCCAGCGACTCCGGCACGGTGCGTTCCGCGACATTCATGATGCGGCCGTCGGTGCCGATGAAGATCATGTCGAGGGGGATCAGCGTGTTCGCCATCCACATCAGGATCGCCTGGGGCTGCTGATACTCGAACAGCATGCCTGCATCCGCCGCCAGATGCGTTCGGAACATTAGCCCCGTCTCGCGCTGTTCCGCTGTTCTGGCCACCTCGATCTTGAAAGCGTGACGGCCCAAGGATGTTTCGATCGCCAGCGCCTCGCCGGTCGCCGCTGCCTGTGCCGAATCGGCCGAAGGGGCCCGCGAACACGCGCTGAGCGCAAGAGCTAAGCCAATTGTTGCCGCCGCAACGAGCCGCATCATTCTGCTGCGATCCCCGATCATCATGGCGCTACAGCCAGCCGCGCCGCTTGAAGTACAGGTACGGAAGCACGGCCGAGGTGACCATGGCCAGCAACGCCAGGGGGTAGCCGAACCAAGTGCTCAATTCCGGCATGAAATGAAAGTTCATTCCGTAGATGCTGGCGATCAGTGTCGGCGGCATGAACGCCACTGCGGCCACCGAGAAGATCTTGATGATGGAGTTTTGCTCGATGTTGATCATGCCGAGAATGGCATCGAGCAGAAACGATACCTTGTTGGCCAGGAACGACGCATGGTCCGAGAGCGAGCCGATATCCGACTGCATGGTCCGCACGTGGGTCGAGGTGACCCGTTCCGGGTCGTTACGGGGTACGTGGCCAAAGAACGCGACCAGCCGCGCTAAGCTGACCAAGCTCTCGCGGACCTTGGACGTAAGATCGCCGAGTCGCCCGACCTTTACCAGCATCGCCTGGAAGTCGCGGCTGCGCGGCGCGCCGCTGCCCGTGAAGAAAACGTCCCGCGATACGCCGTCCACCGCGAGATTGGCCTTTTCCAGAATGTCGGCGGCCCGGTCGACGATCGCCTCCAGCAGGCCAAAGAACGCAAGTTCACCGGACGCAATTGAGACTTGGCGGCGTTCCACCTGCGACGCAAACAGCCGGAACGGCGTCGGGTCGGAATAGCGGATGGTGATCAGCTTGTTGTCGACCAGCGCGAAGGTCACTGCCGTCGCTTCCGGCTGGTCGGTGTCCGCCCGGTTCAGGATGGTCGCGGTCATATAGGTGGCGCCGTTCTCTTGGTAGAGACGGCTCGAAACCTCGATCTCACCCATTTCTTCGCGGGTCGGCAGGTCGACGTGAACGCTGGCTTCGACGGTCTTTTCTTCCTCGGGAGTCGGCTCGAGGAGGTCGATCCAGACCGCATCCGCCGGGCACTCCGGACCATCCTCCCGGCGGATGCCCGCGTCGGTCAGTCGGTAGGTCCGGACCATGTGACACTCCGTCGTCGAGGAGCGCGCCGCCGGTCGCGAGCGGGGGCGCGGAAGCAAGCATATCGCGACCCGCGATTACGCCGATTCGCGGCTTGCCGCAAGCGCTTCCGCATTGGCGGGACGGCGCGGGCACCGTATAGTGAGCGGTATCACTGAGGGGAGCCGCAATGGGCGGCTGAGAGGTCCCGGTTGGGACGACCCTTAGAACCTGATCCGGTTCATACCGGCGAAGGGAACAGTGTTCATGCAGTTGCCGTTTCCGTGGGCGCCTGCGCCCGCGTCCATGGTTGCGCCGCCCGCGATCCGCGTCACCGGAGCGTCGCTGCACTATCACGGCCATCCGGTGTTCGATGATCTCGATGCCGAGTTCGCGGCGGGTTCGTGGACGTGCGTGTTGGGCCCCAGCGGCACCGGCAAATCCAGCCTGCTGCGGGTGATCGCCGGCCTCGCGGCGGACGCCAGCGGAACCGTTACCACCGCCGATGGCGCGCCCATGCGCGGCCTAGTCGGGTTCATGGACCAACGCGACCTGTTGCTGCCGTGGCTGAGTGCCATCGACAACGTGCTGATTGGCGCCCGCCTGCGCGGGGAACACCCCGACGAAGAGCGCGCCGCCGCAGTGCTGGCGGCGGTTGGCCTGGGTGCCGCGAAAACACTACGGCCAGCGGAGCTGTCCGGCGGGATGCGGCAGCGCGTGGCGTTGGCCCGCACCCTGATGGAGGACCGGCCGGTGGTCCTGATGGATGAACCCTTCACCGCCGTAGACGCACTGACCCGCATCCGGTTGCAGGAACTGGCGCGCACTATGCTGGCCGGACGCACCGTGATCATGGTTACCCACGACCCGTGGGAAGCACTGCGCCTCGCCGACTGCACTCAGGTGATGACCGGCACCCCTGCCCGGTTGTTGGCGCCCACAGTGGTTCCGGGACTTTCGCCGCGCGATATCACCAAGCCCAAGATTGTTGCGCTGTATCGCGATTTGCTTGCGGCAATGGACGGAGCACCGTGAACAAACTCCGCAGCGTCGGGCGGGCCGCCATCACCGCGATCGTCGCGCTTGCGGCATGGCAGGTGATCGTGTCCCTGACGGGTGCACCCGCCTATGTGTTGCCCTCCCCCGCCCGCGTCGCCGTGGCTTGGGTCACACGCAGCGGCTATCTCCTCGACAACGCACTGGTAACCGCGACCGAGATCGTTGCGGGCCTTCTCATCGGGGGCACGCTCGGCATCGTCAGTGCGCTGGCGGTGGCCACCCTTGCGCCAGCGCGCCGGTGGCTGATGCCGGTACTGGTGGTCAGCCAGGCCGTCCCGGTGTTCGCGCTCGCGCCGATCCTGGTGCTGTGGTTCGGCTATGGCATGGCGTCCAAGATCGCGATGGCAACGCTGATCATCTACTTCCCGGTGGCGGCCGCGTTCCTGGACGGCCTGCGCCGCACCGAGCCCGGCTGGCTCGACATGGCCCGCGTGATGACCGGCAACGCCCGCCCGTGGGCCGTCGTGCGATACGTCCGGGTTCCCGCGGCGCTGCCGGCCCTTGCCTCGGGGCTGCGCGTGGCGGCGGCGGTGGCGCCGATTGGCGCCGTCATCGGCGAATGGGTCGGTTCCGGCGCGGGGCTCGGCTACGCGATGCTGCACGCCAACGGCCGCATGCAGACCGACCTCATGTTCGCGGCGCTGGCGACGCTCGCCGTACTCGCCCTCGCCGTCTACTACGGCGTGGACTGGGCGTTGCGCCGCGCCATTTCGTGGCAGCCCGATTCGGCAGCAATCTTTGACCAACAAGGGAGTTGATATGCGACTGACGTTGCGCGCTCTGGTGGCCATTGCGGCAATTGCTTGGGCCACACCCACTTTCGCCGCCGACCGGTTGGTCCTGGTTCTCGATTGGTACGTCAACCCGGACCACGCCCCGATCCTCGTGGCGCAGGAACTCGGCTACTTCGCCGAGGCCGGTTTGGACGTCGACATCATCGCGCCGGCCGATGCCAACGACGCCCCTAAGCTGGTCGCCCTCGGCGCCGCCGACCTGTCGATCACCTACCAGCCGCAGTTGTACCTGCAGGTCGCAGAAGGCCTGCCGGTGCGTCGCGTCGGCACCCTGATCGACTCGCCACTGAACTGTCTGGCGGTGCTGGCGGATGGACCGGTGCGGACCATCGCCGACCTGCGCGGACGCAAGGTCGGATACTCCGTCGCCGGTTTCGAAGACGCGCTGCTGAAGGCCATGCTGGAACGCAACGGGCTGAAGCTCAGCGATGTTGAGTTGGTCAACGTAAACTTCGCGATGGTCCCGGCGCTGCTCACGGGCGAGGTCGCCGCGGTGATTGGCGCATATCGTAATTTTGAGTTGAACCAGATGGCCATCGAGGGCCGCCCCGGCCGCGCTTTCGCTGTCGAAGACAACGGTATCCCGGCCTACGACGAACTGATCTTCATCGCCCGCGCCGATCGCACCGCCGACCCGCGCATCGCTAAGTTCCTGAAGGCAGTGGAACGGGGTGCCGCCTACATCGCAGCCCAGCCCGACAAGGCGTGGACGCTGTTCGTGAAGGGACGCCCCGAACTGGACGACGCGCTCAACCGCCGCGCCTGGACAGACACGATTGGGCACTTTGCGGCCCATCCAGGCGCCTTGGATCGGCCCCGCTACCAGCGGTTTGCCGAGTTCCTGGCGGCCCAGAAACTGATTCCAAAAGCGCTGGCGGTAGACGAATACGCAGTCGAGGTGCGTTAGGCGCTAAAGCAGTTCGATCTCGGCGACCTGCGGCCCTTTGGGCCCGCGCCCGACGCGGACGCGCACGGCTTGGCCCGGCATCAATTCCTCGATGCCAACGCGGCGCAGGGCCTTGATGTGGACGAATACGTCGGGTGTGCCCTCGCCGCGCGTGACGAAGCCGTACCCTTTTTCACTGTTGAACCATTTGGCGGTGGCGACGAAGAATTCGCCTTCCGCTTCGACCGATGGGGGGTCGCCGTCGTCCCGCATCGATCCCACGCTGCTCGGTGCAGCGGTCGTTGGATCGACCGAAACAACGCGCACGGCCTGAAGTCCTTTCGGGCCGCGTACTACTTCGCAACGAACTGTTGCGCCTTGCTCGACTCCGTCGTGACCGGCCTGCCGCAGCGCGGAATGGTGAATGAACACATCCCCCGGCATACCATCGGGGGTTATGAACCCATACCCTTTAACCGCGTTGAACCACTTAACCTTGCCCAACACTTCTAGCGGATCGTGCCGGACATCGGAGCGATGCTCCTGCTCGCCCATCCCCCGGGCTCCTGTCCACCTGGACCCACACTCCAGTGCTCGCATTCTACATGTTTCGGGGCGAACCTCAATCGAGGGCACCCCCATACTCAACCGTAGGACGCAGCGGCGCGGCCTACGGCGGCTGGAAACCCGCCCGGCGTTGGCCTAAACAGGACAGATGGTCGTTGTCAGGCTCCTCGCAGCGGCAACATGGCTCGCCCTGGTGGTGGCCGGAGCGGCAGCCGCGCAGCCCATTCCCGCGCCGTGGCAGAGTCCGCTGAATCGCGACCATCCCCTGGTCGGGTCGATCTGGGACGTGGGCGCCGCCCGGTTCATCGCGCCCGCGGATCTGGAAGCACGCATCGCGGCGAGCCGCTTCGTCGTGCTGGGCGAAAACCACGACAACCCGGATCACCACGCATTGCAGGCCCGGCTTCTGGCTGCTGTCGTTGCGGCCGGGCGTAGCCCCAGTGTCGCCTACGAGATGTGGGATACCAGCCAACAAGCCGCCCTCGACACCTACCTGCGCGACCATCCACGGGACGCGGCCGGTCTCGGTGACGCCATCGGCTGGGATGACTGGCCGGACTGGAGCATGTACCAGCCGATCGCAGAGGTCGCGCTCGCGGCCGGCCTGCGCCTCGTCGCTGCGAACGCCCCGCTGCCGGTATTGCAGGCGGCCAGCCAAGGCGGACTCGGCGCTCTGGAACCCGCCTTCGTCGCGCGTACCGGACTCGGTACCCCATTAGCTGACGCAGCCCAAACTGCCCTCGCCGCCGAGATGGCCGGCGCGCACTGCGGCATTGCCCCGGACGTCGCAAACCGGATGGCGGTCATTCAGCGCGTATGGGACGCATCGCTTGCGGACTCCCTCGTGCGCAACGCAACGCCATCGGGGGCAGTCCTGATTGCGGGGTCCGGCCACGCCCGCACCGACCGCGCGGTACCCGCCATTGTGCGATTGGCGGAGCCGGACGCGAGCGTCCTCGCCGTGGCGTTTATCGAGGTAGCACCCGGCCTGACCATTCCTGGCCAGTACGCGGCATTCCAGTTCACCGCCGCCTTGCCGTTCGACTATGTGTGGTTCACGCCGGGCACCCCAAAGCCACCTGCGTGCGGGCCGTAATCAGGCGCGGCGGGTCTGCCCCGGAATCCACTTGGTGGCGCGCTTGCCGGTCTGAGTCCAATAGGTTGGGTCGGCGGCGGCTTTGGCGCCGCCGCGCACCTTCGCGGTACGAGCCCCGCCGTACGCGGCAGCGAGCATCTCGGTGGTGATTTCGGTGTCGCGGGCGCTGTTCAGAGCGAGCGCATAGGCGCCATCGACCCGGACGACATCGCCAAGCTCCTGGGCAGTCTTGCGGCCATAGCGGTCCCAGATGCCCATCATGAACTCTTCGCTCACACTGTTGAGGGCGGCGAGCGGCAGCGCCGGTGCGCCGTGCTCGAACAGGTAATAGACGTTGGGCTCGACTGGGCCGACTTCCGCGGCAATGAACGTTGCGGGCATAAGCTTTGCGCCATCGCGCTCACCGGCGAAATGGGCCTGGGCCAAGTACAGCAGCCGCTGCAATTTCTGCGGCTGCAGGCGCTCACCGGCGGAATCTGCGCGGTAGAGCAGCCACATGGCAACGTCGATCGTTGACCGGACTGCGGGGACCATTATGCTCCTGGCCTCCTGCGGGGTTGTGTTGTCAGCCCGATGTTTTGCAAGATCGCCGGGCGTGACGACCAATTACATCATCGAACACCTAGGTTAACCGTCCATGAATGAAACTGGTACCGCCAATTCGGAAGACGTGCTGAACCAAGCTGCGGCTTGGCGTGCGGCCGGCAAGCCGGTAGCCATCGCGACGGTCGTCACCACCTGGGGCTCCTCGCCCCGGCCGGTCGGAAGCCAGCTCGCGGTAGAGGCGGAAGGTGCGTTTGTCGGCTCGGTTTCCGGCGGCTGCATCGAAGGCGCCGTGATCCGCGAGGCGATGGAAGCCATGGAAGACGGCAAGCCGCGCCTGCTCGATTTCGGCGTCACCGACACCCAGGCCTGGGAAGTCGGCCTCGCCTGCGGTGGCAAGGTGCAAGTGTTCGTCGAACGCCTCGACTAGCCAGCCCCTTTTTTTGGACAGCGGTATGCCCGAACGGATACAGCGAGTGCGTGCATGAAGGGCGAGACGTTGCGCCAATTGTTGGCCGACAAGGCCGCCGAACGCCCCGTGGTGTTGGCCACCAATCTGACCACCGGCGCAGAGCGTTTGTTCTATCCGCTGGATCCCGCGGGGAGCGCCGATCCGCTCGTTGCCCAGGGCCGCGAAGCGCTGATGCTCGATCAATCCACCACCGTGGCGACCGCAGAGGGGCCGATCTTCCTGCACGCGTTCAACACGCCACTGCGCATGATCCTGATCGGGGCCGTGCACATTTCGCAGCCGCTCGCACGTATGGCGGCGATGGCCGGATACGACGTGGTCGTGGTCGACCCGCGCCGGGCGTTCGCCCACGCGGTACGGTTTCCGGGGCTGAAGATTGTCACCGACTGGCCCGACGACGCGATGCGGGCTCTCCGCCCCGACCATCGGACCGCCATAGTTGCGCTCACCCACGACCCCAAACTTGACGATCCCGCCCTCCAGGTGGCCCTGCGTTCGCCCGCGTTCTACATCGGCGCCCTCGGCAGCAAAAAGACGGCGGCCAAGCGCGTTGAGCGGCTGACCGCTGCAGGACTGACGCTGGCCGAGATCGGTCGCATTCGCGGACCGGTTGGCCTCGACATCAACGCGCGCTCCCCCGCCGAGATCGCGATTTCGGTCTTGGCCGAGGTGACCCAGGTCTTGCGCGCCGAAGTGGTCCAAGCGCAGCAGAAGGTCCCGGCGTGAAGTTCGGCCGGATTGATTCTGCGACTGCCGCCGGCGCCATCCTTGCCCACGGGGTGCCCGTGCCCGGCGGCATGTTCAAGAAAGGCCGCGTGCTTACCGACGACGACGTCGCCCAACTGAAGGCCGCGGCCGTGAGCCACGTCGTCGCCGCTCGCCTCGAGGCCGGTGACGTCCACGAAGATGCCGCCGCCAACGCGCTCGCGGAAGCGTCCGCGGGCGACGGCGTGCGTGCCGCCGCGGCGTTCACCGGCCGCGCCAACCTGATCGCCGAGGTGATGGGCGTCGTGGTCATCGACCCGGCGCGTGTGACCGCGGTGAATTCGGTGGACGAGGCGTTGACCATCGCCACCGTGCCGGCATTCGCCGTCGTGCGGCCGCGTCAGATGGTTGCCACCATCAAAGTGATCCCATTCTCGGCCCCGGAAGGCGCCGTTGCCGCTGCCGCGGCGGCGGCGCGGGCGGGAGGGCCTTTGGTGCGCGTCGCTCCCCTGCGCGACCAGCCAGCCGGGTTGGTGATGACGCGGCTAAAATCCACGAAGGAATCGGTGCTCGACAAAACCACCGTGACCGTGCGCGACCGGCTGGAACGCCTCGGCGCCCACCTCGCGCAGGAAATCCGCTGCGACCACACCGAGGAAGCGGTTGCGGCAGCGGTGGCGACACTCGCCGCCAAAGGCTGCCGCCCGATCCTGGTGATCGGCGCGTCGGCGATCGTCGACCGCCGCGACATCGTGCCGGCCGGCATCGTCCGCGCCGGCGGCGCCGTGGACCGGTTCGGCATGCCCGTGGACCCCGGCAATCTGCTGCTCATGGCGCACCTTGGTGATATTCCGGTGATCGGTGCCCCGGGATGCGCGCGCTCGCCGAAGACCAACGGCTTTGACTGGGTGCTGGCGCGGGTGCTGGCTGGGCTCGCCGTCGGCGACCGAGAAATCCAAGGCATGGCCGCCGGTGGCTTGCTGATGGAAGGCGCCGCCCGCCCGCAAGAGGTCGCCGCACACGACGAAGCCCCCTCGGCTCCGCAGATTGCCGCTCTCGTGCTGGCGGCCGGCATGTCCCGCCGCGCCGGATCGAACAAACTGCTCGCCACCATCGAAGGCAAACCTCTCGTGACCTGGGTGGTGGACTCGGTCCTCGCCACGGCAGCACGCCCGGTAATCGTCGTCACCGGCAACCAGGACGCCGAGGTGCAGGCCGCCCTCGCCGGCCGCGACGTGACCTTCGTCCACAATCCGCGCTTCGCGGAGGGTCTCAGCACTTCGCTGCGCCAGGGCATGCGCAAGCTCGCCGAAGTGGCACCCAAGGTCGATGGCGCGCTCGTGTGCCTGGGCGACATGCCGAGTGTGCGCCCCCAGCAGCTCGACCGGCTGATCTCGGCATTCAATCCGGCGGAAGGGCGCACGATCTGCGTGCCCACCTTCGATGGCCGGCGCGGCAATCCGGTGCTGTGGGGTCATCCGTATTTTGCCGCGATGCAAGAAGAGGTTGCCGGCGACACCGGCGCCCGCCATCTCATAGGTCAACACGAGGACTCGGTTTGCGAGGTAGCGATGACCGACGGCGCCATTTTCCTGGACTTGGATACGCCGGAGGCCTTGGCCGCCGCCGGTGCAACACCAGCCGCGCGCAACGGTACCCGCCCGTGAGCGCGCCGATGGGCAAGTTCGACCCGGCCCCCGTGCGCGCGCAGTTTCCGATCTTCTCGGCCCCGCTGCGTCCCGGTGTGGCGCTCCACTACCTAGACAATGCGGCCACGTCTCAAATGCCGGCGGTGGTGATGGATGCAGTCCGGGCCCACGATGCCACCCGCCGCGCCAATGTGAAGCGCGGTGTGCACACCCTCGCCGAGCGCGCGACCGACGCGTTCGAGGCCGCCCGCGCCAAGCTCGCGCGGTTTCTAAACGCGGCTGACCCTGACGAAATTGTCTTCACGTCGGGGGCAACCGGCGCCCTGAACCTAGCCGCCAATTCGTTCGGCGCATTGCTCAAGGCTGGCGACGAAGTGGTGCTGTCCGTCCTCGAGCACCACTCCAACCTCGTGCCGTGGCAGATGCTGCGCGACCGCAGCGGTGTAGTACTGCGCTTCCTGCCCGCAACCGCCGAAGGACACGTGGACGTCGGCGCCCTCGGTCGCACCGTGACCCAACGTACCAAGCTGATCGCGGTGACTCACGTTTCCAACGTTACCGGCGCCATTACCGACGTTGCCGCAATCACCCGCGCCGCGCGCGAGGTTGGCGCGCGCGTGCTCCTGGACGGTTCGCAACGCGTCAGCCATGGGCCAGTGGACGTGCAAACCCTCGGCTGCGACCTGTACGCGCTCTCCAGCCACAAGATGTTTGGCCCCAACGGAGTGGGCGCGTTGTGGGGCAAGGCGGAGTTGTTGGCGCAGATGCCTCCATTCCTCGGTGGTGGCGAGATGATCCGGACAGTCACCCTCGATCGCACAACCTACGCAAAGCCGCCGCACCGGTTTGAGGCCGGCACCCCCCCCATCGCCCAAGCGGTCGGGTTAGGGGCTGCGATCGACTGGATGAACACTCTCGACCACGGCGCCGTTGCGACGCATTTGGGTGCCCTTACCCAACGCATCCTGAAGGGACTTGCCGACCTAGGTGGCGGCAATGGACGGGTGCGGGTGGTGGGACCACCGGGGCTGCATGGCCGGGTGCCGGTCGTGTCGTTTGCGGTCGACGGGGCGCATCCGCACGATATTTGTCAGATGCTGGATGCCCACGGGGTGGCGCTGCGCGGCGGCCACCATTGTGCCCAACCGTTTATGGAAAGCTGCGGCCTGGGCGGCACGACGCGCGCCAGCCTCGCGCCCTACAACGACGACGGCGACGTGGACGCGTTACTGAACGGGCTCGAAGATGCCCTTGCAAAGCTGAGCTAAGGATCGATGGACAGCCTGTACGACAAAGACCTGCTGCGGCAGGCAGCCAAGGCAACAGGCGCCGGCAAGCTTGCCGCGCCGCAGGCGACGCTGATGCTCGATAACCCGCTGTGCGGCGACCGCATCACCGTAGAACTGTCGTTCGACGGCGAAGGTCCCGAACGCCGCGTTCGCGAGATCGGCCACACGGTGAAGGGATGTGTGTTGTGTCAGGCGTCGGCCTCGATCATTGGCCAGAACGCAAAGGGGGCAACGGCTGCGTCGTTGAAGACGCAGCAGGAGCACCTGTCCCACATGCTGAAGAAGCAGGGCCCGCTCCCCGCCACCGCCTGGCCGGCGCTGACGGCCTTTGAGCCGGTTGCCGACCACAAGAGCCGCCACAACTGCGTGCTCTTGCCCTTCGAAGCGGTGATCGAGGCCGCGCTTAGCTAGTACGTGCTCGACCGGCGGCCGAAGCAGTTATCCGTGCAGAATGGCGAAGCCGAGCAGAATTACCGCGAGTGCGAGAAACAGCATGGTTGCCTCCAAGTTGGCGGTGAGCCGGTGGCGCGCGCCGTTGATCTCGACGCGCGCGGCCGGTTGCTAGATCAAGATCAGAACGACGACCACGATGACGACGAGTGCGAGGAGCGACATACTTCCTCCTGGTTGGCGGGCCGGGCGATGGCCTGCCGGGTTACAGCAGGATCGCGAGACCGATAACGATGCAAACGACGGCGAGTACGAACATGGTGACCTCCTGGGCTGACGGCTGTTGAGCCAATACGGGGAACCCTGGTTGCTTACGGCGGACACCGGTTCCGGTGTGTCCGTCCACAGCTAGAGTGGCGCATGCCGGAAGGTCACGAAGTCCAATACTGCACACCACCGTCACGATTCTCCGGCCCATTCAATTTGGCTGTATCGCTGTGACAACGCTGTGACTTCGCCTTATCTTTCAGCCACATGCGCTACGTAGCCCGCGACAACCAAGGCAAGATCGTCGCCATCTTCGACCGCCCCCACCAGGCGGCGCCGGAGGCGATGAACGAGAACGACCCCGAAATGGTCGCGTTCGTCACCGGCACGGCCAGCGAGGAAGCGCTGCGCCAGCACCTGCAGAACTCCGAAGCGGATCTGCTGCGCATCCTCGAAGACCTGATCAACGTGCTGATCGACAACAACCTGATCCTGCTGACCGATTTTCCGCCGGCCGCGCAGCGCAAGCTGATGCAGCGCCAAGGCATCCGCGACAAGTTGCGGAGCGGCGGCCGGGGCCCGGGCGGGCGCTAGAACAAGAAGGTGGAGTGATGAACGTACGTTCTGGCGTGGCCGCGGTGGCGCTCGCCGCGTTGCTCGCGTCTGGTCCCGCGGCGATCGCGGCCACGGCCCTCGACGACACCGATTGGTATGGCGACGACGCCTGCTCGATCGACGAAATCGACTTCTACGCCGACGGCACCGTAGAGATCTATTTCAACGCCTACAGCGAGGACGACACCGGGTATTGGCACTTGTCCGCCAAAGGCACGCTCACGGTAACCTTCGACGACTTTAGCGATACGTTCCTGGCGATCCTTGACGGCAACACCATTCGCGCCGCCCACACGTGGCTCGCCGAGAACCGCAACACGCCGAGCACGGAAACCTGCACGTTCCGCCGCTGAGGGGGGAACGCCCCGGCAAACTAGTCAAACGATCCGACCCCCCGCTCGCGGAAGGCATTCAGCGACGTAAGAACACCTCGGCAAGTTTGTTCGCTTCGGCAATTTCAGCGGGTGTCATGACGGCGGCTATCCGATCTCGGTTGCTTGCGGCCGTGTCTCGCTTCGCCTTTTCTGAGTCCGGGAAACTCTTCGCAGCAATGGTGAACCATTTGAGCGACTGAACGAAATCCTCCTTCACGCCCTGCCCGTTGCCGTACATCGCTCCCAGGTTGACCTGCGCATCGGGAACCCCGTGGTCTGCGGCATAGGCGTACATCTTGGCCGCTTGCGCGTAATCCACCGGACCGCCACGCCCAAAGTAATAAAGCGTGCCCAAGTTGAACCAAGCGTCATAGAAACGAAAATCGTCGTAGGTGCCGTCACCGAGTTGCGTGGCGCTGAGATACCATCGACGCGCTTCCGCATAGTCTTGCGCCACTCCCTCACCGGCATCGTACATCCGGCCAAGAAAATACTGAGGCACCCCATAGCCGCATGGGTACGAGCATCTATCCCCAGCGCGTGGCGCGACCAACGCGAGCATGCGGGAAAAGTCCCCATTGGTGTAGTAGCGGGCGGCGTCACCGATGAGCTCTCGGGTACGCTTCGACTCCTTGTCCCGGATCTGGGCGTACATCCGCTCGTCTGCTCGTGCCCTCACATAGTCGGGGTCGGCAAAACAGGCGCCCAGGCTGAGGCCGATCAGTAAGAGTGTCGTCGTCAAAAGAGCTGCGCGTGGCATTCGTCCGGCCTCGATGCCTACTCCTCGGATGTTCGGAAACTGTAAGCGAACCAGGAAATCCCCGCCAGTTGTCGCCGCCCGACCCCTGCGGGCCACAAGGATGCCCGGGCCGCTCTACCGGCTCACGAGGGGCGGTGCTTTTGGGCCCAGGGACGCGGTGCTACGGTAGTCTGTACTGCAAGAACCGACATGAACTGGTTTGCCAAGCATGCTTCGCTAGTCGATCGCTGCGCTGCGAACTCGCTGTTCCGCTTCCCCTCGATCGCACGTGCGAAGTGACCGTTTGAACTCGCTTCCCATGCTGGAGCGAAGAGCCGTTGGGAGTGCTTTGCGGAAATAGAAGACACCCGTTCGCGGGTGGCTCCAGGGCGTTTCCATTCGCATCTGTACCAGCCTTCTGTACCTGTCAGAGGGCGGAGTGCGCAGAAACCTTTGATCTTCCCCTCTTTAGGGGGAATGGTGCTCCCTAGGGGAGTTGAACCCCTCTTTCCGGGTTGAAAACCCGGCGTCCTTTCCGATAGACGAAGGGAGCACTGGCCCGCGGATATACCGCGCGTCGCCGGTCCAAACAAGCGCCCCTTAGGCGGGTGCGACGTCCTCGACAATCAACTGGGCGCGGGTCTGCCCCTGCCAGGTATCTGCCCTGAGCGTCCCGGCCAAATGCATCCGGGTACCGCGCCCCTTCAGCAGTGCCGCCCCGACCGGGCCGTCCAGGCTCCGAAACGCCATCGCCTTCAGGCGGCCCTTGCCATCGCCGCCGCCGACCAGGGCGCGGACATGGGACTCGCCGACCACGTCGACCTTCACGATTTCGGCGGCGGCCACGGCGAACCTTGGCTCGGCGTTGCCGGCGCCGAACGGTCCCGCCGCTTCGAGGCGCTCAATGAGCTCCGTGTTGGCCGCGGTGGCATTGATTGCCCCATCCAGGGGAAAATCGTGCACCGCCGGGGTACTCAGGCGCGCCGCCGCCACCCGCTCCCGCAAGAAGGCCCCCAACGCATCCACCTTGCCGGCACCGACCGTGAATCCGGCCGCCATGCGATGGCCGCCGCCGTTCATCAGCAGCCCCGCCTGCTGTGCCGCGATCACCGCTGCACCGATATCCACTCCGGGCACCGACCGGCACGATCCCTTCCCGATGCCACCCTCAATCGCCACCACGACCGATGGGCGGTGATAGGCCTCGGTCAGCCGGCTGGCGACGATGCCGATAACGCCCGGATGCCAGCCGTCGCCATCCACAAACACCAGCGGCCCCGGGTCGCCGCGCCGCTCAACCAGCTCCATCGCATCCCGATGCACCTGCGCCTCGATCGTTTTGCGGTCGCCGTTATACCTGTCTAGTTCCGCCGCCAGCGCGTGGGCCTCCACGGCGTCGTCCGTGGCGAGCAGCCGCGCGCCAAGGTCCGAACGCCCGACCCGGCCGCCCGCATTCACGCGCGGTCCCAACAAGAATCCGGTGTGATAGGCGCTGGGTGCCGAGTCCACCCGGGCAACATCCGCCAGCGCGGCAAGGCCTGCGTTGCGGCGCTGCGCCATGACCTTCAACCCTTGGGCGACCAACGCCCGATTCACGCCGGTGAGCGGCACGACATCGCACACGGTGCCTAGCGCAACCAGATCGAGCATCTGCATCAGGTCGGGTTCCGTCCGGCCCGCCCCGTACCAGTTGGTGCGGCGTAACTCGCGGTTCACCGCAACCGTCAACAGGAACGCGACCCCAACGGCGGCAAGAGCCCCATGGACCCCGCTTTCGTCCAGGCGGTTCGGATTCACCACGGCATAGGCGCGCGGCAATTCGGGCCCGGCCACGTGGTGATCGACCACCACGACGTCGATTCCGGCGTCGGCGGCGGCAGCCAGCGGCGCAAACGCCATCGTGCCGCAGTCCACGGTGACAATGACCCGCGCACCTTCCGCTCCGAGTTTCAACATCGCTGCGGCGTTGGGTCCGTACCCCTCGCGCATGCGGTCGGGGATGTAGACCTTCACCTCGGCCCCGGCGGCGCGGAAGAACCGCTGCAGCAGTGCCGATGACGTCGCGCCGTCCACGTCATAGTCGCCGAACACGGCGATTCCTTCGCGGTCGCGCACGGCGCGGGCCAAGCGCTCGGCGGCGCGGTCCATATCGGCCAGCTGCGAGGGATCGGGGAGCAGGTCGCGCACCCGTGGGTTCAAGTACCCCAGGGCGCCATCCATCGAGACGCCGCGGGAAGCCAGCACGCGCCCCAGCACTTCCGGTACGCCTAGCTTCTGCGCGATGCCAAGCGCGGTGCGATCGTCGCATGTACGCGCGACCCAGCGCCGTCCGCTGGCGGAGTGTTCCACGCCGAGAAATGCGTCCATGGGCCGCCCTTCACACGCGGCGTTCGCCGCGCGGACCCTACAAGGTCTCGATGCGAATGAACGCCGGGTCCTGCGTCACGGCCTTGACGCTCCCCAACAACCCGCGAACGCGGATCATGGCCGCCTCGTCGGTCTCGTGCGTCGTCAAGATCAGCGGCACCGTCTCGCCGGGACTGCGGCCGCGCTGCAGCACGGTCTCGATCGAGATGCCCTCGCCCGCCAGGATGCGCGCGACCTCCGCCAACACGCCCGGACGGTCCACTACGTTCAAGCGCATGTAATACGACGCGCGCTGGCGCTCCACCGGCTCGCGCGGAATGGCAGTCAGCGTATCGACCGGCACACCGAATGGGTGCGAAACGCGCCCGGCCGCAATGTCGATCAGGTCTGCCACCACCGCCGATGCCGTCGGGCGTTCACCGGCGCCGCGGCCTTGGAACACCGTCTGGCCGACAAAGTCACCTTCCGCGACGACCGCGTTCAGAACGCCCATGACATGACCCACGGGCGACTCGCGCTTCACCATGCACGGCGTCACACGCCGTTCAATGCCGTTCTCGGTGCGCCGCGCCATCGCCAGGAGTTTGATGCGGTAGCCCAGTTCGGCGGCGTACGCGATGTCCGTGGCGGACACGCGGCGAATGCCTTCAACGTGCACCGCATCCAAGTCAACCGGGCAGCCGAACGCTACCGACGCGAGGATCGCGAGCTTGTTCGCGGCATCTAAGCCGTCCACGTCGGTCGCGGGATCGGCCTCCGCGTACCCGAGCTTCTGCGCCTCGGCCAGCACCTCGCCAAAGTCGCGGCCGCTTTCCTCCATCCCGGTCAGAATGTAGTTGCAGGTTCCGTTCAGGATTCCGTAGACGCGCTGGAAGCGGTTGGCGGCCAGGCCTTCGCGGAGCGCCTTCAAGATCGGGATGCCGCCGGCGACCGAGGCCTCGAATGCGAGAGCAACGTGCTTCTGCTCGGCCGTGCGCGCCAAGGCGATGCCGTGCTTGGCAATCAGCGCCTTGTTGGCGGTGACCACCGACTTGCCGGCGCCCAGTGCGTTCTCGACCACTTGCCGGGCGATTCCTTCCGCCCCGCCGATCAATTCAACGACCACGTCGATATCGGCGGACTTCGCCATGACGCGGGCATCGCCATGCCATGCGATGCCCTTGAGCAACGGCGCGAGCGGCGCGGGCATTTCCAGCGCCGACGCAGCAGCAAGCACCAACGGCCTGCCCGCCCGCTGCGCCAACAGATCGCGGTGTTCGGTCAATACCTTCACGACACCGCCGCCGACCGTACCCAGGCCGGCGATGCCGATGCGCAGCGGTGCGGTCAAAGCGCGAGGACTTTCTTGGGAGCGGCCTGAAGAACCGGCGAGGCAAGGAACTTCTTCACCGACCGCGCGGCCTGCCGGATGCGCTGCTCGTTTTCAACCAGCGCGATGCGCACAAAGCCTTCGCCATTCGGACCGAAGGCGACGCCGGCCGAAACCGCGACCGCCGCCTCCGTGAGCAACAGCTTGGAAAATTCCAGCGACCCCAGGTGCGCGAATGCTGCCGGGATCGGTGCCCAAGCGAACATCGATGCCTTCGGCGGCGGGATATCCCAGCCCGCGGCGGCCATCGACTGCACCAGAACATCCCGGCGGCCCTTATAGAGCGCGCGCATCTCATCGACGCAATCCTGCGGCCCGTTCAGCGCGGCGGTTGCCGCCACCTGGATCGGCGTGAACGCGCCGTAGTCCAGGTACGACTTGATCCGGGTCAGCGCCTTGATCAGTTCGCGATTGCCGGCAGCAAAGCCGATGCGCCAGCCGGGCATCGAATACGTCTTGCTCATCGAAGTGAACTCGATGGCGATGTCTTTTGCGCGCGGAATTTGCAGGATCGACGGCGGCGGCACGTCGTCGAAGTAGATCTCGGAATAGGCGATGTCGGACAGGATGTAGATGTTGTGGAAGCGGCAGAAGTCTACAATCTCGCCGTAGAAATCGAGCCCTACCACCTCAGCGGTCGGGTTGGCCGGATAGTTGACGATCACCGCGGCGGGCTTGCGATCCCCCTTTTCCACCAACTCCCGGAACCCGCGCAGAAATCCGTCCGGGCCTTGCGGCACGCCGAGAATTTCGGCGCCGGCAATGATGAAGCCGTAGGGGTGAATCGGATAGCTCGGATCCGGCGTGACAATCAAATCGTGCGGCGCCGTCATCGCCGACGCGAGGTTGGCCAGCCCTTCCTTCGACCCGATGGTAACGACGATCTCGGACTCAGGATCGAGCTCGACGCCGAACCGCCGCGCGTAATATGCCGCCTGCGCCCGGCGCAGGCCCTGGATGCCGCGCGATGCCGAATAGCGATGGGCGCGCGGGTTTTGCGCCGCCTCGATCAGCTTGTCGACGATGTGCTTGGGAGTCGGTTGGTCAGGGTTGCCCATGCCGAAGTCGATGATGTCGACCCCGGCGGCGCGCGCTTTGTCTTTTAGCGCGTTGACCTGCGCAAAGACGTAGGGCGGCAGCTGCTTGATACGATGAAAATCCATGAATCCCGTCGCAATGGGCTGCCAGGGCGAGCCCTGGGCAAGCCTGATTAGGCCCCCAGCAGTATCTCAACGCGCCGGTTCGCGGCCTCGCCCGCCGGCATTGCCTCTTGGTACGCAGGCACGGCGTCGCCGACCGCATCCACGACAACGGCGTGTGGATCGACGCCAAGACGGATCAATTCATTGGCCACGGCTTGGGCGCGATCCAGCGAGACCCGGAAGTTGACCAGCATGTGCTGGTCGGCGGGCAGGTCGCGCGTGCGGCCCGAAGCGTGCCCGACCAAGTGAATGTGGCCGCCGGCGCCGCTGCGCTTGAATGCATCCGCCGCCGCCTGAATCGTGCGGCGGGCGACCGGGGTGAGCGCAGACGAGCCGTTGCCAAAAGTAACCTCCATCGCGCCCGCCGCCGGACCGATGCTCCGCGCCGTGCCGGTAGGCGCGGCGCCGCTGGGGGGCGTCAGGCGCACGGCGGCACCGGTGGCCCCACGATTCGCGGCCGCGCCAGCGGGTGGCGTCAATTGCGCCACGTTGGTCCCAGTCGTCGGCGCGCGTAGCGGCGGCGATTGCGCCGCCAACGCGGCGGCGCCACCTGCGGCTGCCAGCGGATTCGCTCCCGACAAAGGCGTCAACGTCGTCACGGTGGCCTTAGACTGCTCCAACATTTCGGCAAAAGTGCGGGCAAGGGTCGTCTGCCCTGCGGTCAAGTTCGGCGGCAGCACCGCGGCCACTTGGGCCGCCGTCAACTGCGGCGCGGGTGCAGGCGTAAACGGTGCCGCCACCGGCGCCGTTGCGCGGGCGATGGCAACCGGAGCGGGCGCGGGTTGCGCCGCCGGGGCGGCGGGGGCAGGTGCAGCAATCGGCGCCGGAGCCGCGGCAATCGGCGCCGGCGCGGCAACCGGAGCCGGAGCTTGCACTTGGGCGACCGGTACCGGCGCTGGGGCAACAACTGGGGCCGGAGCCTGGGCCGGGGCGGCAACGGCAACCGGTTGCGCGGCCGGCGCGACGGCCGGACCGGCCGGGGCCACCGTGGGCGACGGAAGCGGCGGAACCGTACGCGGGAAGTCGGCGATCTGCGGGCCGCCTTCAAACACCTGAGGAACCGGCTGGGCCATGGCCGGAATGCCGGCAAGCGGCGGTACGCCAAGCGCGGGCGCTGGCAACGGCTGCGGCGGCGCTGGTGTGGCCAAGGCCGACAATACGTTTGCGCCCGTCGCAGCGGCAGGCGCCGCCAGCGGCGTGGCCTGGGCGGTCTGCGTCGGCGCCGCTACGGGTGCGGGGGCAGGAGCCGCCAACGGTGTGGCCTGGACCGGCGGCACCGCTGCGGTGGTGGTGGTCTGCGCCGGCGCGGCCAGCGCCGCGGTTTCGATCCCGCCCTCGCGCAACGCTTGGTTGGTACGCTGGGCATTGGCGCGGTCGGCAACTAGGCCCTGGGCATTCGCCTGCTGTTGCGCGCCGGTCGTCGCCGCAGGGGCGTCTTTCGGCACCGTCGCGAGTGACGGGACGGGCGCGGTACGCGCCGAATTTGCCGCGGTCTGGCCGGTCGCCGGAGAGTCATCGAACATCCGGTCGTACCACGTGACCGGGTTCGCCCAGGTCGGGACATAGGAGCAACCTGGCAGCAGCAGGATTGTTGCCAGGATACCCGCGACCGATGCGCGGCTCCGCCAATTGCGTACGGCGGATTCCCGTCCCAAATCCATGTCGAAACTCCCCTGCTTCCGGCTTCAGCGGGTCGCGACCCGCGCCACCTGCCAAGCCTCGGCAGGCAAATCAAAAAAGACGACGCCGCGAGATAGAACCCAGCGCAAACCCTACCATATGCTGTGCCAGAATCCCGATCAACCGACGATCGGCAGGGGTATCACCGCGGCTGCTGCCCGTGGCTCCGGTACGCTTGGGCTAGGTCCGCATAGTGCCGCGCCGACTCGCCCAACTCGGCAAGCTCCTCCGGCCGCAAGTCTCGCATGAAGCGGGCGGGACTGCCGCCCCACAGCTGCCGCGCCGGAACTCGTTTGCCCGGAGTAACCAAGGCTCCTGCCGCCACCATGGCCTCGGCCTCGACCACGGCGCCGTCCATCACGCACGCGCCCATGCCGATCAGGCAACGGTCGCCGAGGGTGCAGGCATGAATGATGGCGTTGTGACCGATGGTGACGTCGTCGCCGACCAGCGTCGGGTGCCCGCCGGTGGTTACGTGAATCGTGGTGCCGTCTTGCACGTTGCTGCGGGCGCCGATGCGGATGTAGTTCACGTCGCCGCGGATGGTCGCGGCAAACCACACGCTGGAACCGGCGCCAATCTCAACGTCACCGATCACCGCCGCATTCGGCGCAACATAGACGTCCGCCGCGATGCGGGGGCGCTGATCCGCGTACCCGAGAATCAGGCCGCCCGGCCCGCGTTCGGTCACGGGAACAGCGGCTCAAGGTCCAGCCCCTCCGCTTCGGGGAACCCGAACGCAACGTTGAAGTTCTGCACCGCCTGCCCGGCCGCCCCTTTGACCAGGTTGTCGATCGCCGAAACGACAATCGCGCGGCCCGGCACGCGATCGGCGAACACGTTGATCGCGCACCGGTTGGTACCCCGCACCATGCGCGTCGCGGGAACCTGCTTGCCGTCCAGCACGCTCACGAACGGCTCGTCGACAAAACGATCCACCAAAACCTGCCGCACATCGGCCGCCGTGGCGCCCTCGGCCAGCCGAACGTAGATCGTCGACAGAATGCCCCGGTTCATCGGCACTAGGTGCGGCGTGAAGGTCACCGTGACCGGTTCATTCGCCGACTTCGATAGCGCCTGCTCGATTTCCGGTGCGTGCCGATGGGAGGCGATGCCGTAGGGGTGGATTCCTTCGGACACTTCGCAGAACAAGTTGGCTTCCTTCTCGGCACGACCGGCGCCGGAGACACCCGACTTCGCGTCGATGATGATCTCGGTCGGCAGAATCGCCGCGTCTTCCAACAGCGGCACCAGCGGCAAGATCGCCGACGTCGGATAACACCCCGGGCACGCGATCAGGTTCGCGGTCCGGATCTGGTCGCGGGCGAACTCGGTCAGGCCATAGACCGCGCGCGGCTGCAGTTCCACCGCCTCGTGATCGTGCCCATACCATTGCCGGTATACTGCCGGATCCGCGAGCCGAAAGTCGGCCGCCAGATCGATGACCTTCACGGCGCGCGGCAGCGCCGCAACGAGGTCTTCTTCGCCCTCTGCCACCAGTTCCGCGGCAAGCCCGTGCCCGGTCCTATGCAGCAGTCCCTTCGCCAACCGCTGGCTCGCCCCATGCGGCAACGCCGAGAACACGACATCGATGTCCAAGCCCGCCCACTCGACCTGCTCGATGGCGATCAGGTCGGGCATGTTCAGCGCGGCCAAATGCGGAAACACTTCGCCTAGCGGCTTGCCCGCGCGGCGGTCGCCGGTGAGCACAACGATTTCGGCATTGGGATGGTGGGCCAGAATGCGAATTAGCTCGGCGCCGCCATAACCGCTGGCTCCGAGAATCGCGACCCGCAACGAACTATCAGCCACGTTCAGCTCCTTATTGGCAGAAGCAGTGTGGCGCCACAGGGCCCGCGGCGCCGGCAAACGATGCCGGCGCGCGAGGCCCTGTGCCGGCAATAGTTAGCGCTTCGAGAACTGAACGCTGCGTCGTGCCTTATGACGGCCGTACTTCTTGCGTTCGACGACGCGCGCGTCGCGGGTCAAGAACCCGCCCGACTTCAGCACTGCCCGCAGCGCCGGCTCGTAATTCACCAGCGCGCGGCTGATGCCGTGCCGCACCGCACCGGCCTGGCCGGACAAACCGCCGCCCACCACTGTGCAGAATACGTCAAACTCAGTCTCGCGCTTGGCGGCGACCAGCGGCTGATTGATCAGCATCCGCAGAACCGGGCGCGCGAAGTACGTCGTGCTCTCGCGGCCGTTGATGACGATCTGGCCACGGCCCGGCTTTACCCAGACGCGCGCGATCGCGTTCTTGCGACGGCCCGTGCCGTAGGAACGGCCCTGCTCGTCGCGCTTCGGCTCACGAAGCGGAACTTCCACCGCGGGACGCGGAGCGGCTGCCTCAGCCGCCGGGGCATCGCTGCCGCCACGCATCGAGCGGAAATCGGTAACCGTGCGACGCGGCCCACCGGCGCCCGTCGGGCGCCCGCCGCCACCTTCACGACGGAACCCGCCGCCGCCTGCGCCGCCACCGGCACCGGCCGGGCGCGACCCACCACGCGGGCCACCCATGCCGCCACCCGCGCCGGGGGGCCGGCCGCGGCTACCGCTGTTGCTATCGTCCGCCATCGAAAATGCTCCTGGTGCTGATTGTCGCGCCGCTTACGCGCGGCTGCGGATGTTCTTGGTGTTCAGAGCCGCAACGTCGAACAGCTCCGGGTTCTGCGCGGTGTGCGGATGCTCGGAGCCGCCGTACACGCGCAGGTTGCTCATGCGCTGACGGCCCATCGGCGACCGCGTCATCATGCGCTCAACGGCCTTCACGATGACCCGTTCCGGGTGCTCGCCGTCGAGGATCTTGTCCGCGGTCACGCCCTTGATGCCGCCGGGGAACCCGGTGTGGCGCCAATAGATGTGCTGCTCGCGCTTCTTGCCGGTGAACCGCACCTTTTCGGCGTTGATGACGATGATGTTGTCGCCGGTGTCGATGTGGGGCGTGTACTGGGGCGAGTGCTTGCCCTGCAGCCGCGTCGCGATCAAAGCAGCGAGACGCCCGACCACAACGCCAGAGGCGTCGATCAGGATCCACTTCTTCTCGATCTCGGCTGGGCGCGCCGAATACGTCTTCATGGGAAACTCCTTGGTCCGCGCTTAGGCCCACGGCGGCCTCGCGAAAGCGGCGCAGTATGCCACACAAAGCCAGCGAATCAACCGTGAATAACACCGTCTTATCAATGCGTTAGTTAGCGGTATCCAGATACCGTGCCCTAACTCGCGCTGCCGCCACTATTCGCGGTCTCGGCCGCCACCCACTCCAGGTAGGCCGGGTCGCCTGCCGCGATCGGCCACGCCACTACGCACGGGACACTATAAGAGTGCAGTTGCTTCACCCGGGCGATGGCGCGATCGGCAAGAGAGGCGCGGGTTTTCAGAAGCACCGCGACCTCGGCTTCGTTCTGCACCGCCCCTTGCCACCAATAGAACGACCGGATCGGCCCCAGAACATTGGCGCACGCGGCCAAACGCTCGGTCACGAGCGTGCGGGCGATGGTTTCTGCCTCTGTCTGGTTGGCCGTCGTGACGTAGAGCGAAACCGCGGCCGGGACTGTCACGGCAGGACCGTGATCCCCGGCGGCGGCCGCAACTTCGCCTGCCGGGCGAAATATGCGGCGGCAACGGTCGAGGTGAGTACGATCAGCGCGCCACCTTGGTGGGCCGCGGCAATGGCGGTGGGCACCACCCCGAGCAACGTCGCCAGCCCAAGTGCCCCCTGCGCCAGAACCAGCACGGCCAAAGCGTTGAACGCAATGCGCGCGCTGCGCGGCAGCGCTAGGTCAAGCGCCCGGCCCCACAGCAGCAGCAGGAACGCCGCTACCACCACGCCGTACCACCGGTGAAGGAATTGGACCGAAACGATCGTGTCGAACGGATGAGCGTTAACCAGGCCCTCCGGGATCCAGCGCCCCTCCATCAACGGAAAGGTGTTGTAGGCAAACCCGGCGTCCAGTCCGGCGACCAGTCCGCCGGTCAGCACCAGCACATACACCAGCCCGACCGCTACGTACGCCGCGAGGCGGAACGGGCCGGGCGTCCGCTCGCCCCATACCGCCTGGATGGGAAACAGTACGGCGTGCGCCAGCCACACGATGTAGCCGAACATCGCCACCGCCAGCCCAAGGTGGGCGGTCAGCCGGTAGTGACTGACATCGGGCCGGTCGACCAGTCCGCTCTGCACCATGTACCAGCCGAGCGCGCCTTGCAGCCCGCCGAAGATCAGCAAGATGCCGAGGCGCCAGGCCAACGCCGGCGTCACCTTGCGGGCGGCAACAAAGTAAACGAGCCCAATCGCAACGATCAGCCCGATCGCCCGTCCGAGCAGCCGATGGGAATATTCGAACCAGTAGATCGCCTTGAACCCGGCAAGATTCATCCCCTGATTCACCTTTTGGTACTCAGGGTATTGCTGGTAGTGGGCAAATTCGGCCTGCCACGCCTGCTCGGTCAGCGGCGGCAGCGCGCCGGCCAGCGGCTCCCACTCGACGATCGACAAGCCAGAGTGAGTGAGCCGCGTGACACCGCCCAGCAGCGTCATCGCAAATACCAGCACCGCGCACAGGATCAGCCATGCCCCGACTTGGCGGCGGGGGCTGGATCCGGCGGTTACTGCGGCTTCCGAGGCTAAGCTTGTGGTCATCGGCTCACGGGAATGATCGGCCCCCATTGTACCGTCATGGCTGCGCGCCCTGCCAGAAGCATGGCGCTGCGTCGTGCTGCCGCAGCGCTAACGGACCGGTAACCAATCCCCGCTAAGTTCGCGATGCCCGAGAACGTTTGCGGCCCGGTGACTGCGGTTTGGCACGCGCCTTGCTGTATGGGGCCTAGGACTCAAATGCGGCGCAGACGAGCGGCGAAACCGTTGCTCCGTCCAACCGGGAGATACCAAGATGGTTATGTCCATCAACACGAACCCCGGGGCGATGATCGCCCTGCAGAGCTTGTCGGCGACGAACCGCCAGCTGGAAACCACCCAGCTCCGGATCACGACAGGCTTGAAGGTGAACGGGCCCAAGGACGACGCCGCCACCTTCGCCATCGCGCAGAACATGCGCGGTGACATTGCCGGCCTGGGAGCCGTCAAGACCAACCTCGCCCTTGGTCAGTCGATCGTCGGCGTAGCAATTGACGCCGGCAAGGCCGTCTCGGACCTCCTGATCGAGATGAAAGCCAAAGCCGTACAGGCCAGCCAGGACGGCCTGGACAGCGACTCTTACATCGCGCTGAACCAAGAATTCACCTCGCTGCGCTCCCAGATCCAGTCGATCGTCACCACCGCCGAGTTCAACGGCAAGAACCTCGTGACGCTCGGCAGTGCCGACTTGAAGGTGCTCAGCACCGTCGATGGCAGCACGATCACCGTCAGCGCCCAGAGCTTCGATCAGACGTCGTTGTCCATTCAGGCGATCTCGCTATCGACCGCGAACAACGCCAGCCAGGCGCTGATCGCCCTCGACTCGGCGATCGTGCAGGTCTCGAACGGCCTCGCGTCGTTCGGCTCGTCGGCCAACCGCCTGGATATTCAGTCAACGTTCACCGGCAAGTTGCAGGACATCCTGAAGCAGGGCGTCGGCAACCTGGTGGATGCGGATCTCGCGACGGAAAGTGCGAATCTCCAGGCCTTCCAGATCAAACAGCAGCTCGGCGTGCAGGCGCTCTCGATCGCCAACGCCGGTCCACAGAGCATCCTGGCTTTGTTCCGGTAGTACTCCAGCGTCTCTTCAGATTCTCCCCTCCACTTCAGCGCCGGCCTTCGGGCCGGCGCTTTCTTTTTTTTGGCGCCAAACGTGCGCGCAGATGTTGCCGCCGTCGCTGCCTAGCAGCGGCAGGAACTGCCGGACCGGCAAATGCCCCGGCACCACATAACGATGTAAAATCGTTTGTTTTCCGCCAGTTACAGCGGAACGCTGACCCTGGCACGGGGCTTGCGATGAACACGGCAACCGAAGTTACGGAACCGGAGTTGTGCCCATGACGATGTCGATCAATACCAACGCCGCGGCAATGATCGCGCTCCAGAACCTGGCAGCCACAAACCGCCAGTTGGAGACGACCCAGCTGCGTGTCACCACTGGCCTCAAGGTCAATGGCCCCAAAGACGACGCCGCCACCTTTGCCATCGCGCAGAACATGCGCGGCGACATCGCTGGCCTGAGCGCGGTGAAAACCAACCTCAGTCTCGGCGTGTCGATCATCAACGTCGCGATCGACGCCGGTAAGGCAATCGCCGATCTCCTGATCGAGATGAAGGCGAAAGCGGTGCAGGCAAGCCAGGAAGGCCTCGACAGCGACTCCTACACCGCGCTCAACGACGAGTTCACGTCGCTGCGCGACCAGATCGAGTCAATCGTCGCCACCGCCGAGTTCAACGGCAAGAACCTGATCGACTCGGCGGCCACCAATCTGAAGGTGCTGAGCACCGTCGACGGCAGTTCGATTTCGGTAACGCACCAGTCGATGGATGCGACCACGCTCTCGATCCACACCGCGGCGCTAACCGACGCGACGGTCGCCGCAACTGCGCTCACCGCCATCAGCGCCGCGATCATCAGCGTCTCGAACGCTCTCGCGTCGCTCGGCTCTTCGGCCAAACGGGTTGATATCCAGAACGAGTTCACCGGCAAGTTGCAGGACATCCTGAAGCAGGGCGTCGGCAACATGGTGGACGCCGATCTCGCCACCGAAAGCGCGAACCTCCAAGCGTTCCAAATCAAGCAGCAACTGGGCGTCCAGGCGCTGTCGATCGCCAATTCCGGTCCGCAAGCGATTCTGGCGCTGTTCCGGTAGTCCCCGTTTCCTTCGGTTCCCCGCCTGGGCGCGCCAAATGGCGCGCCCCCTTTTTTGGACGGATGACACTTGCGCGAGCTTCCCGCGCAGGCGGCCCCCCCAGCGGCAAATTGATGCTAGATTTCACCGGGTTAGGGAGTCCGGTGGCCATGTTCACGCCAATGCGCCTGCTGGCGGTGCTAGGGAGTCTGTTTGCGTTGGCCGCCTCGGCCAGCGCGGCAGACTTGGCTGGCGTCGTGCGCGACCGCAGTGGGCAACCGGTCGCCGACGCGGTCTTGTATGCCGTGGCGCGGACTCCGATCCTGGCAAAGCAGGCCCCCCGCCCGGTGGTGGTGGACGAAGTGAATGCGCAGTTCACCCCGTTTGTCACGCCCGTGCAGTTGGGTGCCAAGGTCTCGTTCACCAACGCCGACACCTATGCGCACAACGTGTACTCGGTGTCAGAGACCAAGGTGTTCAGTCTTCCGCTCTCCCGCCAGTTGTCGGCGGACATCGTCGCCGACCGTACCGGTGTGATCGTCCTCGGCTGCAACATTCACGACTGGATGGTCGCGTACCTGTTGGTTGTCGACACGCCCTACTACACCGTGACCAACGCCAATGGCGCCTCGCTGCTGCGCGGTCTCGTGGCCGGAGAATACGATGTATACGTGTGGCATCCGGGCATCGGCACCGACCTCAATCCGCCCCAGCGCATCGCCGTCTCCGAGGGTGCTATCGCCAACATCGCGTTCACGATCTCGCTCCGCCCCGATGGCCTGTGGCGGATCGACAAAGCCAATCCGATCGGGCGCTACCAGGAGCGTGCGTCCGGCGGATAGCCGGCGTGGATCCTGAACAGTGCTGCGGTTTCTCTCGTTCCGGGCCCGTATCCTTTCGACGCTCCTAATCTTGATTTTGGGCGTGCAAGGTGCCGGCCTTGGCGCCGTGTATTTTGCGACAGCGCGCAGTGCCCGCACCCAGATCAACGAGGGCCTGTCCGGCTCGGCCCGGGTGTTCGACGCCCTGATGGACCGGCGCGAGGTCGAGTTGGCCCAAGCGGCATCCCTGGTGTCCGGCGACTTCGCGTTCAAGACCGCCTATTCGCTGCGCCATGTCCCCACCATGGCCACGGCGCTGAAGAACCTGCGCGATCGCATCCACGCCGACGTCGCTGTGATGGTGGGCCTCGACCGCATCCCCTTCGCCGGTGACCCGGACATCGCCGATCCCACGGCGGCGCGGGCCTTCATCCACCTCGCCGATCTGGCCGCCGCCACCCGCAACGGGACCGCCAGCTCCATCGAGTTCGTGCAAGGCAGGCCTCTGCAACTGGTGGCCGTGCCCTTGATGGCGCCAGTGCCGGTCGCGTGGATTCTGCTTGGGTTCAAGATTAGCGACGAACTGGCCGGTGAACTGAAAGAGTTGACCGGCGCCGAAGTCACATTCGGGCGCGGCGCCGGCAGCGGCTGGAACGTCATCGCTTCCACTCTCCCGCCGCCCCTGCGCTCGGACTTGGCCATTGGGCTGGCCAAGTTCGCCGGCACGCTCGACGCCACCTTCGACATGGCGCTCTTGGGCCAGCAATACGTAACGCTGACCACCGGCCTCGCGACCGTCGGTGAACCCCTCGAGGTTGTTCTGCAGCGCCGGCTGTCCGACGCCCTCGCGCCTTACGAGGGGCTGCGCGTATTCCTGCTCGGGCTAACCGTGGTCGGCCTGATCATTTCGGTCGTGGGGGCCAGCATCATTGCGCGGCAGGTAACCCACCCCGTGAACCGTCTTGCCGGCGCGGTGAAGAAAGTTGCCGCGGGCGACTACACCGTGCGCGCCGGTGTCCGCCGCAAGGACGAGCTGGGCGACCTTGCCACAGCGTTCAACGAAATGACTCGCGGCCTGGCCGAGCGCGACCGGGTCCAAGACCTATTGGGCAAGGTCGTGTCACCGGAAGTCGCGGCCCGCATGTTGGCGGGTGGCGGCATCGAACTCGGCGGCGAAGAGCGCACGGTCACGGTGCTCTTCACCGATATTCGCGGCTTCACCCGCATGAGCGAGACCTTGCCGCCTGCGGAACTGGTGGCCGTGCTCAACGGGTACCTCGCGGCCCTGTCCAACGTGATCGAGGCCAACGGCGGTGTGGTCGACAAGTTCATCGGCGACGCCATCATGGCTATCTTCGGCGCGCCCCTCGAACAGCCCGATCACGCGACCCGCGCGGTACGTACGGCACTCGCAATGCACAAGGCGCTGACCGACCTCAACAAGGGCTTGGCCGAACGCGGCAGACCGAAGCTATGGTTCGGCATCGGGGTGAATTCCTCGCCGGTCGTAGCCGGCAACATGGGGTCCGGCCGCCGCATGAACTACACCGTGATCGGCGACGGCGTGAATGTTGCGTCGCGCGTGGAGAAACTCACGCGCATTTACGAAGTGCCGGCGATTGTCACCGCCGCCACGCGCATGAGCGCCAAGGGTTTCGTGATGCGGGAGTTGGACCGTGTCCGCGTGCGCGGGCGCGACGAGGTCCTGCACATCTACGAGCCGCTCGGCGAAGAAGGCGCGCTCTCGGATGAAACCCTGGCCCGGCTCGATACGTGGCACGTCGCCTTGAAGCAGTATCGCAGCCGCAACTGGACCGGCGCTGACCACGCGCTAGAGGTTTTGCAGCGCGGCGAACCTAGTTCGCGGCTCTATGCCCTATTCCGCGAACGCATCGAAACACTGCGGCTCGCGCCGCCGGGCGCCGCCTGGGACGGTACGTTTACCCCCGAGAACTGACGGAACGAACGTCAGAACTGGTAGCGCATGCCAACCATCAGGTCCTTCGACGCGATCGTCGCCTTGAAGGAGTCGCCGTTGACGTTGCTCAGCTTGGGCCGGTCCGCCGAGAACAGGCGCAGCGACGTATCCAGCGACAAATGGGCGGTCATGGGAAACTCGGCCCCCACGCCGACCTGATAGGCCAGCGTCCAGGCACTGCCGCTCATCGCCGGCACGCCGGCCGCGACGACGTCGCCAAATGTGGTGCGGGCGAACCCAATCCCCGCCGAGACGTAGGGGATGAACCAGCCCCAGCGCTCCGTACCCCAACGATAGTTCGCCAGCAGGGCCACCGTGCCGACCGATCCGGTGGCAGTCGGGCGCAGTCCGGTTCCCATCTGAATCAAGTCCACGTTCGCCGAACGGGACGTGAGTTCGACGTCGGCACGTTTCGCCGCCGTCCAGGCGTACCCCGCAGCCATCGCGAGCGCGCGGCCGTTGCCATACTCGAGTGAATTGTTGACCGCGGCACCGCTGTTGTTCGAACGCGCCATTCCGGCGGTCCCGACCGCACCCGAGATGTAATAGCCCGACGCCGCGCCGCCTTTGGCCTTTACGCCCTGGGCGAACGCCGGCATCGCGGCAACCGCAACCAACCCCACCACCGCCGCGATACCTGCTACCCGCATTGTCCCCACCCGATACCCTTGCGAAATGCGCGGGCACAGTAGCGCACGCGCCCGCCCCGAGAAATCCAGGATTTTGTAACGGCCGATTGCGCGAACGCCCGGTCAAACCGTTGGCTACGAGGGAATTGGTCGGAGTGGCGGGATTCGAATGTGCGCCGTTTCGTTCAGACGAATCGTGACGTCGGTCCCGCCCACGTGGAATTGCCCAACTAGGGGGTAGGTATCGATCACAACGTGACCATTGCCATCCAGGTTCGCGTCCTGAGCCTGCCGAACATGCGTATTCGTAGTTTCGGCGACGATTCCCCCTTATGCGCGGGACGCGCCTATCTGAATTCGACAATCAGGATTTCAAACGGAGCGCCAGCCCTTGCGCTGGCGATGACCGCGACCCGATCGCCGGCCGGACCGAACGCCGACTGGTGGTAGAGTGTGCCGCTCGCCGCTAGGGTGCCAATTGTGACTTCATCGGCGACATCCCAAATTCGGTATGCCGGCCGCGAGCCAAACAGTCCGCCAGTCCCGCTACTGGCCACACCGAGAAATTTGCCGTCGGGACTTCCTTCTAACGAGTTAGTCGGACCCCAGCCGCTTCCCAGGCCACTCACCTTCTCTCCCGAGGAAATATTCCAAGTCCGCACCGGATCACGGTCACGGACCGGTTCCATTGCCCCGCTTCTCGTGTTGATGACGGATGTGCTTTGGCTGGCGGTAGATGCGATCTGTCCGCCATTGCCGATGAACGCCAACATGGAAACCGTGTCTTGCTGCGCGGCCGAAATCTGCCGTGCGCTGCCGAGATTCGTTACCTCGTAGACCCAGATCTTGCCTCTCGGTTCTCCGACGTACGGCTTCCCGGACGAACCTCCGAGGGCAAATCTCCGGCCAGACGGTTCCACGGCAAGCGACGCTCCGACGAGGCCATCGCTGCTCGGCGGTCGGCTCCACCCGCCAACTTGGACCCACGCGCTGCCGCCGAACAGGACCCCACTTCCGTCTGCGTACAGGACCGCGAGAGTGTTGTTCTCGGCGCTTGCGGCAAAGCTGCGAGGGATCGCCGTGCCTGTGACGCGCGCGTCAACGGCCCCCGTTTCGACGTTCCAAAAATGGAGTTCTCTCTGCCGTGGGTCGCCCGATGGGGCACTGGGCTGGACAATCAAGTGAGTGCTGTCCGCCGTGAACGCGAGTCCAACGCCGCCCAAGAAACTTCCGTAACCCTCGACTAGCTCGCGAATCCTAGTCCCAGTTCTTGCGTCCCAGACTGCGTAGCCGGGCTTTTCGCCTCCGATGGAAGCCGCGATATACCTTCCGTCAGGACTCCAGGCGACCCGTATCGCGTCGGCTTGGAGAATCGTCACTGCGACTTGGAGCCGACCGTCCGCAGCGTGTGCATCCCGGGCGACCACGAGCAATCCCGCCGCCATCGAAAGTTGGCCAGCCCCAATCATCACAACGAGCGCCCTCAAGATTGCCTTCACTTGTGCCTCCTGCCGCGTGAGCGCTACCGCCCTCTCATGCTTTCCCGCCGATACCGGATGATCGGTGACAGCAAGGCCTCAATGATACGGCAGTGGTCGGTCTCAATCTCGACGCTTGCGGTCATTCTGGTGCCGATGGGCGCGACGCGGCCGGTGACATCGATGTTTGTTTGTTACGCAGCCACAACCGCCGGGTAGGCGAGACCGAGCTTCTGGTCCTGCACCGCGTCGTGTGAGATCGACACGACCGCCCACCCACGGTGCGTCGGCGCGTGGCGCCGCCACCATCAAGGCCTGCGCCGGACCACACGTCTAACGGAGACGACGGATCGCTGCTCCCGACAGGAGGGCGACGGGTCCTTCTGCACGACACGCCCAATGGTTTCTCGGCTAACCCCGCCGTCGGACCAACCTTGATTGGGACTTGGTCGAGGCGCCTCGGCGCCGAAACGATACCCCAGGCGCTACCCCAAGGACGCTTCGAAGGTGGACCACCTACACAACCCAATGAAGAGATTGGTCGGAGTGGCGGGATTCGAACCCGCGACCCCCAGACCCCCAGTCTGGTGCGCTAACCGGGCTGCGCTACACTCCGACGGCGCGGACTGTATCTACTGGTCTCTGCCCGAGCAAATGCGCGTTGCGCGCTACTTCGCCGCGCGCTTCAGAATGCCCCGAATCTCACCGAGCTGGCGCAAGACTTCCGCGAGTTTGCGGCGCTGGCCTGCCCCCAAGCCCGTGCTGTGGGACACCGGCTGGGCGGGCGCATGGACCGCCACCGCACGGTCATCACCGTCGGTATCGTGAACATCCGCCGCAACGGGCCCCTTCAGGCCGCCTTCCTTCAGAACCTTCTGAACGCCGCGGATCGTATAGCCCTCGTCGTACAGCAGGCCGCGGATCACGCGGAGCAACGTAATGTCCTCGGGACGGTAGTAGCGCCTGCCGCCGCCGCGTTTGAGCGGCTTGATCTGCGGGAATTTGCTCTCCCAAAACCGCAGCACGTGCTGCGGCACGGAAAGCTCAAGCGCCACTTCACTGATGGTTCGGAACGCCCCCGGCGCCTTGGCCGCGCGCCGTCCTGCGGGCTTGGGCCCCACCGCCTGGGGCAACTCGGCATCGGCCATGATCAGGCGCTGGGCTTAGCCGAGAGCGAGCGATTGATGCGGTCCTTGAGAACGTGGGAGGGACGGAACACCAACACCCGCCGCGGCAGGATCGGCACCTCAACCCCAGTCTTCGGGTTGCGGCCCATGCGCTGACTCTTGTCACGCACATAGAAGCTGCCGAACGACGAGATCTTCACCTGCTCGCCGCGCACCAAGCCTTCGCCGATCTCCTGAAATACGGACTCGACCAGCTCGGCGGACTCGTTGCGGGACAGGCCTACTTCTTCGTAGACCGCTTCCGCCAAGTCGGCTCGCGTCATCGTACCCATGGGGCCCCTCCAGCAGCAAAGCTACCGCCGGACAAGAAACGCGTCAAACTCAAAGGGATGCAGGGCGACGTTGAAATCGTGAATGAGTCGTCGGGAACGCGGATTTCCGCGTCACGGCGTACGTAGGCTACATCCGCGCGAGCGCGGCGCCCCACGTGAAGCCGCTGCCCATGGCTTCCATCAGCACCAGGTGGCCCGGCCGAATCCGGCCGTCGCCAACGGCTTCCGCCAGCGCCAGAGGCACGGATGCGGCCGACGTATTGGCATGACGGTCGACGGTAATCACCACCCGCTCCGGCGGCAGAGCGAGCTTTTGCGCCGCGCCATCGATGATCCGGCGGTTCGCTTGGTGCGGCACCAACCAGTCGATTGCACTCGCAGGAAGCCCTACCTCCGCCAGGCTCTCACCGACAACTTCTGTAAGTTTTTCAATGGCATGCTTGAAGACCTTACGACCTTCCATCTTCACGACGCCGGCGGTCTGCGTCGTCGATGGCCCACCGTTCGCGAACAGCAAATCGTGGTGACGGCCATCGGAATGGATCTTGGTGGTGAGAATGCCGCGGTCGGTGGAATCACCCACGCCCTCACCGGCCCGCAGCACGACGGCGCCTGCGCCGTCGCCGAACAGCACGCAGGTGGAGCGGTCGGTCCAGTCGAGGATGCGGGAAAAGGTCTCCGCGCCGATCACCAGCGCCGTCTTGGCCTGCCCGCACTTCAGAAAGTTGTCCGCAACAGCCATCGCATAGATGAACCCGCTGCACACCGCTCCCACGTCGAAGGCTGCGCCGCGGGTCATGCCCAGGGCCTGTTGCACCCGCGTGGCGGTGGCCGGAAAGGTCTCGTCCGGGGTCGCCGTCGCCAGCACGATCAGATCCAGGTCGGAAATCGGCAAATTGGCCGCCGCCAATGCGCGCTCCGCGGCGCGCGTCGCCAGATGCGAAGTGAATTCGCCCTCTGCCGCGACATGGCGCTGGCGAATACCTGTGCGCTCGGCGATCCACTCGTCCGACGTGTCCACCCGCTTGGCCAACTCATCGTTGGTCACGATCCGCTCCGGCAGATAGCTGCCGCAGCCCACAATCTGCGACCGGCGCATCACCCACCCGCCACGGGGGCCGTCGTTGCCGGCACCCCCGAGAGCACGGCAGCCGGAGCCATCAGTTCCAGGTCTGCGTGAATGCGTTCGTTGAAGTCGCCGCGCACCATGTCGGCCGCCACGGAAATGGCGCTGGCGAAGCCCTCGCCGTCGGTCCCGCCGTGGCTCTTCACCACGACTCCGTTCAGGCCCAGGAACATGGCGCCGTTGTAGAGGCGCGGGTCCAGCTTGGCGCGGAGCGCATCCAGCGCCGGCTTCGCCAGCAGGTACCCAAGCTTGGAAGCCCACGAACGCTTGAGGGCCGCGCGGAGGAACGTCACGACCAGCTTGGCGGTCCCTTCTGTGGCCTTGAGGACCGCGTTGCCGGTGAACCCATCGGTCACGAACACGTCCACGGTCCCGGCACCGATGTCGTCGCCCTCAACAAATCCGTGAAATACGAAGTCTAAATTATTGGTTTCACGAAGTATTTTTGCGGCTTCTCGAACCGTGTCGTGACCCTTCAGCTCTTCGGCGCCGACATTCAGCAGGCCCACCGTCGGCTTCTCGACACCAAGCACCGAGCGCGCGAACCCGGCTCCCATGATGGCGAACTGCACTAGGTTCTTGGCGTCGCACTCCACGTTGGCGCCCAGGTCCAACAGAGCGCTCTCGCCGCGCATGGTCGGGAAGTACTGGATCATGGCCGGGCGATCGATCCCGGGCTGGGTGCGCAGCACCACCTTGGCCATCGCCATCAGCGCACCGGTGTTGCCCGCCGATACCATCCCGGCCGCGTGGCCGTCGCGCACCGCGTCGATCGCCAGGCGCATGCTGGACTGGCCGCCCTTGCGCAACGCCTGGGCCGGCTTGTCATCCGCCGTGATCGCCAGCGGCGTATGACGCACTTCCGCCACCGCGGCCAGCTTTGGGTCGGCCTTCAGGAGCGGGGCGAGGCGTGCCTCGTCGCCAAACAGCAGAAAGCGCACCGTCGGCAAGCGGCGGTGCGCGATCGACGCGCCCTGGATGACGATCTCGGGGGCATGGTCGCCCCCCATTGCGTCAAGCGCGATGGTTGTGGTCACAGACGTGCGGTCGCGGGTCGACGCGCCGAGCGCCGCAAGCGGTCGCTCAGGCTTCGGCTGCCGATACGACTTCGCGTCCGTCGTAGTGACCGCACGACGGGCACACGTGGTGCGGCCGCTTGATCTCGCCGCAGTTGGAACACTCCACGTGGGCCGCGGGCGTCAGCGCATCGTGCGAGCGCCGCATATCGCGGGTGGAGGGAGTCTTCTTTCGCTTAGGAACCGCCATCGCTCAGGCCTTGCCTTTCCAGTTCTTGAGGGCCGCAAACGGCCCCCCATCTTTCACACTACCGGCTGCTTTGTCGCCTGGGCGCACAGCGCCGGCGTCAACTTTGCCGAATTCCACCCCCGGCTTCCGCGGATAGGGGTCGATCGCCAGCGACACGTATTCGGCGATAACTGCGCCCACGTCAAATTCGCCGTCGACCACCACACCCGGCGGTTCTTCGGCCTGGGCATCGAACTCTCCTACCACGGCCTTCGGCTCGTCGCCTTCGGGCAGGAAGTCCAACTCAAATGAGTCGGCGGCAACGGACGCCACCGGCTCAAGCGTAACTACGCAAGATTGTACCACATCGGCGCGGAAATCCACACGCACCCGGGCGCCGCCGCCCTTGATCCGTTGCATCCGGGCAGTCGCTTCCAGGGAGCCTAGGCGCAGCACGCCAAACCGCGCCGCCAGCGCCTCGCACTCGGCCGGAGTGGCGGCGAACCGGAACTCCTGTTCGTCGTGCCCAAGATGATCGATCCGGACCATACGCCGGAACTCGGCGGCCGGTGGTTCACTACTACCCATTGGGCGGACTAGTTAGGGCGGCGGCCCGAGGGGGTCAATGCCGCAGTTGCCGCAGGCGCCAACCTGCCGGCCCGGAGGTCGTCCACGCTGAGGCCCCGCAACCCCGCCTCGAATGCCCGCACCCGTGTCACGAGCCCGGCCATGGCCTCGGGCGGCACGTCCTGATCCGCATACAGATTGCGTCGCAGCGCCGCCTCCAGCGGCTCCTCGCCGGCCAGCGCCCGGTCGTATGCGTGCGCACGGCCATAAAACGCCCGCGCCATCGCCTTGACCCGGCGGCCGATACCCGTGTCCCCAATCCCGACTTCCCGCAGCGAACGGTCGAAGTCGCCGCACATGACCTCGAACACGCCATCGGCCAACTCCGTTGCCGCGGCCCCTTCCGCGCGCAGGCGCCGGAACACCATAGCGGCATGGAGCAGCACCAAGTCGAAGCGCCCGTCGAACGTGTCGGGCACCCGCCCGTCCTGGAACAACGCCGGCTCCCGCGCGGCGCCGACAATCGCGAAGTACAACCTGTGCGCGGGCTTTGGCGCCCGCAGCCGAGCGATCAACGCCGCAAACATGTGCCCGCCGCAGCTGCCCGGTGATCCGCCGCCATCGTTGACATTCCCGCTCGGCAGGTGCCAAGGTCCGCGCTCACAGAATGACCCATCGCAGTGTTCTCTCGTTCGCCGGCTTCGGCCTAAGCATCGCGCTCGGCCTGAGTGCGTGCGCGCCGGAGCGTATCACCGTTGGGTACATCCCGAACGACAAGGCAGTGGCCGCCATCACGCCGGGAAAAGATACCCGGCAATCGGTCCTGAACTCACTCGGTACCCCGTCGGCCACCGCAACGTTCGACCGCGACAGCTGGTATTACATCAGCCGCACGACCGAAGGTGCGCCGTATCAGGTCCCCAAGATGCTCGACCAGCAGGTCGTGGCGATCGATTTCGACGCGCGCGGTGCAGTCTCCGAAGTGCGTCGTTTCTCGATGGCGGACGCCCAGAACATCCAGCCGGTGGGACGCGAAACGCCCACACGCGGCACGGAAGTCAGCGTTATCCGCCAGTTCTTCGGCAACATCGGCCGCTTCAACGGCGCGCCGGTGGGCCAAGCACCCGGCCCCTAACCGATCTCCAAAAAGCATTCGGCCCCGACCGCGGACGGTCGGGGCCGAACCGTTTCCGGCGAGAGACGTTCGCTTACGCGAGCGCCGCCAGCAACAGCAGCGCCACGATGTTCGTGATCTTGATCATCGGGTTCACCGCCGGGCCGGCCGTGTCCTTGTACGGATCGCCGACGGTGTCGCCGGTGACCGCGGCCTTGTGGGCATCCGAGCCCTTACCGCCGCTCATTTCGATGGTCTTCTTGGCGTTGTCCCACGCACCGCCGCCCGCCGTCATCGAGATGGCGACGAACAGGCCAGTGACGATGGTGCCCAGCAACATCGCGCCGAGGGCCGAGAAGCCCGCACCCTGCCCCGCGACCCAAGTGATCACGAAGTACACGACTACCGGTGCCAGCACCGGCAGCAGCGACGGGATGATCATCTCGCCGATGGCGGCCTTGGTCAGCATGTCCACGGCCTTCCCGTAATCGGGCTTGGCAGTGCCGGCCATGATGCCGGGGATTTCCTTGAACTGACGGCGTACTTCGATCACGACGGAACCGGCCGCACGGCCGACCGCGGTCATCGACATGGCGCCGAACAGGTACGGCAGTGCGCCGCCCAACAGCAGGCCGACCACGACGTACGGGTTCGACAGGCTGAAGTCGACCTCGATGTTGCTGAAGAAGCGCGTCAGGTCCTGGGTGTAAGCGCCGAACAGCACGAGGGCGGCGAGACCGGCGGAGCCGATCGCGTAGCCCTTGGTGATCGCCTTGGTCGTGTTGCCGACCGCGTCGAGGGCGTCCGTCACCACGCGGGTCTCGTGCGGCATCTTCGCCATCTCGGCAATGCCACCGGCGTTGTCGGTGACCGGGCCGTACGCGTCAAGCGCGACGACCATGCCGGCCAGCGCCAACATTGCGCTCACCGCGATGGCCACGCCGAACAGGCCGGCGAGCAGGTAGGTCACAATGATGCCGGCGCAGATGATCAGGGCGGGCAGCGTCGTCGCTTCCATCGACATCGCCAGGCCCTGAATGATGTTGGTGCCGTGGCCCGTCTCCGACGCTTTGGCGATCGACTTCACGGGACGGAAGTTGGTGCCCGTGTAGTACTCGGTGACCCAGATCAGCAGGCCGGTGATGACCAAGCCAGTGATCGCACACCAGAACAGGTCCATCCCGGTGAACGTGTGGAGGCCGTCGCTGAACGACGTGTCCATGCCGACCACGTAGCTGATGATCGGCCAGAACGCGATTGCCGACAGGATCGACGTAACCAGGAAGCCCTTATACAGGGCGCCCATGATCGACTTGCTGGCGCCGATCTTGACGAAGAACGTACCGATCACCGAGGTGATGATGCAGGCGCCGCCAATGGCGAGCGGGAGCATCATGGCCATCGTCTGGTTGTCGCCAGTGAAGAAGATCGAGGCCAGCACCATGGTGGCGACCAGGGTCACCGCATAGGTCTCGAACAAGTCAGCAGCCATGCCGGCGCAGTCGCCGACGTTGTCGCCCACGTTGTCGGCGATCACCGCCGGGTTGCGCGGATCGTCTTCCGGAATGTTCTGTTCGACCTTGCCAACAAGGTCGGCGCCGACGTCAGCACCCTTGGTGAAGATGCCGCCGCCGAGGCGGGCGAAGATCGAGATGAGCGAGCCGCCAAAGCCGAGTGCGACCAGCGCGGTCACCGTCTCATGGACCTCCAGGTCCATGTTGAGGAGGAAGCCGTAGTAGAGGGCAACACCAAGCAGGGCCAAACCCGCCACCAGCATGCCGGTCACCGCACCCGCCTGGAACGACACGTCTAGGCCCGCCTGCAGGCCGCGGGTCGCGGCCTGGGCGGTGCGCACGTTAGCGCGCACCGAGACGTTCATGCCGATGTAGCCGGCGGCGCCGGAAAGCACCGCGCCGATCACGAAGCCGATCGCCGGGAACGTGCCGAGCACGAACCAGAGGAGGATGAGGACCACGACGCCAACGATGGCGATGGTGCGGTACTGGCGGTTCAGGTAGGCCTGAGCGCCGACCTGAATTGCGGCGGAGATTTCCCGCATCCGTTCATTGCCCGCATCGGCGGCCAAAACGGCACGGCCAGCGTAAATCGCGTACAAAACGGCAAACACACCGCAGGCGATTACGAGCCAGAGCGTCGTCGTCATTGAGTCCCCTCGAGAATGGAAAGTAAAAAGCGGGCCGGCCCGCCACGCGCGCCAGCAAAAGTGTCGCGGTTATGCCAGAGTTGATTCCGAAACGCAAACTGGCCCGCAGGGCCGGATTCGCGCGCCGCGGGGGCTGTTAGCGGACCAGCTTAGCCACTCGAATCACATAGACATTTGCGACTAGGTCGGCCCCCAAAATCTGGTTGGCCACCGCTTTGGCGCGTTCCTTGATCCGCGCCAAATCGACGCTGGCGACCCCGTCGGTACGCAACAACGCATTCCGGTGGGCGTCGCGCACCAGGGCGTCGCGGATGCGCGGGATCACCTCCGTGACTTCCTTGGCCCGCGCCTTGTCCCGCACCTGGAAGCGCAGATCGAGGTTCACGTAGTGGTCGAGTGCGTTATCAAGGCTGACCGGCACCGCAACGGCGTCCATAGCGACATAGCCGGGGATCTCCTCGACTGCCGCAGGCTCCGCGGTCAGCGTTTCGAAGTTCTTCGGAATGAACGTCACGGCGACCAAGCCGGCGCCGAACACCACCATCAGCGAAACCGCCAGGACGACCCAGCGCGTGATGTTGCTGCCACCGCCCTGTTTTTTAACGGGTTTCTTCGCGGCCATGACGCATTAGGGCACTGTCGCCGCCCCGGATTCAAGGGGCGGACTTGGCCGCACTAGAAGTGGGTGTACCCAGCCTGGGCAAACGGCACCACGGCACCGCTAGCGTCGCGCACGGTCACCGGCCCGCCGCTCACGATGGTCCCGATCACCGTCAAGGGAACTCCGAGTTCGTCCCCGATGGCGGCAATCACCGACCCCTTATCGGGTGGCGCGGTAAACAATATTTCGTAGTCATCCCCGAATGTTATGATGCTTTTCTGTTCTTCCTCATGAACATGAATAACGCGCCGCGCCGCATCCGAAAACGGCACCGCCGCCAAGCTCAGTTCAGCGCCGACCTGCGACTGCTCGCAGATGTGGCCAAGGTCAGCCAACAGCCCATCCGACACGTCCATCGCGCTGTTGGCGATCCCGCGTAACCGGCGCCCAAGCTTCAGCCGCGGGCTCGGCCGGTCCAACCGCCCGCGCAAGAATTGGGCGTCCTCCGTACTGGCTTCCGGCAGTTTGCCGCGCGCGAGCAGGAACCCGAGCCGGGCATCGCCGATCGTGCCGGAGACGTAGATCCGGTCGCCCACCTTGGCGCCGTTCCGCCGCAGAAGCGTCTCCGCGGGAGCACTGCCCAGCATGGTCACGGAGAGCACCAAGTCCAACTCGGACTTAGTGGTGTCCCCGCCAATCAGGTGAATGCCATACCGCTTCTGGTCGTCGCCCAGCCCGGCAGCGAACGCGTCCAGCCAGCCATCGGTCAGGTCCGGCGGCAGCGCAACGGTCAGGAGGTACGCCAGCGGCTCAGCGCCCTTGCAGGCTAAGTCGGACAGGTTCACCCGCAACAACTTGCGGCCGACGTCGCCTGGGTCGCCGTCGCGGAAGAAGTGCACGCCGCGCACCATGGCGTCGTTGGTTGCGACTAAGTGCTCACCGGGCCGGGGTGCCACCAAGGCGACGTCGTCGCCCAGCCCGAACGCCAGCGGATCACCTTTGGCCAACGGCGCGAACGCCTCGGCAATCAGTTGGAACTCGCCGCGGCGCGCCACAGCTTGGGCCGGTTAGGCCATTTCCGCGGGCCGCAGGAACCGGGCCAGGCTATCCAGCACGCCGTTCACGATCTTCGGCTCGGGGCCCGTATAGAACGCGTGGGCAACCTCGACATATTCGTTGATAGTCACCCGTGGCGGCACTTCGGCCCGGGCGAGCAACTCGAACGCCGCCACGCGCAACAGCGCACGCAGAATGCCATCCAGCCGCGAGGGATCGCGCTGGCCAGTGAGCGAACCCTTCAGCAACGCGTCGATCTCAGCCGTGCGGCCCGCCGCCCCGCGCACCAGCGAGCGGAAAAAGTCCGGGTCTGCCGGCGCCAAGCGGTCACCGTCGATTTCGACGCCCGAGCGAGTCGCCAAATACTCATCGATGGCCGCCTCCACGGCGCCGCCGCCGAATTCAAGCTGGTACAGCACCTGCACCGCCCCAAGCCGCGCCGCACTGCGCGAGAGGGTGTCGTCCGCCGCCGCCTTCTTTGCTTTTGCCGCGCTCACGCGTGCACGCCACGCGGTGCGAGGTAGAGCGTCTTGCGGAGATTCATCATGTGCAGCGCCGCGCGGGCCGCAATGCCGCCCTTGTCGTGGCCGTCGATCCGCGCCCTCGCCCAGGCCTGCTCCACTGTCTCGCAGGTGAGTACGCCGTTACCCAACGCGATCAGGTGTTCGTGGGCCAATCTGCTCAATCCTTGCATGCACTCGCGGCCCACATGCTCATGATGGGTCGTCTCGCCGCGGATCACGCAGCCCAGCGCCACATAGGCGTCGTGGTCGCCGCCTGCCCCGGCACAGCCCTTCAGGTGGAACTCCAGCGCCGTCGGAATCTCCAGCGCCCCGGGAACCCCAATCACGGTTGCCGTGCCGCCGGCCGCTTCGATCGCTGCCTTGGCGCCTTTCAACATCTCGTCGGCAATGTCGTCGTAGAAGCGCGCTTCGACGATCAACACACTGATGCGACTGCCCGCCATGTCACTCGCCTCCCGCCGCCGGCTCGCCGGCCCGGATGGACCGCTGGCCGACGATACTCAGACCATAGCCCTCCAAGCCCACCAGCGTCCGCTTCGAGTTGGACAGCAGGATCAATTCCCGCACGCCCAGGTCCAACAGGATCTGGGCACCGATGCCGTATTCGCGCAGTTCGGCCGGTTCTGTACGGTCGCCGACGCGCGCGCGAATTCTGTCCGACAACGCTGTGGGGCGCGCCTGACGGATCAGCACTACAACACCCCTGCCCGCATCGGCGATCTCGCACATTGCCGCATGGAGTACGTTGCCGCGCTCGGTTCCCTGGGATTGCTCCCCCAGCAGGTCGGTCAGCAGGTTCACGCTATGCATGCGCGCCAGCACCGGGGCCGGACCCGAAAGGTCGCCTTTGACCAGGGCTAGGTGCTCGGCGTGCTCTACGGTGTTCTCGTACACGATCAGGCGGAAGTCGCCACCGTAGCGGCTTGTCAGCGTGCTCTCCAGAGCACGGCGGATGATCTTGTCGTAGCGGCGCCGGTACGCGATCAGGTCGGCGATCGTGCCCACTTTCAACGCGTGGTGCTCGGCGAATGCAATCAGTTCCGGCATCCGGGCCATCGTGCCGTCGTCGTTCATGATCTCGCAGATCACGCCCGCTGCGGTGAAGCCCGCCAGCCGCGCGATGTCGACCGAGGCCTCGGTGTGTCCCGCCCGCACCAGCACGCCGCCATCGCGCGCCACCAGCGGAAACACGTGGCCCGGCGACTGGATGTCGTCCTTGCCCTTGGTGGGGTCGATCGCGACCGCCACCGTGCGCGCACGGTCGGCGGCCGAAATGCCGGTCGTCACGCCTTCCCGCGCCTCGATGGAAACGGTGAACGCGGTCTGGTGGCGGCTCATGTTGCGCGCCGCCATCAGCGGCAACTGCAGTTCCTCAACGCGCGGCCGCGGCAGCGTCAGGCAAATCAGCCCGCGCCCGTACTTGGCCATGAAGTTGATTGCGTTCGCATCGGCGCGCTGCGCCGGAATCACCAGATCGCCTTCGTTTTCGCGATTCTCGTCGTCGACCAGAATCACCATGCGCCCGTTGCGGGCGTCTTCGAGCAGGTCCTCAGTCGGGGCCAACGCCGGGTTGCGTGTCATGCGCCGGGAACACTGCCAATGCCGGCGTCCGCCAGCCGGGCCACGTATCGTGCCAAGGGATCGATCTCCAAGTTCCACCGCGCGCCCGGTTCGGCCGCGCCGAGGGTCGTTACGGCTGCCGTGTGGGGAATGACATTGATGCCGAAGTGCGTCCGGTCAACCTCGTTTACCGTCAACGACACACCGTCCAGCACCACCGAGCCCTTCGGCGCGATGAATCGCGCCAGTGCCGCCGGGGCCGCGACGGTGAATCGCAGCGAATCGCCTTCCGACCGCCGCGCCACCACCTCCGCCACCCCGTCCACATGGCCCAGCACGAAGTGGCCGCCCAACTCGTCGCCGACGCGCAAGGCGCGCTCCAGGTTCACCGGGGTGCCTTCGCGCCAAGCGCCAACGGTCGTCTTGCTCAGCGTCTCCGCGGACGCGTCCAGCGCAAACCAATCCGTACCGAACGCGACCACCGTCAAGCACACGCCCGAGCACGCGATCGACGCTCCCATCGGAAACGGGCCGAAGTTCGCCTCCGTCGCAATCTCAATGCGGGTATCGCCGCCGCGCGCGATGCGGCGCACGGTTCCCCTGTGCGTGATGATGCCCGTGAACACTCAGTCCGCTCTCCTTACGGCGACCGCGTGGCCCTGAACCACTCCACCGTGTCGTCGCCCGCCGTGCCAGCCCGCATGCGCTCAAAATGGGGAGCATCGGCCAGCCGGCCCAGTCCAAACGCCGACGCAGCGGCAATGCCGTCGCCGCCGAGCAAAATCGGTGCACGGTACCAGACCAGCCGGTCCACAAGCTTGGCCCGCAGCAAGGCTGCGGCCAGATGCCGCCCGCCTTCCACCAGCACCCGCGTGATGCCGCGCGTGGCCAGCGCGGCCAGCGCGGCACCGGGGTCAGGACTACCTTCCGCCCCAACCGCCACTTCGATGACCTCAACGCCGCTCTCGGCAAACGCCTTGCGGCGCGCGTGATCGCGGCCGGGCATGGTCACCAGCCAGGTCCGCTGGGTGCGCGCCGTTGCCACCAAATGGGCCGTCAGGGGGGTGCGCAACCGCCCATCCAGCACCACGCGCACCGGCGAGCGATCGGCCATGCCCCACAGCCGGCAGTCCAACATCGGGTTGTCGGCCAGCGCCGTTCCCGATCCAACCACGATCGCGTCGCTTTGCGCGCGGAGCAGGTGCCCGTGGGCCCGCGCGTCCTCGCCGGTGATCCAACGGCTTTCCCCGTCTGCTGTCGCAATGCGTCCATCGAGCGACGACGCAACCTTCGCCGTCACCAGCGGCCGCCCCGCCTGAACGCGCATCAGGAACCCGGCGTTCAGGTCGGACGCCTCGTCCGCCAGCACGCCCTCGGTCACCGCCACGCCGCCATGGATCAGCGCGGCGATCCCCTGCCCGTTCACGCGCGGGTCAGGGTCGCGGATCGCCACCACTGCATGGGCAACGCCCGCTCGCACCAGGGCATCCGCGCACGGCGGGGTTTGTCCGTGATGGGCGCACGGCTCCAATGTCACGTAGGCGGTGGCACCGCGCGCCGCGGCACCGGCGCGGCCAAGCGCTTCCGTCTCGGCATGGGGGCGTCCGCCCGGCTGAGTCCAGCCGCGCCCGACGATGGCCCCGTCCTTCACCAGGACGCAACCGACCGCAGGGTTGGGCCACGTGCGGCCCAGGCCGCGCCGGCCTAAGGCCAGCGCCGACCGCATATGTTCGAAGTCGCCGGGCGTAGGCTTCGGGCCGGCCTCAGCTCTCGTTTTCGCCACTGAGCTCGCCCACGAACTGCTCGAAATCGCGGGCCTCGCGGAAGTTCCGGTACACCGAGGCGTAGCGCACGAACGCGACCTGGTCGAGGTTGGCGAGCGCGTCCATCACCATTTCGCCGATCGCGGTCGACGGAATCTCGGACTCGCCCAGGCTTTCCAAACGCCGGACGATGCCGCTGACCATCCGCTCGATGCGGTCCGGTTCCACCGGCCGCTTGCGCGTGGCGATCAGAATCGAGCGTAGCAGTTTGTCGCGCTCGAACGGCACGCGCTGGCCGGTCTTTTTCACGACCGTCAATTCGCGCAACTGGATGCGTTCAAAGGTGGTGAAGCGCGATCCGCACGAGGGGCAGAACCGGCGTCGCCGGATTGCCGCATTATCCTCGGTCGGCCGCGAGTCCTTCACTTGTGTATCGGCATTGCCGCAGAACGGACACCGCATACCCTTGCCCCCTCGCCCTCGCCGCTTCGCCTAGCCGCGCGGATCGGGCGCGCCGCGCCGCCACCACGCCAGGTCTTCGTAAATCGGGAAGCGGCTGCACAGCGCCACCACTTCATCGCCGATGCGCTTTTCCACAGCACCGTTGTTGTCCGGGTTCGCCGCCAAGCCATCCAGTACATCGGCGATCATCCGGCCCACCTCGCGGAACTCCGCCACGCCGAACCCGCGCGTCGTTGCGGCGGGGCTGCCCAAGCGCACGCCGGACGTGACGGTCGGCTTCTCCGGATCGAACGGAATGCCGTTCTTGTTGCAGGTCATGAACGCGCGCCCGAGCGCCGCTTCGGCCGCCTTGCCGGTCAGCTTCTTGGGCCGCAGGTCCACCAGCATGAGATGCGTGTCGGTGCCGCCGGAAACAATATCCAGGCCGCGGGTCGATAGCGTCTGCGCCAACATGCGCGCGTTCTCCACCACCGCCTTGGCGTAATCCTTGAACGACGGCCGCAGGGCTTCGGCAAATGCCACGGCCTTGCCGGCGATCACATGCATCAACGGGCCGCCTTGGATGCCGGGGAAGATCGCCGAGTTCACCTTCTTGGCGATGTCCTCGTCGTTGGTCAGGATCATGCCGCCGCGCGGACCGCGCAGAGTCTTGTGGGTTGTGGTCGTCACGATGTGGGCGTGCGGCACCGGGCTTTGGACAATCCCGGCCGCCACCAGACCGGCGTAGTGGGCCATGTCCACCATCAGGAGCGCGCCGACCGAATCGGCAATCGCGCGAAACTTGGAATGGTCGATTTCGCGCGGATAAGCTGAGCCGCCGGCGATGATCAGCTTCGGCCTGTGCTGCTTCGCCAAGCTCTCCACTTCATCGAAATCGATGCGCGCATCCTGGCGCCGTACGCCGTACTGCACCGACTTGAACCACTTGCCGGACTGGTTGGGCGGCGCGCCGTGGGTCAGGTGCCCGCCCGCGGCGAGCGACATACCCATAATGGTATCCCCAGGCGTCAGCAGCGCGTTCAGCACACCCTGGTTGGCTTGGCTGCCGGAGTGCGGCTGAACATTCGCGAACTTGGAGCCGAATAGTTGCTTGGCGCGTTCGATCGCGAGCGTCTCCACCACGTCGACCCATTCGCAGCCGCCGTAGTAGCGCTTGCCCGGATACCCTTCCGCGTACTTGTTGGTCAGCACCGCCGCCTGGGCCTGCAGCACCGCAGGGCTCACCAGGTTCTCGGAAGCGATCAGTTCGATACCGTCCTGCTGGCGGACGACCTCGCCTTCGATCGCAGCAAAAATCTCCGGATCGTCGCCCGCCAGGTCGGCGGCGAAGAAAGCGTCGGCGACGCGCGCCGCCGGGCTTGCGCCGGGCCGCGCCATCAGCCGAGCTTCTCGACGCGCCGCGTGTGGCGGCCGCCCTCGAACTCGGTCGCGAGGAACACCTTCAGCGCTTCCTTGGCCACGTCGACGCCGGTGGTGCGCGCCCCAAAGGCGATCACGTTGGCATCGTTGTGGAGGCGCGATAGCCGCGCACCGGTCACGTCGTGGATCAGTGCGGCGCGAATGCCGCGCACCTTGTTGGCGGCAATCGAAATGCCGATCCCGCTGCCGCACACCGCAACGCCCTTGGCCGCCTTGCCGGCCGCCACGGCTTCGCCGAGCTTCGTGCCGTAATCAGGGTAGTCCACCGATTCGCTCGAATTGGTCCCGAGATCGAGCACCGGGTAGCCCATCTCCGTGAGTTCCTTCTTCAGAGTCTCTTTGAGATCGAGCCCGGCGTGGTCCGAGGCAAGCGCGACAGTTTCTTTGGGCATGGCAAGCACTTAGAGGGTGAATCAGAAGCAGTGTAATACCATATGTGCGGGTGCGCCGCCACCGTTCCACAAGCCCATGAGTTGAACCCCACCGGTGGCGTGGCCCCGGAGGCTCGTCCCGCACGCCCGTTGATCCTGGTCAACGCGCTCCCCCGCCTGCCGCCGCATGTTCACCGGTATCCAAAACGGGCACCCAGCGAGGCACACATGAAGGCGCTCATCCGGCTTGTCATCGCCGTCTATCTCCTAGCGGTGGTTGGGTTCTTCCTTTGGGGTTTGACGGAGGGCCCTCAAGGCAGTTCGATCGTCGGGATCTTCCTTCGGGCATTGCTTTGGCCGGTTGTATTTCTCGGCGCCTGAGTTTCGCCTGCCCCGAATCCGCCTCGTAATCGCCGCGCGATGGGCGCAACTCCACCCTATCTTGGCGCTCCCGGTTCATCGCCCTGTGAATTCCTTCACGACTGCCGGACCGGGTACGTGTACTTTTGCCATTAGGGATACCGACCCCTTCATGCGCGGGTCAGTTCGGTAGTCGAACTCGCGCTATGCCGGGCCGATTGGGTGCGAACGTGCGTCACGTAGACCTGTGGGTTGCCGCGCTCTCGGAGAGCGACCGGGAGGCTCTGATCGAGCGCCTGGAAGTCATCGACCGCGAAGTGTTCCAGCGCGACGACCCCGGGTATTTCCGTTCGTTCTTTGCCACCGGCCCGGCATCCGCCGTGGCCGTACGGGTCTTTTCGACGCAGGACTCCCAGGTGGTCGGCTTCAACGTCGTGCGCGTCGGCGACGTGCGCATCAATGGCCTGCGCTACCGCGTCCTGCGCACCTCCGCCGCCGTCAAGCGCGAGTACCGGGGCGCCGCCGTCCTCGGCTTCACGGTGCGCATGGCGCTGCGCGAGCGCCTGCTGCACCCGCTTGCCCGGGTTGTGAACTTCGAGCAGATGACGCACCCGTGGAGCTACTCGCAGATCGCCCGGTTCGTGCGCACGCTGTACCCACGCTACAACCGGGCCACCCCGGCCTGGGCCCGCACCCTGGTCGGCGACCTCGCCGAGCATTTCGGCTTGAAGCGCGATGACCCGAACGGCCAGCCGTACGTTTGCACCTACGGCACGCGCACCCGGCAGACGGACCAGGAGCGCGAGCGTTGGGCGCATTCCAACAATCCCGATGCGCGCTTCTACCACCGCCTCAACCCCGGCTACGTCGAGGGCCGCGCGCTCCTGGTGCTGATTAGCGTCAGTTGGGCCGACACGCTGGTCACGGTAACGCAGTACCTTGGCCTGCGCGCCGCGCAGGCGCTGCGGCGCTTCACCGGGCCTGCGGCGAACGAGCACCTCCGCCAGCCGCCGTCCCGCACGCGTCTGCCGCCACCCCCGGGCGGCGACCCATCGAGCTGAAGCAGGCCCGCTGCGCCCAGCGGTGATTTGCACCCGGCAACCTCTGGGGCAAGAATGTCGTCGTGGGTGTGTAACTGGCGCTAGACCAGCGTGCCCGACGGCGGCGGCTTCTTGGTGGGTTTGCCCGTGGGCGCCACGCTGGGCGCGCCAAACTTACGCTCCATGACGTACTGAAGCTTTTGCACGGCCAGCCGGCTCAGCTCTTCCTTCGAAGCGCTGGCCGCACCCACCAGGACCGCCTCCGTGCCGGACACCGGGTCAATGGCCGCGACCCGCACGTAGCTGCCCTGGCGCTGGAATTCCAGCAGGTACTCGCGTCCCCCGGGCGCCGCCTTAGGCAACCGCGACGCGTCCCATGTGGAGGCGCTTCCACAGGTCGTTCAGGGCCGTGGCGAGGTCGCGCATCATGGCGTCGGTGTGCAGCGGCGTCGGCGTGAAGCGCAGGCGCTCGGTACCGCGCGGCACGGTCGGGTAGTTGATCGGCTGCACGTAGATTCCGTACTCCTCCAGGAGCACGTCGGACCCTTCCTTGCAGCAGCGTGCGTCGCCCACCATCACCGGCACGATGTGGCTCGGCGTCTTCATCACCGGCAGGCCGTACTGGGCCAGCATATCCTTCAGGCGCTGCGCGCGCTCCTGATGCTGCACGCGAATTTCGTTGTGGGCGCGCACCCAGCGCACCGAAGCCAGCGCACCCGCGGCGACCACCGGCGGCAGCGACGTGGAGAAGATGAACCCCGGCGCAAAGCTGCGCACCGCATCGATGATCGGCGCCGGCCCGGTCACATACCCGCCACCCACGCCAAACGCCTTGCCGAGCGTCCCGTTGATCAGGTCGACCCGGCCCATGATGCCGTCCCGCTCCGCCACACCGGCGCCGTTCGGCCCATACAGGCCAACCGCATGCACTTCATCCAGGTACGTGAGCGCGTTGTACTTCTCCGCCAGCGCCACCAAGTCGGCGATGGGCGCGATGTCGCCATCCATCGAGTACACGGATTCAAACGCGATGATCTTCGGCGCGTTCGGGTCCGCTTCGCGCAACAGCGCCGCCAAATGGTTCACGTCGCTGTGGCGGAAGATGCGCTTCTCGGCGCGCGAATTGCGGATGCCCTCGATCATCGAGGCATGGTTCATCTCGTCGGAGAAGATGATGCACCCCGGCAGCATCTTGCCGAGGGTCGACAGCGCCGCCTCGTTGGCGTTGTAGCCGGAGCTGAACAGCAACCCCATCTCTTTGCCGTGCAGGCTGGCGAGCTCGCGCTCCAACAGCACGTGATAGTGGTTGTTGCCGGAAATGTTGCGTGTGCCGCCCGCGCCGGCGCCCACCTCGTCGATGCACGCGCGCATCGCATCGCGCACCACCGGGCTTTGCCCCATGCCGAGGTAGTCGTTCGAGCACCACACCACGACCTCGTGGGTCGTGCCGTCGGGCCGGTAGCGGGTCGCGCGCGGGAACTGCCCCGCATGGCGCGCGATCTCGGCGAACACGCGGTAGCGGCCTTCCTTTTGGAGGCCGGCGATCGCGTCGGCGAAATGTTTGCGATAGTCCATCAGCGGTACACCAACTTCACGGCGCCCCCGGCACAAACCGCAACTGGTCGCTCCAGAACCGTTCCAGCACCAGCAGCGAGCGGTTCAACTCCGCCAACCGGTGGCGGTCGAGCGGACCGTCCGCCAGTTGCGTGACCTGGCGCTGAAACAACCCGTCCACGCGCGCCACCAAATCGAGCGCCTTGGGCGAAAGCCGCACCCGCACCGACCGGCGGTCATAGGGCGAGCGTTCCTGTTCCAGATATCCGGCTTCCACGAGCTTTTTCAAGTTATAGGAGACATTCGAGCCCTGGTAATACCCGCGGCTCATCAGTTCCCCAACCGTGATCTCCGACCGGCCAATGTTGTAGAGCAGCATGGCTTGGACGTTGCCGATGTCATTGATGCCGAGCAATTCCAGCTCGGCTTTGACGACATCGAGGAAGCGCCGGTGCAGGCGCTCGATCCGTTGCAGGGCTTCCAGGTATGCCGATTTCGCGTGCGCGTCGGTCGCGCCGGCTTCACCGGTGCCTGCATCTGCTGCATTCGGCAGCGCTGGGTGCGCCTCGGCCACGAGGGCTTTCATAGGCCATTCCGGCGGGCACGGCAAACCGCGGGAAAACCATTGCGGACCGGCCACGGGCTTCCCATATGGGCTCCAGCAATCGCCCGACCGGGAGTCCCGCAATGCCTGCCGACCAGCCCACCAGCCGCCTCGTAGCCGTGTTAAGCGCCGACGTCGCCAACCTCGATGAGGTTGCCGCGAGCGATGCGGCCAAGTCCGCCACCGCCACCGCGCTCCTGCGCGAGGTGCTGGACGGCCTGCTGGGCGAGCACCACGGCAGCTTTGCCGGCGCCGCCGGTGCGGTCGTCCGGGCTGAATTCGTGGATGTCGGCGACGCAGTCACCGCCGCCGTCGCGCTCCAAGACGCCCTCGACGCCAAGCGGGCCGATGCCGGCATGCAAGTGGATGCACGGGTCGGCGTGGCAGTTGGCAAGGTTTCCGGCGATCCGGGCGCAATAGACGGCCCCGGCGTCGCCATGGCGGATGGTCTGCGCGAAGGCACCGAGCCCGGCGGCGTGCGCCTGTCCGGCGCCGCCTATGAACAATCCCGCGCCCGTATGGGCGACCGGTTCGCACGCGTCGGCCGCCGCCCGATCGCCGGCGAGGAGTTGTTCGTCTACCAGCTCGACACCGGCTCCGCGTGCGGCGACGACATGATGCACAAGTGGGGGCCCCACGCGTGGAGTCACCACGCCCACGGCCGCCACCGCTCCCGCGACGAGCGCCGCCAATGGCGCGCCGAATTCCGCGCCCGCTGGCGCGAGCCGCAAACCCCTGAGGAGCGCGCCCAGGCTTCGGTCGACCGCCTCAAGCGTTTCTACCGCAACGCCATGGCCGGGGCCGCTCTGGTCGGGTTTCTGTTCCTGGTAAACGTGTTCTCCGCCCCCGCCCATTGGTGGTTCGTGTGGCCCGCGATCGTCATCGCCGGGGTGTTGTTCCTCCAAGCCATGCGCGCTGTCGGGCCGGAAGGCATGGGCGGCGAAAAGTGGAAGCACTGGGCGGCCGAGCGCAAATACTGGGGCCAGCAGATGGAAGCCGAGATGCGCTCGCGCCTGTCGGAAGCCGGCGCCGACGACCGCGCCATCCGCCGCCGCCTGGCCGCCATGCGCAACTTCCACCGCCGCGCCACCACGTTCGGCGTGATCGCTTTGTTTCTGCTGTGCGTGAACGTGATCACTGCCCCGGGTCACTGGTGGGTGGTGTGGCCGGTCCTCGGCATGGCATTCGCCCTCGCCATGAACGCGATCCATGTGTATGGCCCCGACGCGATGCTCGGCCCCGACTGGGAAGCCCGCAAACGCGCCGAAATGAAGGCCAAGTTCGAACGCGAGTAGTAAGCCTCCCGCAAGGTCCCCTCCCAGAAGGCCCTCCCCCACCCCCGGGGGAGGGCTTTTTGTTTGCGCGTCACGAAAATCACAGCCCGGTTTGCTCTGCGACAACTTCGCGCGCCTTGCGCGCTTGACCGCGCGGAGTGCGCGCGCAAAAACTCTGGCCCATGAACAGCACCCGCACCCTCCGCCTCGCCGCCGCATTTGCGGCGATTGTATTCGCCGGTTCCGCTTACGCCGCGGAGCCTGCCAATGACCTGTCGATCGCGTTCTTGCCGATCGAGGCCACCACCGCCCACGCCGGCACCGAAGCCGGCGGGCTGTCGTCTTCCGTGGCAACGCGGCTGGCGTCCAAGGACGCCACCATCCGCATCGCCCAAGGCGAGGCCAAGGCGGGCGAGAAGCCGGCCGACACCGCCGCGCGGCTCAATGTCCGGTTCCTGTTCACCGGGACTATGGGCGGCGAAGGCGCGTTCATTGCCGCGATCGAGGTGATCGACGCCAAGACCGGCGCGGTCATCCTGAAGTCCTCGTTCTTCTCCGACGAGGACAACATCCCGACCCTGCCCGGCGAAATCGCCTCGGGCCTCTACAGCGCCCTCAAGGCCGTCAAGCTTTAGCGCACCGCACACCGCGCTTGACCGAACCCGGCCGGGAAGCCCCCGCGCCGGGTTCGCTTATTCTGGGGCCCAAGTTTCCGGTGCGATTTCCGTAAGGTGAACACACGGCCCGCGCCGGTCTTGTAGACTCGCGGCCATGAGCGAGAGCGCACCCGGCCGGCACCAATGGCAGTGGATCTACCGGCACCCGGTGGCGGTGCGGGTCACCCACTGGGTCAACGTCGTGTGCTTGGTGTTCCTCCTCGGCAGCGGCCTCGCGATCTTCAACGCCCACCCGTCCCTGTACTGGGGCAACATCGCGACCTTCGACCGGCCGCTGGTGCGCCTCGAAGCGGTCGCGGAAGGCGGCAAACCCATCGGCCGCACAACCGTGTTCGGCGTCGCGTTTACCACCACCGGCTTCCTGGGCCTGTCGCGCGACGGTGAAGGCCAACTGGTGCGGCGCGGATTTCCGTCGTGGGCGACCATCCCGAGCTACCAGGACCTCTCCACCGGCCGCCGCTGGCACTTCGTGTTCGCCTGGCTGTTCGGTATCAACGGCGCGATTTACCTCGCCTACACGCTCGCCAGCGGCCACGCCCGCGACCTGGTGCCGGCGCGCACGCAGTGGCGCACCATCGGCCGAACCGTGTGGGACCACCTCCGCCTGCGCTTCCCCCACGGGCCGGAGGCGCGCGGCTACAACGTGCTGCAACGCGCCAGCTACTTCGGCATCGCCTTCATCGTGCTGCCGGTGCTGATCTTGGCCGGGCTCGCCATGTCGCCGGGCTGGGACGCCGCGTTCCCCTGGCTGCCGCAGTTGTTCGGCGGCCGCCAATCGGCGCGCACCGTGCATTTCATTTGCGCGGGGCTGGTGACGCTGTTCGCCGTCGTCCACGTGCTGATGGTTCTGGTGTCCGGCGTGTGGAACAACCTGCGGTCGATGATCACCGGCCGCTACCGGATCGAGGCCGAGTGATGCTGACCCCCAAACGCATTCCCGGCTTGGCATGGCGTCCCTCGCGGCGCCGGTTCCTGACCGGGGGCGCCGCCGGCCTCGGCGCCCTGGCGCTCGGCGGCTGCGACCGCGCCTCCAACGCCCCGTGGTTCCGCGATCTGGTGGAGGCCGCCGAGGGTGTTACCCGCACCGCCCAGCGTGCGCTGGTGCCGCGCCAGGCGCTGGCCCGCGAATTCACCGCGGCGGACGTCTCGCCGGTGTTCAAGGCCAACGGCAGCACCTATCCCGACAACCCCGACTACGACTCCTGGGTTGCCGACAAGTTCAGCAGTTGGCGTCTGTCGGTGACCGGGCTGGTCGAGCAACCGCTGTCGTTGTCTCTCGCCGACCTCAAGGCGATGCCGGCGCGCAGCCAGATCACCCGCCACGATTGCGTCGAAGGCTGGAGCTGCATCGGCCAGTGGAAAGGCCCGACCCTGGCTTCGGTGCTGGACCGCGCGCGGCCCAAACCGAACGCGCGCTACATCGTGTTCCAATGCGCCGACGACCTGCAGGCAAGCTTCTTCCTCAACGCGTACTACGAAAGCATCGACCTGATCGACGGGTACCACCCGCAAACCATCCTGGCCTACGAGATGAACGGCCAGCCGCTGCCGGTCCCGCATGGCGCGCCGTTGCGCCTGCGCGTGGAGCGCCAGCTTGGCTACAAGATGGCCAAGTACCTCACCGAGATTCAGGTGGTGGACAGCTTCGCGGCGCTGGGCAGCGGCAAGGGCGGATTCTGGGAAGATCTCGGCTACGAGTGGTACGCCGGGATCTGAGGTGAGCGCGGGCTCCCTCCCCCGCCGACGCCGCGCGCTAGCGCGGCCGGCGAGAGAGGGGTTGGTAGGAGGTTAGACCGCCGGCTTCACGCCGTTCGTTTCGGCGCGCACGGTGGTGGCGGTGTAGGTGCCGTCCGGCTGCTTCTGCGCATTGATGAACACCGCGGCGCCCTTCACCACTTGGCTCTTTTCGCCGGGGGCGTAGCGCTGGATCGGCGTGTTCGGCGCGATCAGCAGGTCATAGGTCGCCTTGTTGTGGGTGAGCTTCACCGTGAAGATGCCGCCGTTGTTCTTCACCACCTGGGCCAGATCGGCATTGATCATCAGGCTTTCCGGGGTTAGGTCCCACGCGGTATCGCCTTGGGCGCGTTCCCGGATTGCCGGATCCAGCACCTGAATCGCCTGGGCAACCATCACGCCGTCGGCGCGCTTGGTCGCCACGGCGCCGACGAAATCACCGTCTTTGATTTCGTCCGGCTTAACGGCGAACACCGCCTGCACAGCCCAGTTGTCGGCCAGCCTAACGTCGATCTTGCTGCCGTCGCGCGCCGTGATGCTGAGCACGTTGCCGTTCAGCGCATCGATGGTGCCGCGCAGACGCTGAGCCGCCGCCGCCGGAGCGGCGGGCGCCGCCTGCTGGGCGAATGCCGGCAGCGCGGTGAAGGCAACAAATGCCAGCGCGGCCAGCGCCGTGGTCTTCTTGAACATGAACAATCTCCCAGGGTGAACGATGAAGCGGGCGGACCCTAACAAGGGCCTCCGTTCAACGCCGCACACGAATGCGTTTGAGTGACGTTACCGCGCCGGGCCAATATGCAGGCATGGCAGTGAGCCCCGACTTTCGCGACCTAGTACTGGACCAGCTCGCCGCGCTTGCTCCGCAGATCAAACGCATGTTCGGCGGTGCGGGCCTGTTCCGCGACGGACTGATGTTCGCGGTCCTCGACGACGACCGCTTGTACTTCAAGGTCGACGAGGCCAGCCGCCCGCGGTTCGAGGCCGCCGGCATGGGACCGTTCGAATACGCCGAAGGCAAACGCGCGCTCGGCTACTTTGAGGTGCCCGCCGACGTGTTCGAAGATTCGACGCAGCTGGTGGAGTGGGCGCAAACCGCCATCGCCGTCGCGGTTTCCAAGAGCGCCGCCAAGCCCAAGGCCCGCCGCAAGCGGGCCATCGGCAAGTAGGCGGCGCGCGGGGCGAACCCCGCGCGCCGGATTCTTACTTCGACAGGCCGGGCAACGAGCCGACGTAGTCTTGCTTGCCGATCACCACGCCCGCTTCGCGCAGGATCGCGTAGGCGGTGGTGGCGTGGAAATAGAAGTTCGGCATCGCGTAGTTCAGCAAATACGCTTGGCCGCTGAGGGTGCGGGTGCCGCCGCCGGACGGGAACGAAATCTGGCGGTCTTCGCTCCCGTCGATCTGTGCCGGGGTGAAGGTCTTCAGGTAGTCCAGGGTCTTGGCGACGCGCGCCTTGAACTCCGGAATCGAAACCTCGTTGTCCTCGTACTTTGGCGGTTCGACGCCGGCGAGACGGGCCGTGCAGCGTTTGGCGTGATCGGATGCGATCTGGATCTGCTTGTTGAACGGCAGCATGTCCGGGATCAACCGCAGGGTCGCGGGAACCGTCGGGTCCCACTTCATCGCGGCGCCGTGGGCCGCAGCCTTGTCGAGAATGCCCAACAGACTGGTGAGCATCTGGGTAAATACGGGAACGGACGCCTGGTACATCGAAAGCGACATGGACAACCTTGGTTCGAGGGGTTTGGGTTGGGCGGACGCTAGGCCCACCGGCCCCCGCGGCGCAAGCGCCGCGAACTAACCATAGATCACACCCGCGTCAGTGGTGCGGCTGAACTCCACCGGCACCGGTTGGCCGGTCATGCGAAGCGCCACTGCCTCGGCCACGCGGATGCCGTCCACCCCCGCCGAGAGAATTCCGCCGGCGTAGCCTGCGCCCTCCCCCGCCGGAAACAGGCCGCGGGTGTTGATACTTTGGAACGATCCGTCGCGGCGGATGCGCAGCGGCGACGAGGTCCGGGTTTCCACCCCCGTCAGCACCGCATCGGGCAGATCGAACCCGCGCAGTTGTGCCCCGAACGCCGGCAACGCTTCCCGCATCGCCGCCACGGCAAACTCAGGCAAACACGCCGCCAGGTCCGCAGGCGTCACCCCGGGGCGGTAGCTCGGCACCACATCGCCCAGGGCAGAAGACGCGCGGCCCGCCACGAAGTCGTCGAGCCTCTGCGCCGGCGCGGCGTAAGTGCCGCCGCCGGCGCGGAATGCCGCCTGCTCCCAGCGGCGCTGGAATTCGACCCCCGCCAAGGGTCCACCAGGATAGTCGGCATCCGGCGTGATGCCGACCACGATCCCGGCGTTGGCGTTGCGCTCGTTGCGCGAGTACTGGCTCATGCCGTTGGTGACCACGCCGCCCGGCTCGCTCGCCGCCGCCACCACCGTGCCGCCCGGGCACATGCAAAAGCTGTACACGCCGCGCCCGTTGGACGCGTGGTGCACCAGCTTGTAGTCGGCAGCGCCGAGCAGCTTGTTGCCCGCATTGGGGCCAAGGCGCGCACGATCAATCAGCCCCTGCGGATGTTCGATGCGCACGCCGATCGAAAACGGCTTCGGCTCCAGGTACACGCCGCGCTGGTGCAGCATCGCAAACGTGTCGCGCGCACTGTGGCCTACCGCGAGCACGACGTGCTCCGCCTCGAACTCCGTGCCGTCCGCCAGCACCACGCCGCGGACGTGGCGCACGCCGTCGGCGCCCGCGTCGATGACGATGTCGGTGACCTTGGATCCGAACCGGTATTCGCCGCCCAGGCCTTCGATCGTGGCGCGCAGCGATTCCACCATGGTCACCAGCCGGAACGTACCGATGTGTGGCTTGGCGACGTACAGGATTTCATCGGGCGCGCCGGCCTTCACGAACTCGGTCAGCACCTTGCGGCCCAGGTACCGCGGGTCCTTGATCTGGCTGTACAGCTTGCCGTCCGAGAATGTCCCGGCGCCGCCTTCGCCGAACTGCACGTTGCTTTCAGGATTGAGCGTCGAACGCCGCCACAGACCCCAGGTGTCTTTGGTGCGCTCGCGCACGACCTTGCCGCGATCCAGGATCAGCGGGCGGAACCCGGCCTGCGCCAAAATCAGCGCGGCGAAGATTCCGCATGGCCCGGTGCCGATCACCACTGGGCGGCGCGGCGGCGGCGATGGGGCGCGGGCGACGACGCGGTATGCGGTATCCGGCGCCGGTCCCACGTTGTGGTCGCCGGCGAACCGCGCCAGCACCGCCGCTTCGTCCGCCACCTGCACGTCGACGGTGTAGACCGAGACGATGGCGCGCGGCTTGCGCGCATCGAACGCACGGCGGAATACGGTGAAGTCCACAAGCTTGCCCGCGGCCAGCTTCAGCCGCTTCAGGATCGCCGGGCGCAACTCGTCCGCGGCATGGTCCATCGGCAGGCGCAATTCGGTCAGGCGCAGCATCGCCGGAACTTACACCGCTTCGCCGGCGGCCCACCCGCTCGACCACGCCCACTGGAAGTTGTAGCCGCCGAGCCAACCGGTCACATCCACCGCCTCGCCGACAAAGTGGAGCCCCGGCACCGCAGTGGCCGCCATGGTCTTGGACGACAGCGCGGCGGCATCAACGCCGCCCACCGTCACTTCGGCCTTGGCGAATCCTTCGGTGCCGCTCGGCACCACGGTCCAGCGGTTGAGTGCCGCGGCGAGCTTCGCCAGGGTGGAGTCGGCCAACTCGCCGATGCGCTGCTCCAGCAAGCGCGCGGCGGCGAGTTGTTCGGCCAGGCGTTGCGGCAGCATCTCCGCCAGGATGGTCTTGGGCAGCGCCTTCGGCCGGGCGCGTTTTTCGCTGCGCAGCCACGCGTCCGCGTCCGTATCGGGCAGCAAGTCGATGACCACCGGCATGCGCTCGCGCCAGTACGAAGAAATCTGCAGGATCGCCGGACCCGACAAGCCGCGGTGGGTGAACAGCAATGCCTCGCGGAACTTGCCCGGGCCGCAGGTAACCGACACGTCCACGGCCACGCCGCTGAGTTCGCGCATCATGGCGAGGTCGCCGGGCCCAAACGTGAGCGGCACCAGTCCGGGGCGGGTTTGCGTCACACCCACGCGGAACTGGCGCGCCACTTGGTGCGCGAATCCGGTCGCGCCAAGCTTCGGGATGGACAGGCCGCCGGTGGCCAGCACCAAGCTATCGGCGGCGATGTCGCCCTGGGCCGTGGTCAGGCGGAACCGGTCGGGCTTGGCGATGGCGGTGAGCGCTGTGCCGCACCGCACCTCCACTCCCGCCTCGGCGCATTCTGCCAGCAGCATCGCCACGATGGCGCGCGCCGAGCCGTCGCAGAACAACTGGCCCAAGGTCTTCTCGTGAAACGGGATGCCGTGTTTGGCCACCAAGGCGATGAAGTCGTGCTGGGTGTAGCGCGCCAGGGCGGAACGGCAGAAGTGCGGGTTGGCCGACAAGAACCGGTCCGGCGCGCAGTGCAGATTGGTAAAGTTGCAGCGCCCGCCGCCCGAGATCAGGATCTTCTTGCCCGGCTCGTCCGCATGTTCGATCACGAGTACGCGACGGCCGCGGCGGCCCGCGCGCGCGGCGCACAGCAACCCCGCCGCCCCCCCGCCTGCGACAACGACGTCAAACTGTTCTGGGTTTGAATATGTCAAAATGCTTACAGGGGCGACTAACCAGTCGAGTGTATCGCCAGTGACCCTGATCCGTATAACAGCCTACGCGTTCCTTCTTTCCACCACCGCCCTCGCCGCCCCGCACGCCCTCGCCGAACAACAGTTCGACCTGCCGGTCGACTGCGCAATGGGCACCGTGTGCGTGGTCCAGAACTACCTGGACGAAGACCCCGGCCCCGGCGCGTTGGATTTCAACTGCGGCCAGCTCACCTACCAGGGCCACGACGGCACCGACATCCGCGTGCCCAACGCCACCTACATCGCCACGGGCGTGCCGGTGATCGCCGCCGCTGTCGGCACCGTGCGCGGCGTGCGCGACGGCATCGCCGACATCAACTTCCAGGCGCCGGGCGCGCCACCCGTCGCCGGTGTGGAGTGCGGCAACGGCGTGCTGCTCGACCACGGCGACGGCTGGGTCACACAGTACTGCCATCTGCGCAAGGACAGCGTGAAGGTCAAGGGCGGGCAAGTCGTGGCGGCCGGCGAGCAGCTCGGCATGATCGGCATGTCGGGCGCGGCGGAATTCCCCCACGTCCACCTGACGGTGCGCCACAACAACAAGGCCGTAGACCCGTTCGTCGGGCCCGAGCCGGTGGCGGCGTGCGGCACCGCGCGCACCCCGCTGTGGACCGCCAAGGCCCTGGCCGCCCTCGCCTACAACACCACCGGGCCGCTCAACGCCGGCTTCACGTCCGCCGTGCCGACGTCGGCCGAGATCATGGACGGCAAACACCAGTCGGCAACGCTGGCGCCCACCGCGCCGTCGCTGGTGTTCTGGGCCGAGGTGTATGGAATCGAAGCGGGCGACCGTGAACGCTTCAAGATCACGCAGCCGGACGGCATGGTGTTCGCCGAATCGACCGGCAACCCGGTCGACAAACACTCCGCCACGCACTTCGCCTTTTCCGGCAAGCGCAACGCCGGCGCGCCGTTCAGTACCGGCGTCTACAAAGGCGAATACGTACTCGAACGCATGATCGCCGGGCGTTGGGTGCCGGTGGTCACGGTGACACGCACCATGACCATCCGCTGACGCGGGTGACGCCGCTACATTAAGCGGCGCGCACCCGCTTCAGGCTGGAACGCAACTCGTGCAGCGCGCTGTCCGGGATCAGATCGGCGAGCGGCTGGGCGACGCGGAACACTTCGGGCAGCGACTGCCGCACCTGCGACGACCACTGCGGCTGCATGCGCTGACGATCGGTCGGCGCGATGAAGCCGCGGCACCCCGGCCTGCCGCACAGGCAGTTGAAGGTTTCGTCTTCCCGCAGGCCAAGCTCGGCGTAGTCGTTGGTCAGTTCTTCGCCGGCCGCGATATCGCGGACCGCGATTTCGAAGCCGAAGCCGGAACTGATGCAGTTGGGCGCGCAGGAGTGGTTCACGAACCGCGCGTTGTCCCACGTCAGAACATAGTTGCCGTCGGCGTCCTCCCACGCGTAGCGGTCGAGCAGATCGCGCGCCATCGCGTTGGGCATGGCGGCGATTTGCGCGGGCGTCAGCACGCGGTCGAGCGGGTCGGCGGCCCAAGTGATGGTGCCGCGCGGCAAGTCAGCGGCCGCGAACACGCCCAGGCCGATATCCGGCGAAACTTCGAGAACCCTGGTGCGAGGGTGAATCATGCGTTGCTGAGCCTCCGCGGCAGCGCCCACGGGCGGTCGCTGCAATCCACATCCGATACGTCCGCGCCCGAGTGATATTCGGACTGGCTCGGCACCGGATCGATGCCGTTGACCCAGCCCCAGAACTGCTGCGGGTTGCGCGCAAAACCCAGCAGCGGCTGCTGCACGTGCGGCGAGAACTTCAGGTTGGCGGCGATCAGCGCATCCCACTCGGCGCCGTACTTCAGCACGTCGTCGCCGCGGATGACGCCACGGCACTTCGGCGAGCCGCAGCGGCACTTGAGCTGGCCGGTGATGTTGAGCCCGCCGTACTCGCAGGTGATCTGCTCGCCCACCGCGATGTCGCGCACCGCGATTTCAAAATCTGCGCCGACGCCCATCATCGCGGCGTCGCAGCCGTGGTTGATGTTGCGGCCATAGTCCCAGCACAGCACGTAGTTGCCGTCGCCGTTGACGTACGAGTAGCGCTCGATCAGCGGCATGTACGCCGAGGGAAGGTTGTCCACTTCCGCTGGGGTCATGATCTTGTCGAACTGGCACAGAACCCAGGTGACCGTGCCGCGCGGAATGGGCTTGGTCGCAAAAACGCCGTAGCCGACTTCAGGACTAATGAAGCGCAGCTCCGTGTGCGGGTGCATCATGATTGGTTCAGATCCTCAGGATCGAATGGCCAACGGCTGCTCCATCGGCCGTTGGCAGGCCACGCAGGCCGCTGGCAGGGGGACACGCGACCGCGGAGCTGCGGCGCGCCCAAGTAGAACCGGATTGGTTGTGGTGGTGCGGCGCTCGGGTGAGCGCCAGAATCGGCAGCGGGTGCGCGCGCTCAACGTGCGGGCGAATCCGTGGGCGGAACGGCGAGGCGACGGCGGCGTGGCGCAGGCGGAGTGCGCGAACGCCGCCGTAGGTTCGCCAGCGCCCATGCAGGGCTGGCGAACTGGTGCCGCGAATCTGTCGAGGTCGGGCGGCACCGGCGCAAACCGTGCCACGAGGAAACCGAACGGCGTAACAGCGGATCCGACTACAGGGACTACTTCCGTCCCCGCTAGAGCTCGGTTCGCTGTCCTCAGACGTCGCCGGCGCAACTGCCGCGTCGTCTCGCGTTCTCATGGGTCCATCCACCCAAAAATGATCGTCGCAGAAACCATATGGGGGCCCCGCACGAATTTCAACAGGTAGTCGCGCGCGCCCGCGAAAAACCCACACCTAGCGTCCAGGGGGGCGCGTGGCCCAGCGGGAACCCAGCGTTTCCGCGGAAATCCGGGCGGCGCATTGAATCCGGGGCCGGATTCCGGCCATATCAGCGCCATGAGCACCAAGCCATCGACCTTCGGCGCCTATCCGCGCACGCGCCTGCGCCGCACCCGGATGCACGCCTGGTCGCGCGCGCTGGTGGCGGAACATCACCTCACGCCCGCCGACCTGATCTGGCCGGCGTTCGTCATCGATGGCCGCAACCGTACCGAAGACATCGCGTCCATGCCCGGCGTAAAGCGCCACACCATCGACCGGCTGGTGAAGGCGGCAAAGGAGGCCTCGTCGCTCGGCATCCCGATGCTCGCGCTGTTCCCGCGCACCGACGATGCGGTGAAGACCCCCGACGGCGACGAAGCCACCAACCCGGACAACCTCGTGTGCCGCGCCGTGCGCGCGCTCAAGGATGCGGTACCCGGCATGGGCATCATGTGCGACGTGGCGCTCGATCCCTACACCACCCATGGCCACGATGGCCTGGTGCGCAACGGCGTCGTCGCCAACGACGCGACCGTTGCCGTGCTCTGCCGCCAGGCCGTGGTGCAGGCGCAGGCCGGGTGCGACGTGATTGCGCCGTCCGACATGATGGACGGCCGCATCGGTGCGATTCGGGCAGCGCTCGACGCGGCCAACTTCCCCGACATGCTGATCCTCGCCTACGCGGCGAAGTACGCGTCCGCCTTCTACGGCCCGTTCCGCGATGCCGTGGGCTCCGGCAAGCGCCTATCCGGCGACAAGAAGACCTACCAGATGGACCCGGCCAATTCCGACGAAGCCCTGCGCGAGGTCGCCCTCGACATCAATGAGGGCGCCGATCTGGTGATGGTCAAACCCGGCATGCCGTACTTGGACGTGCTGCGCCGGGTAAAAGACACGTTCGCGATGCCGACCTTCGCCTACCAAGTGTCGGGCGAGTACTCGATGCTGGTCGCGGCATCCGAGCGCGGCTGGCTCGACCGCGACAAGGCGATCCTGGAAAGCCTGATCGCGTTCAAGCGCGCCGGCGCCGACGGCGTGCTCAGCTACTTCGCGGTGGAAGCCGCCAAACTCCTCAACGCCTGAGCCAAACGAAAACGCCCGCCCCGGTTTCCCCGGGGCGGGCGTTTCGATTCGATGGACGACCGAGTTAGGCCGTCTTGGCGATGCGGCTCGGCACGCTGGCTTGGTGCCAGAACGGATACTCGTCCACTTCCACGAAGTTCTCGGTGGTGAACCCGTTGAACGTGGTGGTCAGGGCCGACGAGTACGCGCCGATCTGACCGATCTCGATCCAGTCGCCTTCCTGGATGCCTTCCGGCAACTGCCACGCGCCCGGCATCACATCGACCGGATCGCAGGTCGGGCCGTACAGCGTGAAGTCGGCCAGCGGACCCGGAACGATGCCGTGGTTCTTGCGGATCGCCCGCACACCTACGCGCAACTTCAGGTACACCAGCTCGCTGAGCGAACCGAAAATGCCGTCGTTGATATAGAGGGTCCGGTCCTTGCGCAGGTGAACCTGCGTCAGGATCGAGCAACCATCCACCGCCAACGCGCGGCCGGGCTCGGTCTGCAGGCGCATGCCCTCAAAGCCGAATTCCTTGACCGCTTCCATGATCGTCTCGACGTAGACCTGAAGGTCAGGCACATCGTCGCCGAGGTACGGAGCCGGCAGGCCGCCGCCGGTGTTCAGAATGCTGATATCGACGCCGGAAGCCTTGCGGACTTCGGCGGCGAGCTTGATGGCCATACGATAGTTGTCAGGCTCGCGGCACTGCGATCCCACGTGGAACGCAATACCCGTGTCATAGCCGCGCATCCGGACTAGGCGAAGCAACCTCGCAGCTTCGGCCGGCGGCGCGCCAAATTTGGACGACATGTGCTGGAGGGCAAAACCCGGGGGCGTTGCCAGGCGCACGGAGATCACCGCGTCCTGACCAGCGTTCTCGGCAACCTTATCCAGCTCATCCTCGGTGTCGATGATGAAGTTCTTCACGCCGTATTCGCTGTCGGCCGACTTGATGGCCGAACGCGACTTCACCGGATGGTTGAAGTACGGCGTGGCCGCCGCGCCAAACAGGCGGCGGATGGTCTTCACCTCGGGCAGCGATGCGGTGTCGAAATGCCGAACGCCGCCGCGGTAAAGGGCTTCCAGCACCTTGGGGTGCGGGTTGCACTTCACTGCGTAGAGGACATCACCTGGAAACATAGAAACGAGCCGCTTCGCGGTCGCTTCCAATTCAAGTGGACGGAGACAAACTACCGGACTGTCCGGGTTCAACTTCGCCACAACCGCGTCTATCGATGTGTAGAGCATCGAAGCCCCCCATTGCAAAAAGGCCCCAACAATCCGCTGCACCCGAAGGCCGGCGGCGCATCTGCATATAGTCAGCCCCCCCCCCACGCAAGAAATTCCTCAAAGTATTTTGGGGGGGGCCAGCCCCCCCCGGAGTCTGGCTCTGTGCTTGGGTTTCTGACTCGGGTTTGCAGAAGCCGATTCGCGTTTCTGCAGTCGAGCCCGCGTCGAATTGTTGCACTTTGTACATCGAGCACTTGGCAGCGTCAGTTCTCAGAGTTCCGCAGGGGGGCATTCGCACCGCCGGAGCGCATGCTATAGAGGGGTCCCACCGATCCCTGGCAGCAGACTTTCATGTCCGTCACGCTTGCAGACGTCCGGGCCGCCGCAGAAGTAATTCGCGGCGGTATCGTCCACACCCCCACCTTGTTGTCCAAGACGCTGTCCGCAGTGACCGGCGCCGCCGAGGTCTGGGTAAAGTTTGAAAACCTCCAGTTCACCGCGTCGTTCAAAGACCGCGGCGCCCTGGTCAAGCTCTCGCGCCTCGGTGCCGACGAGAAAAAGCGCGGAGTTCTGGCGGTTTCGGCCGGGAATCACGCCCAGGGCGTCGCCTACCACGCCCAGCGCGCCGGCATTCCGTGTACGGTCGTGATGCCGGAGACGACCCCCTACGCCAAGGTGCGCCAGACCAAGAGCTTCGGCGCCCGCGTGCTCTTGCACGGCCAAACCCTGGCCGATGCCGAGCCTCACGCCAAAGAGATCGCGGCGCGCGACCAGTTGACCCTGATCCACCCCTACGACGACGACGCCATCATCGCCGGCCAGGGCACCGTTGCCCTCGAGATGCTCGCCGCGGCACCGGATCTAGACGTGTTGGTGATTCCGGTCGGCGGCGGCGGCCTCATCGCCGGCTGCGCGGTCGCCGCCAAAGGGCTGAAGCCGGACATCGCCATCGTCGGCGTCGAAACTGCCGTCTATCCGTCGCTGTACCAGACCTTGCGTGGGCTCCCGCACAAGGTGGGCGGCAATACCATCGCCGAAGGCATCGCGGTGAAGTCCGTGGGCAAGCGCCCCTTGGAAGCGGCGCAGCACCTGCTGAGCGAAGTGCTGCTGGTCGGCGAAAGCGAAATCGAACAGGCCATGTGCCTGTACTTGGATATCGAAAAGACCGTGGCGGAAGGCGCTGGTGCCGCCGCGCTGGCCGGGCTGCTCGCTCACCCGCAACATTTCGCCGGTAAGCGGGTTGGTCTGGTGCTGTCCGGCGGCAACATCGACTCGCGCCTGTTGTCGCAGGTGATCAACCGCGGTTTGGTGCGCAGCGGCCGCATCGTATCGTTGCGCATCGATATTCAGGACGTGCCGGGCACCCTCGCGCGCATTGCTGCGGTCATCGGCGAAACCGGCGGCAACATCATCGAGGTCCGCCACCAGCGTCTGTTCATCGATATTCCGGCCAAAGCCGCCGAACTCGACCTGATGGTGGAAACCCGGGATCCCGAAAGTGCCCGCGATATGATCACGCGGATCACTGCCGCCGGGTTCACCGTCCACGTATTGGGCACTGCATCGGGCAGCGACTAGCTGCCGCCGGGGCGCCCTGGCGGGCTATGGTCGCTGGCGGCGCTTGATTCCGATGCCCCGAACTGGCCATATTGGCGCTGCCCACGGGCATCGGCGGTTGGCCGTACATTGCCCCGCTATTGCGGAACGCAACGCGGCCGCTAGTTTGGGCCGGCTGCAGCGCACCTGATTCAACGCGGATACGGGGCGGAATGTTCTTTTTTATCGGCTTGGCCGTCGTATTCGGGTCGGTGCTGGGCGGCTATCTGCCGCACGGTAGCTTCAGCGCGCTGAATCAGCCGTTGGAATTCCTCATCATTTTCGGCGGCGCCACCGGCGCTTACATCATCGCCAACCCGAGTGCGGTCCTGGGCAAGACGCTCAAGCACCTCGGCCGGGTGATGAAGGGCGCGCCGTTCAAGAAGTCCGAATACCTGGAACTGCTGGTGCTCCAGTACAGACTCTTCCGGCTCGCCAAGGCCAAAGGCATGCTGGCGTTGGAAGCCCACATCGAAGGCCCGTTTGAGAGCGCGCTGTTCACCGCGTTTCCGGGGTTCCTCAAGAACACCAGAGCCGTCGAATTCGTGTGCGACTACCTGCGCCTGATGACCATGGGCACCGACAATCCGCACGAGATGGAAACCCTGATCGACGAGGACATCGAGGCGCACTTGGCCGAAGGCCACCACGTCGCCCACGCCATCACCGCCATGTCGGACGGTCTGCCGGCCTTCGGCATCATCGCGGCGGTCTTGGGCGTGATCGTGACGATGTCGAGCATTACGGAGCCGCCGGAGGTCTTGGGCGGACTGATCGCCGGCGCCCTTGTCGGCACCTTCTTGGGCATATTGCTCGCATACGGGCTGATCGGCCCGATCGGCAAGAGCCTGGAAAACTACGCCAATGCCGAGATCAAGTACCTGCACTGCATCAAGGCGGGGCTGCTCGCGCATATGAGCGGCTACGCTCCTGCTGTGTCGGTCGAGTTTGCCCGCAAGATTCTGGAGACTCACGAGCGCCCGACGTTCGGCGAACTCGAAGCGGCCGTACAGGAAGCACCGCAAGTCTCGTGACCCGGGGCTAGGAAGGCCCACGCATGGCAGAACACGAAGGCGGCCCCGCCCCCATTATCGTCAAACGCGTCAAGAAGGTGGCCGGTGGCCATCATGGCGGCGCGTGGAAGGTTGCCTACGCGGACTTCGTGACCGCGATGATGGCGTTCTTCCTGCTGCTGTGGCTGCTCAACGTCACCACCGACGTACAGAAAGTCGGCGTCGCCGACTACTTCGCACCCACCTCGCTGTCATCGTCAAGGAGCGGCGCCGGCGGCATCCTCGGCGGCCAGACTCTGGGGGTCGGGGCCAAGGTCGGCGAAGGCCAGCCGCCGGTTGCCATTGTACAGTTCGGACTGCCCGCCACCGGCGCGGGCCAGCCGACCGCGGAAGACGTCGCCAAGGCGCAGGCTGAGCGTGAACAACAAGCGTTCGACCAAGCCAAGGCCGCGATGGAAGTCGCGCTCGAAGGCAACCCGCAGATCGCCGCGCTCAAAGAAAACCTGGTCATCGACATGACCCCCGACGGCATGCGCATCCAGCTCATCGACAAGCAGGGCGGCTCGCTGTTCCCGAGCGGCTCAGCCGCAATGCCCGCGCGCACCCTGGCGCTGATCGTGCAGATCGGTCAGGCCATCGCGACCTTGCCGAACAACATTTCGATCTCCGGCCACACCGACGCTGCGCCGTTCGGCAATGCCACCGGGTACACCAACTGGGAGCTGTCGTCAGACCGCGCCAATTCCAGCCGGCGCGCCCTACTCAACAGCGGAATCTCGCAGAACCGCGTCACCCAGGTCGTGGGCAAGGCCGACACCGAACCGCTCACTCCAGACGATCCGTTCAAGGCCGAGAACCGGCGCATCAGTATCGTGCTGTTGCGCAACTCGCCGGTGCTGCCGCCGAGCCTGCGCAAGTAGTGGCGGGGCGGGCCCCGCCCTTGCCGCGCCCCGGTTCACGCACTAGCTTCACTCGGGCTAGGCCATGAAGGTTCCGGACAAAACGGTACATCGGTTTTTCGCGACGCCCACGGCGCCGTGCCCGTACCTGCCCGGCCGCACCGAGCGCAAGCTGTTCACGCCGCTGGTCGGCACCGATCCCAACCGCTTGCACGACGTACTATCGGCGTCGGGCTTCCGCCGCAGCCAAAGCATCGTCTACAAGCCCGCCTGCGAAGGCTGCCGCGCCTGTATTCCGGTGCGTGTGCGCGTCGCCGACTTCGTCCCGCACCGCTCGTTCCGGCGCGTCGAACGCCTGAACGCCGAGGTCACCGCGACACCGCAACCGGCGCTCGCCACGACCGAGCAGTACGCCCTGTTCCGCAGCTATCAGCGCAGCCGCCACGCCGATTCGGGCATGGCGGGCATGGATTTCGGCGATTACCAGGACATGGTGGAAGACACCACCGTGAATACCGCGGTGGTCGAGTTCCGCGAGATGAATGGCCGCCTGGTCGCCGGGTGCCTGACCGACCGGATGGGTGACGGCCTGTCGCTCTGCTACAGCTTTTTCGACCCGGATGAAGCGCACCGCTCGCTCGGCACCCAGATCGTGCTGTGGCACATTGCCGAGGCAAGGCGCCAACGCCTGCCATACGTCTATCTGGGCTACTGGATCGCCGAGAGTCCGAAGATGTCGTACAAGGTGCGCTTCCAGCCGCTGGAAGGCATTGTTATGGCGATCCAGGGCTGGCGCGACCTAAGCGAACTGCCGTCCGGACCCGGCTGCCACTCCACCTAGTTCCGGTTGCCGCCTACGGGCGGCGGATCAGCGTCCAGGCTGTGGGCAAAACGATCGCGGCCAGCGCGACCTTCACCACATCGCCCACCAGGAACAGCACCATCCCGTTGTGAATGACCTTTGCCAGGTCCCACCCCGCCACACCCCTAATGCCGACCAGCAGGATGTCGAGCCAGGAGAGGCCGAACGCGTAGATCACGACATTGCCCAGCACCATCGCGAGCGCGGTCATGACCAGACCTTTGGTCCACCCGCGTTCCGCAAGGAAGCCGACCAACCCCGACGCGGCGGCAAAGCCGACCAAGTACCCGCCGGTGGTGCCGGCGAAATACGCTGGCCCCGCGACGGCGCCGGCGAACACCGGCAGCCCGACAAAGCCTTCCGCCAAATACAGCAGCACCGTTATGGCGCCGAGCGGCCAGCCATAGGCCGCCGCGATGATCAGAATGCCGAACGTCTGCATCGTCATCGGCACCGGGTACATCGGCACCTGAATCTTGGCGCACACGACCAGCAGGACTGAGCCCGCCACTGCCAGCACGGCCTTGCGCAGGAGGCTGGAGCCTGCAGACGGCCACAGGGCGTCGACAAGCGTGAGGCTGGAAGTGTTGGCGGTCGTGGTCATCGGAGTCCTTCCTGGGCTCGTTGAGCCTATTTCCTACACCGGGTCGGCGGCGATTACGAGAACCTCCCGCTCTTGGAAAACCCCTTGGGCGCCAGCCGCCCGGCCTGGGCGCGCTTGCCGCGCCAGTCGGCCAGATCGGTCTCGGTCCGGGTTTTGTCGCCGATCGCCCAGGTCAAGCCGTCAGCGCGGTTGAACGTCTTGGCATCCGCCAGCCCGCCGTCCTGGTAGCGCTGCAACACGACACCGCGGCCACGCGTCATCACCGGCAGTTCGGCGATGCCAAACAGCAGAAGCTTTCGGTTCTCGCCGACGACCGCCACGGTATCGCCGTCGGCCGGTGCGCACACGGTTGCTTCCACACCGCCGGACACGTTCAGGACTTGGCGGCCCTGCCGCGTCTGCGCCAACGTCTGGTCTTCCTCGACAACAAAGCCCCGCCCATCGCTCGCCGCTACCACCAGCTTGCCGCCGGGCCGGTGCACGCGCATGTCGACGATGTCGTGGTCGTTGCCGAGTTCGACCATCAGCCGCACCGGCTCACCGGCGCCGCGGCCCCCCGGCAGCTTGTCGCCGGCCAGCGTGTAGAAGCGCCCATTGGTGCAGAACATCACGATCTTGTCGGTGCTCTGGGCGTGGAACCAGAACCGGCCCGCATCGCCTTCCTTGTACTTCACCTCGCCGGTGTCGGTGGCGTGGCCCTTGAGTGCGCGGATCCAACCCTTGGCCGAGCAGATCACTGTGATCGGCTCGCGCTCGATCATCGCTTCCGTCGGCACCTCGATGATCGCGGGCGCATCGGCGATGGTCGTGCGGCGGGCGCCGAGTTTGGTGTCCTTGCCGAAGCGCTTGCGGGTTTCCTTCACTTCCGCGGCGACGGTTTGCCACCGCTTCTCTTCGTCCTTCACCAGCGCGCGCAGTTCCTTGCGCTCGGTGGTGAGCTGGGTGTGCTCCGTGCGGATTACCTGCTCTTCCAAGCGGCGCAACCGGCGCAACCGCAAATCCAAGATCGCTTCGGCTTGGCGGTCGGTAAGCTGGAATGTCTTGATCAGTTTGGGCTTCGGCTCATCCTCGTCGCGAATGATGCGGATCACCTTGTCGAGGTTGAGGTAAACCAGCAAATAGCCGTCCAGCACCTCGATGCGCTCTTCCGCCTTGGTCAGCCGGTGCTGGGAGCGGCGCAGCACCACATCCTCGCGGTGCTTCAAGAACGCCAGCAGCGCGCCGCGCAGGTCCATGACCTGGGGCAGCCGCCCGGCGTCGAGCACGTTCAGGTTCAGCGGAATGCGCACTTCCAATTCGGTGAGGCGGAACAACGCCTCCATCAGCACGGCGGGTTCGATGGTGCGGTTGCGCGGCTCCAGTACCACGCGCACGTCCTCCGCCGATTCGTCGCGGACGTCGGCAAGCAGCGGCACCTTCTTGTCGTTGATCAGTTCGGCGATGCGCTCGATCAGGCGCGACTTCTGCACCTGGTACGGCACTTCGGTGACGATCACGACCCACATGCCGTTGGGACGCTTCTCTACTTCCCAGCGCGCGCGCAGGCGGAAGCTGCCGCGCCCGGTCTTGTAGGCGGACACGATGTTCTCGTGGGCTTCGACCAGTACGCCGCCGGTCGGAAAGTCCGGCCCCGGCACCAGTTCGGCAAGCTTGGCGGCGGTGGCATTCGGCGTTTTGATCAGGTGCAGCAACGCATCGCACAACTCGTGCACGTTGTGCGGCGGCACCGAAGTCGCCATGCCCACGGCGATGCCGTTGGAGCCGTTGGCGAGCAGGTTCGGGAACGCCGCCGGCAGCACCAGCGGCTCCTTCTCCTCGCCGTCATAGGTCGGGCGGAAGTCGACGGTGTCTTCGTCAATGTCCGCGAGCAGCGCTTCGGCGACTGGGGTCAGCCGCGCCTCGGTGTAGCGCATGGCCGCCGCGCCATCGCCGTCGATGTTGCCGAAGTTGCCTTGGCCGTCGACCAGCGGATAGCGCGCGGCGAAATCCTGCGAGAGGCGCACCAGCGCGTCGTAAACCGACAGCTCGCCGTGCGGGTGGAACTTGCCGATGACGTCGCCGACCACGCGGGCGCATTTCTTAAAGCCCGAAGCGGGATCGAGCTTGAGAAGCCGCATCGCGTAAAGCAGGCGGCGGTGCACGGGCTTCAGGCCGTCGCGCACGTCCGGCAGGGAACGGGAGGTGATCGTCGAGAGCGCGTAGGCGAGATACCGCTGGCCCAGCGCTTCATCGAGCGGGACGTTCCGCACCCCTTCCGGGCGATCGATGACCGGCTTGTTCATGGCCGCAGGTTTATACCAGACTTTGTGGCTCCGCGAGCCAGACGCTCAACCAGTCGCGTCCGGCCCGGTAAGGCGACGCGCTGGTCGTGGACCGCCCGCAGGAGGAATGCCCCGGTAACCTTGAGCGCCGCCGCCACGTCGTCGTCGCTGGCCGGTCCGCCGGTCACGAGGAACTGCGGCACCGCCAAGCTATGAAGGCCGAACGCATTGCCCACCTCGGCCTGCCCCGTGCGGGTCGACACCGACCAATTGCCCCCGCCCGCCCCGGACAGATCTGGGGCGAACCCCAGTTCGCGCAGCAACGCCAGTTCCCAGCGCGCGTAGTCCGCGGGCCAGTCCGGCTGCGCCGCAACGACCACCAGCAGATCGCGGAATGCGGTGTAGGCAGCCGCGTGCGGCTCCCGCTCCGGCAGCGCCGCATCCAGGATTTCCGCCGCGGCCGCGAACGCCGCCAGCCGCGCCGGCTCGTCCAGCACCGTCGCCGCCCGCGCGTTGGTCATTTCCAGCGTGAACCAACCGAGTTGTTCCGAAAGGCGTGCGCGCCACGTCGCCTGCACCTCGTTGCCCGGCTGCAGCACGCTGCGGGCCCGGCGTCCGGCGCCGCCGCGCACCAGCCCCGCATGGCGGCCGTGCTCGGCGGTGAACAAGTGCACCACCGCCGACGTCTCCCCATGACGCCGCGCCGACAGAACGATCGCAGTGTCGGTCCAGTCCACTAGCGGCGGGGCGCTTCGAGCCCCATGGCGCGCAGGTGGCGCGGCGTCTCGGCCCAGTCCTTGTCCACCGACACCTGCAGGAACAGATGCACCGGCCGGCCGAAGATGACTTCCAGTTCCTTGCGCGAGGCCATCCCGATCGCCTTGATGCGCGCCCCACCGGCGCCAAGGATGATCGGCTTCTGCGAATCGCGGGTCACGATCACGCGCTGCTCCACGCGCACGGAGCCGTCCTTCTTCTCTTCCCAGCGCTCGGTTTCCACCGTCAACGCGTGGGGCAACTCATCGTGCAGCGCAATGAATAGCTTCTCGCGCGTGATCTCGGCGGCGAGGAACCGCTCTTGGATGTCCGCCAACTGGTCCGGCGGATACAGCCACGGCCCATCGGGGGAAATCTTGGCCAGATGTTTGCGCAGGTCGTCGACGCCGCTGCCGGTGAGCGCCGAGATCATGAACACGTCGGTGAACGGACTGCCCGGCTGCGTCATCGCCGAGGCTTTGGCCAACAGAGTCGGGCGCGGCACCAGGTCGACCTTGTTCAGCACCAAGATCGCTTTGCGGTTCTTGTGCTTCAGGTGGTCGATGATCATCGCCGTGTCGTCGCCCGGCACATCGGGCTGACGGCGCGCGTCCACCAGCACCACGACCACGTCCGCGTCGGCCGCACCGCTCCACGCAGCGGCCACCATCGCGCGCTCCATCGTGCGCTTGGGTGAAAACACCCCCGGCACATCCAGGAAGATCAGTTGCGCACGTTCGGCCATGGCGATGCCCGTGATGCGCGTGCGGGTCGTCTGCGGCTTCGGCGAGACGATCGAAACCTTCGATCCCACCAGCGCGTTGAGCAGCGTCGACTTGCCGGCGTTCGGCGCGCCCATCAGGGCGATCGTGCCGCACCGGGTCGGACCTTCCTCGGCCGCGGGAACTTTGGGATCAGCCACCGGGCAGCACCGCGGTGTTGCGCAGCAGCGCCGCGGCGGCTTCCTGTTCGGCGGTGCGCTTCGACGGGCCGTGACCATCGGCACTGCCGAAGCCCGGCACCGTCACCTCCACGCGAAACGTGGGCGCGTGGGGCGGACCATCGGTGGCCAGCATGCGATACGCCGGCGGGCCGAACTTCCGGCGGTGCGTCCATTCCTGCAGCATTGTCTTCGGATCCTTCGCTACACCCGCCTGCTCTTCGAACAGGGGGCCCCAATACCGCTGAATGAACCCGAGCGCTGCGGGCAGTCCGCCGTCGACATACAGCGCGCCGATCAGCGCCTCGCACGCATCGGCCAAGATCGCCGGCTTTGTGGCGCCGCCGGCGGCACGCTCGCCGCGCGCCATGCGCACAAACCCGCCAAGGCCAACCGCGTGGGCGACCTTGGCACACGCCTCGCGCCGCACCAGCGCGTTATAGCGCAACGCCAGTTCGCCGGCGCCCGCCGCGGGAAACCGCCGCGCCAAGTCGCCCGCCACCACGAGGCCCAGCACGCGGTCGCCGAGAAACTCCATGCGCTCGAAGTCGGCGACGTGCAGGCCGGACACGTTGCCGGCGCTCGGGTGAGTCAAGGCTTCGGCCAACAGGGCCGGGTCGTGGAACTGGTGCCCGAGCAGGCGCTGCAACTCTTCCGGGGTCGCAGTAGCGCTGTCCGCGCTTGGCGGTGCTGCAACGTCGGGCCGGGACGGGTCGCCCAAGGATATGTGCGCCGGTTGGTTGCCTAGCGGCGGCAGGGCGTCAACCCCGCAGCCCGTTCAGGATACGGTTGTAGCGCACTGCCCACGGCCATTTCCAGAACTCCCACCAGCTGGCGGAGCCGTCGCTGGAGAAGAACAGGATCTCGGCGCGCCCTTCCAGCCCTTCGGCGGACGGGTGACCGAAGTCGGAAAAGCGGCTGTCGTGGGAGTTGTCGCGGTTGTCGCCCATCATGAAATAGTGGCCGGCTTCCACGGTATAGACCGAGGTGTTGTCCTGCGCCGTGGTCTGCCGGTCGAGGGTCAGGTAGGTGACGCCGTTGGGCAGTGTCTCGCGGTACACGACGTACTTGTCGCCGCGGCTATCCAAGAACGGCTCCGGCACCACCTGGCGCGGCACGGCAACGTCGTTGATGTACAGCGCGCCCTCCTTCATCTGGATGCGGTCGCCCGGAAGGCCGATTAGGCGCTTCACAAAGTCGGTCTTGTCGCCCTGGCCGCGTTTGAACACGATCACGTCGCCGCGCGCCGGCTCACGCCCCAGAATACGGCCCGAAAACAACGGCGGGCTGAACGGCATCGAGTTCTTTGAGTAGCCGTACGGGTACTTGGAGACGAAGAAATAGTCGCCCACCAGCAGCGTCGGCATCATCGACTCACTCGGCACGCTGAACGGCTCGAATGCCAGCGTGCGGATCGCCATCGCGATCAGCAGCGCATAGGCCAGCGTCCGCACGGTCTCGGTCATCCCGCCACCGGCGGTAGCGCCCTTGGACGGCACAACGAGGTCTTCTGGTTTGCTCATGGCCCCTCTAGAACGGCAATCGGGTCAACGTACGTCGCGCGCAGGCGCGCCAATGTCTACATCCGGCGGAGGCGCGCCGCTGTCCGGAACAGAACTGATGATGACGATCGCCTGGGCGAGCGGCGGCTCGTCGGTCAGGCTGACATCGATGCGCGGATTGGTGCCGGCCGGGGTGATCTCGCGCAGACGCGCCAGCGCGCCGCCGGTGAGTTCCATCGTCGGGCGGCCCGAGCGCAGATTCACCACGCCCATGTCGCGCCAATACACGCCGCGCCGGAACCCGGTGCCGAGCGCCTTCGAGCACGCCTCCTTAGCGGCGTAGCGCTTGGCATAGCTCGCCGCGCGGTCGAACCGGCCATCCGAGCGTTCCCGTTCGCGCGCCGTGAAGATGCGATCCAGGAAGCGGTCGCCGAACCGCGCGATGGTGCGTTCGATCCGCGCAATGTCGATCAGGTCGGAGCCGAGGCCGATCACCATCACGCCGTCCACAGCGCGCGGTCCATCGCCGCCCGCATGTTGCGGATCGCTGCGGCGAGGCCGACGAACACCGCCTCCGCTACGATCGCGTGGCCGATGTTGAGTTCGACGATCTCAGGGATACCCGCCACCGGCCCCACGTTTTCCACCGTCAACCCGTGACCCGCGTGCACTTCCAGGCCGAGTTCCGCCGCCAGCTTGGCCGCCGCGATCAGTCGCCGCAGTTGCGCGGCGGCGCCGCGGCGGTTGGCGTTGCAGTACTCGCCGGTGTGCAATTCGATCGCCGGCGCGCCCACCGTGGCCGATGCTTCAACCTGCGCCGGGTCGGGGTCGATGAACATCGCCACCTGGATGCCCGCATCCACCAGCCGGTGCACCATCGGTTTCAACCGGCGCTTGGCGCCCGCCACATCCAGGCCGCCTTCGGTGGTGAGTTCGGCGCGGCGTTCCGGCACGATGCACGCCGCGTGCGGCCGGTGTTTCAGCGCAATCGCCGCCATCTCGCTGGTCGCCGCCATCTCCATGTTGAGCGGCAGGTCGATCTCGCGTTTCAGGCGGCGGATGTCGTCGTCCGAAATATGACGGCGGTCTTCGCGCAGGTGCGCCGTAATGCTGTCGCCGCCTGCCGCCACCACGATCTTCGCGGCGCGCAGAGGGTCCGGCGCGGTGCCGCCGCGCGCGTTGCGCAGGGTCGCCACGTGGTCGATGTTGACGCCAAGCCGGAGGTGGCGGGTCATGGGCCGCGGCTCCCTCGCTGCGCCGCCGGAGCGTTTCCGGCCGCGGAAAAGGCGCACAACCTACTCCCGGAACGGCCGGAACTCAAAGGCGCCCAGTGTCGCAAGGGCAGCACCATCAGCCGCGCACCCGTTCCACCGATGCGATCGCCGGATCGACCCGCAGTGCCGCCACGATGTTGGTGAGGTGCTTCAGATCGCGCACCTCCACATCGACCCGCATCTCGAAGAAGTCCGGATTGCGGTCGGTGATCTTCAGGTTCGAGATATTGCCGTTGTTGCGCGCGATCACGGTGGCGAGCGTGCCCAGGCTGCCTGGCGTATTGGCCAGCACCGTGTGCAGGCGCGCCGTGTGCACCTCCGGCGCCGCCGCGGCCGCGTCCCACTGCACGTCCAGCCAGCGCTCCGGGCTCTCGGCAAAACCCTCCAGGGTCTCGCAGTCGATGGTGTGAACGGTCACGCCCTTACCCGCCGAAAGAATCCCGACGATGCGGTCCCCCGGCAGCGGATGACAACAGGTGGCGAGATGCACCGCGACGCCGGGGATCAGCCCGCGAATCGGAATCGCGTGGTCGCCCCCCTTGGCGTCGTCCTTGCGCCGCACCGGCACTGGCTTCGGACCTTCCTTGCTCGCCAGCGCCGCCTCCGGCGCCACCGCTTCCAGCACCGCCGAGGCCGCCAAGCTGCCATCGCCCACCGCCACGAACAGGTCTTCCGTCGTCTTCTGGCGCAGGGTTTTGGCGGCCGCGTCGAACGCCTGGTCGGTGGCGGTCTGGCCGCCTTCCTCCAACACGCGTTGCGCCATGCGCTTGCCGAGCGCCGCGTATTCGGTGCGCTCCTGCTTGGCCTTGTAGCGCCGGATCGCCGAGCGCGCCTTGCCGGTGACGATGAACGACTCCCACGCCGGCGACGGTGTCTGGGCGTTCGACCGGATGATCTCGACCTGGTCGCCGTTCCGCAATTGCGTGCGCAGCGGCACGATGCGGCTGTTGATCTTGGCGCCGACGCACGAATCGCCGATCTCGGTGTGCACCGCATAGGCAAAGTCCACCGGCGTCGCCCCGCGCGGCAGCGCGATCAACTCGCCGGCCGGCGAAAAGCAGAACACCTGATCCCGGTACATCTCCAGCTTGGTGTTTTCCAGGAACTCTTCCGGGTTCGCCGCCGCATCCAGAATCTCCAGCAGCTCGCGCACCCAGCGGTAGTGCGCCGCGTCCGACTGCTCGGCGCTCTGCTTGTATTGCCAGTGCGCGCACACGCCGAGTTCCGCCTCCCGGTGCATCTCGCGGGTACGGATCTGCACCTCGATGCGGTGCTTCTCCGGCCCGATCACCGTCGTGTGGATCGAACGGTAGCCGTTGCGCTTGGGCGTCGAGACGTAGTCCTTGAAGCGCCCCGGCACCATCTGGAACGCGCTGTGCACCACGCCCAGCGCCGCGTAGCACTGGGTGGTGGTCTCGACCACGATGCGGAACGCAACAATGTCCGATAGCTGCTCGAACGAGATGCTGTTGCGCTCCATCTTCTGCCAGATCGACCACGGGCGCTTTTCGCGGCCCAGCACCTCCGCCTCAATCCCGGCTTGCGACAGCGTGTGGCGCAACTGCGAAGTGATGCGCCCCACCAGGTCGCCGGAGCGCAAGCGCAGGTAACGCAACCGCGTCAGCACCGATTCGCGCGCGTCGTGATTGAGCTCCGCGAACGCCAAGTCTTCGAGCTGGTCCTTGATGTCCGCCATGCCGATGCGTTCGGCCAGCGGCGCATAGATGTCCATTGTCTCTTGCGCCACGCGCCGCCGCCGCTCCGGCGCCTGGATGCCGGCCAGCGTCTGCATGTTGTGCAGACGGTCGGCGAGCTTCACCAGCAACACGCGGATGTCGTGCGACATCGCCAGGAACAGCTTGCGCAGGTTCTCCGCCTGCCGGCTCTTGGTCGTGGACGGCATCTCGAGCTGCGACAGCTTGGTGACGCCGTCGACCAGCCGCGCGATCTCCGGGCCGAAGCTCCGCTCGACCTCGTCCAGCGTGGCCAGCGTATCTTCGACGGTGTCGTGGAGCAGCGCCGTGGCGATCGTCGCGCCATCGAGGTGCATGTTGGCGAGGATGCCCGCGACCTCGATCGGGTGCAGCAGGTACGGATCGCCGGAATCGCGAATCTGCGACCCGTGGTACTTCAGGGAAAACGCGTAGGCGCGGCGCACCAGCGGCTCGGCGCTGGGGTCGTAGGCGCGAACCCGTTCGACCAGATTCTGCTGCAGGTTCATGGCAGCGCCCCCGGACGCCGCCCGGTCAGCACACGCAGGGAACAGGCGCCCCGCTGCGAGGCGCCCCGGTTTGGGCCGAAGTTATTCTTTGGCGGCGTCGGTCTCGAGGCCACCCTCTTCGCCCGAATCGAACACTTCCATGCCTTCGGCGTCATCGATCTGCTCGGCGGGAACGGCTTCGCCCCATTCCTTGCCGGCCATGAGGAGAGCCATGTTGTCCTCTTCCGGCTCGTCGACTTCGACCTGCTTTTGCAGGCCGCGCACCAGCAGACTGCGCAAATCGTCGAGTTCGACCTTGTCGGCGGCGATCTCGCGGAGCGCCACCACCGGGTTCTTGTCGTTGTCGCGGTCAACCTGCAGCGCCTCACCCGAGGAGATGGCCCGGGCGCGCCGCGACGCCAGCATCACGAGTTCGAAGCGGTTGGGAACGCGGAGAACGCAATCTTCGACAGTTACGCGCGCCATGGGACGGAAATCTCCCGCAAAGTCGTTTAGAGGATGTGTCTGGAGTCCGAGTACATATTGAGTTCCGGCCCGAAAGGCAAGGATTGTGCCGTATTTGGCACGCCCAAGCCTCAGGTGCGGCCCGTTTCCCCAAGCTCCGGCTCGGCCGCGGACCCAGGCGGCAACGCCGCAATCAGTTCCTCGACGGTGCGGCCCAACACCGGATGGCGCCAGCCGGGGGCCACGTCCGCCAACGGCAGCAGCACGAATGCACGGGTGTGCATGCGCGGGTGGGGAATCGCCAGACCCGGCGCCGCCAGCACCCGCTCGTCGTAGGCCAACAGGTCCAGATCCACCGGCCGCGCCGCATTGGGCACGGTGCGGTGCCGCCCCAGTTTGGCTTCCGTGGCCAGCAGGGCGGTCAGCACCTGCTCCGGGCTGAGCGCCGTGGTCACCGCCGCAACGCCGTTGGTGAACCACGGTTGGCCGGACACCGGCACCGGGGCGCTGCGATACCAGCGCGACTGCCGCACCACGGTCACGCCCTCCGCATTCAACGCCGCCAAGGCTTCGGCCAGGGTGGCGGTCACCGGCTGGCCTTGGGCGCCGGCCAGATTTCCGCCCAGTCCAATCAGCACCACAGCGATTTTTCCCCGAACGCCGGCCGTTGCGCGGCCGGTCCCTGCCATTGCGACACAATCAATAACAACTGAGGACCATCATTATGAGTTTTGCCATTGCAGCGACGTCCGGCCCGCGTTTCGCGCTGTTCATTGACGGCTCGAACCTCTACGCCGCCGCCCGGTCCCTAACCTTCGACATCGACTACAGGCGGCTCCTGGAGGTGTTCGCCAGCAAGGGCAACTTGGTGCGCGCGTTCTACTACACCGCGTTGATCGATGAACAAGAGTACTCGCCGATTCGGCCGCTCGTGGACTGGCTTGATTACAACGGCTACACGATGGTCACCAAGCCGACCAAAGAGTTCACCGATGCCACGGGCCGCCGCCGGATCAAAGGCAACATGGATATCGAAATCGCCGTCGACATGATGGAAATGGCCCCACACATCGACCATGCCATCCTGTTCTCCGGCGACGGCGATTTCCGCCGCTTGGTCCAGGCGGTCCAAGCCAAGGGCGTGCGTGTGAGCGTGGTCAGCACCATCCGCTCGCAGCCGCCCATGGTGGCCGACGAGTTGCGCCGGCAAGCCGACCAGTTCATCGAACTGCAAGACATCGCCCGCGACATCATGCGTGAAACGGCCGAAGTAGTCGTGCCGGTTGCCGACGCCGCCGAGCGTCCGGCCGCCGTCGCGGCAGCTCCGCGCATCCGTCAGACCGCGTGAGCGAACCGGTACCACCGCTGGGCGTTTGACCGCAGGACTGTCCGGCCCGCCGCACGACTGTCGCCGCTGCCCGCGCCTGTGCGGGCTGCGCGACCGTCTGCGCACCGAGCAGCCCGATTGGCACAACGCCCCGGTCCCGTCATTTGGCGGCGCTGACGCGGAACTGTTGATCGTCGGCCTCGCGCCCGGGCTGCAGGGCGCCAACCGCACCGGCCGCCCCTTCACCGGCGACGGCGCCGGCGAAGTCCTCTACCCGGCCCTGCTGAAGTTCGGATTTGCCACCGGAGTGTATGACGCTCGTCCCGACGACGGCCTGACGCTGCGCCGCGCCCGCATCACCAACGCCGTGCGCTGCGTGCCGCCGGAAAACAAACCGGTCGGCGCCGAGGTCGCCGCCTGTAATCCGTTCCTGACCAGCGAGATCGCCGCGCTGCCCAACCTGCGCACGATCCTGGCCCTCGGCCACATCGCCCACGGGGCCGTGCTGCGCGCGCTGGAACTGAAAGGCATCCCGTTCAAACACGGCGCGATTGCCGACGCGGGACGTTACCGCCTCGCCGACAGCTATCACTGTTCGCGCTACAACATGAATACGCGAAGGCTGACCGTGGCGATGTTCGATGCGGTCATCGAAGGCATCGCGGCCGGGGCCTAAACGAAGTGGGGCCAGGCAATTGCCCGGCCCCATCGTCTACGTACAGGCGAAGAAAGAACTAGGCGCTCACATCCACAGTCTTACCGGCCGAGTCGTCGCGATCGCTGTCGCGTTCGCGGTCGTTCGCGGTTTCCTTCGGCGCGGGAGCGGGAGCCGCCGCGGCCTTGGGCGGCGTGCGGTCGGCGGCGCGCGTGTTGGCCGCTTCCTTGTGTTGTGCTTCGCGCGGCTGCTGCTGGCGAGTGACGTGGGCGGCGGCGCTTGCCCCTGCCCCGGAACCGGTTGGCGACACGCTCATGGTCTATTCCCTCGGTTGGGGCAACGGTTCGCGGTGGCAACGGTGCGCAGAAATTGCCGTGAAACGGCAATCTTTGCCTACCACTAGGCAAGACTGACCGTCCGGCAACCCTTGACGAAGACCGTGACGACGCAAGCGTTCTGCCCTTGATCGTTTGTTGCGGCCATTTCCGGGGATCGCTCGGTCGAGCGGTCTCCGGTAGCCGTCATGGTTAATGCAATCGCCGTGCCCCAGGGCAGAAGGACGGCGACAGGCGCCCTACTCCTTCCGGAGCAGCCGCTGCTTCTCGCGGTCCCAGTCGCGCTGTTTGATCGTCTCGCGCTTGTCGTAGTCCTTCTTGCCGCGGGCAACGCCGAGTTCGACCTTGGCGTAGCCGCGGTCGTTGAAGTAGATCGCCAGCGGAATCACGGTCATGCCGGGGGAAGCAACGATCCCGGTCAGCTTCTCGATCTGGCGCTTGTGCAGTAGCAGGCGGCGCGGGCGCCGGGGCATGTGGCCGAAGCGCGCGGCCGGTGCGTATTCCGGAATGTGCGCATTCATCAGGAAGAAGTCGCCTTCGTCCTTGTTGGCAAACGCCTCCGCGATCGAGGCCTTGCCGGAGCGCAGGCTTTTCACCTCGCTGCCCGTCAGCGCGATGCCGGCTTCCAGCGTGTCGTCGATGAAGTAATCGTGCCGCGCCTTGCGATTGACCGCGACCATCGCGCGGCCATCAGGGCGCTTCGCCACCATGGGGCTAGTTCAGAACGCCAGTGACCATCATGGCGGTCCGGACCTTTTCCTTGGTCGCCTCGGTCACCGGCACCAGCGGCAGGCGCAGGTCGCCGGTGGCGCGGCCCAGCAAGCTCATGGCGTACTTCACCGGCGCCGGGCTGGTTTCCAGGAACAGCGCCGTGTGGAGCGGCATCAGCCGGTCTTGCAGTTCCAACGCGGTGGCAAAATCGCCGCGCAGCGTCGCCGCCTGCAATTGTGCGCACAGCGCGGGCGCCACATTGGCGGTCACCGAAATGCAGCCGTGGCCGCCGTGGGCGTTAAAGGCGAGCGCGGTGGCGTCCTCGCCGGAAAGCTGGATGAAGTCCGAGCCCAGCAGCAGCCGCGTAGCGCTGACCCGCGCGATGTCGCTGGTCGCGTCCTTGATGCCGACGATGTTGGGCAGCTTGGCCAGGCGATCCAGGGTTTCGCTGGTGATGTTCACCACCGAGCGGCCGGGGATGTTGTACAGGATGATCGGAATATCGACCGCGTCGTGGATCGCCTTGAAGTGCTGGTACAGCCCTTCCTGGGTCGGCTTGTTGTAATAGGGCGTCACCTGCAGCACCGCGTCGCACTTCGCCCGCTTGGCGTGGCGCGTCAGCGCGATGGCTTCTTCGGTGGAGTTGGAGCCGGTACCGGCGATCACCGGCACACGCCCCGCCGCCGTCTCGACGCACAGGTCGATAACGCGGTGTTGCTCGGCATGGCTGAGCGTCGGCGATTCGCCGGTGGTGCCGCACGGCACCAAACCGTTGGTGCCCTGCTCCACTTGCCACGCCGCCAGAGATTGAAACGCCGCTTCGTCAACCGCCCCGTTCCGGAACGGTGTGACCAGGGCGACGATAGAGCCGCTGAACATGGATTTTCCGGGCTGAGTTGCGGGTTGGGACCATACCCGCGCGCGCTGCGCCGGGCAAGGCGGCGCAAGTGCGCGCGGGGTTACTGCAGGTTCAGTTCGCGCTTGGCGCCGTCGCGGATCACCGCGATGGCCACGGCCGCCGGCGCGCGCTTGCCCTCAAACAGGAATTCGCTGACCGAGGAAATATCGGCGCCGTTCACGCCGACGATGATGTCGTTGATCTTCACGCCGTTGCGCTCAGCGGGGCTGCCCGCCACCACGTCCGCCACCACGATCCCGCCGAACAGACCCGGCATGGCGATCTGCATGCCGAAGTCCAAGTTGAACAACAGCGCTCCGGCCAGCCCTGGTTTCAGTGCGCCGCCTACCGCGCCGGAGATTTCCACCGGGGTGAAGGGCGTCGTCACGATCTGCTCGTCGCGCACCACGGTCAGAATCACTTGGCGGTCGCCTTCGAACCGGCCGGCGATCTGGGTGAGCGCCGCCACCGAACCGATCGGCGTCCCGTCCACCGCCGATACCACATCGCCCACCAGCATCCCGGCGAAGTCGGCCGGCGAGTCCTGCTCGACGCGTGCCACGAACACGCCGCGTCCCACTTCCACCTTCAATTCCTTGGCCGTGTCGGGCGCAAGGTCGGTCACCAGGAAGCCGAAGTATGCCGTCATGATCTAGCGCACTCCCCTGCGCCACGGCGCCGGGGCGGTGAATTGCCCGCCCCACATGCCGCGGTGATTGTTGTTGGCCTCGATCTCGATCGGAATCATTTCTTCGACCCGGCGGCGGTCCGCCACCGCCCAGCCGGACCGCACCATCGCATCGTTCAGCGTCGGCGCGCCCGTCTTGCGCTTGCCTTGGGCGTCGGCCTCGGCGCACACGCCCCACACCCGGTCGTCACCCGGCACCGGGTGCACGTCGCACGCGATCCGCTTGCCCATGGTGAGTTCGATCAGGTGCGCTTGGCTCATTGCTCCGCACGAATAGGTCCCGGCCGCAATCCGGCACGTCTGCGCCAGTTCCGGCGCATCGGCGCCCCATAGGCGCACCCATACGCCGCCGATCGTCAGCGTATTCCCATCCGCCGCGTCTGCGGGACCAAACAGGCGGTCCGGCATCGCCTTCGGCTCGGGCAGGGCATACGCCCACAGCCCCTTGGCCGCCGCCTTGGCCGCAGCCGCGTCCGCCGCCAGTTCCTCGCCGCGATGGGCGCTCGCCATCGCCCACCCAGACTGAACGAGTTGGCGGTTCAATGTGGTCGCGCCTTGGATCGGCGCGCGTTGTTCGCGGTCGTACTCGGTGCACGTCGCCCAGGTGCGCACGTCGCCCTCGAACTGCTGCGTGTCGCACACGTAGTACTTGCCGCCCACCAGATCGGCGAACTTGCCCAGGGCGATCAGGCCGCACGCGGCCTCGGCCGCCCCCCGGCGGCACACGGTGTCCTCTTCGGCCATGGACACGCCGAGCAAGCTGACCCACCAGTTGGCGATCTGCACCACGTTCGGCCCGCGCACCGTTGCGAAGCCGACAATCTCCTGCGCGCCGGCCGTACCGGCCCACCCGAGGGCCGCCGCCGCCAGGCACACCGCCGCCAGCCAGCGCCTAGCGTTGGCCATGGCGCCACTCCGCAGGCCGCACGAACTGGCCCGCCCACATGCCGCGCTTGTTGCCGCGCGCTGCCGCTTCCAGGCGCACGTAGTCCTTGGGCGCGCCGCGCGCCGCCACCGCCCAGCCGTCCTCGATCATCATCTCGTTCAGCGAGGTTGCGCCGTCGGCCATGTCGCGCCCGCCCGGGCCGGCCTGGCCGCACAGGCCATAGATGTTGCCGTCGTCCTTGTTGCGCTCGGTCCGGCATACCTGGTTCTGGCCGGCGATCAGCTCCATCAAGTGCGCGCGCGCCAGCAGGCCACACGCGTAGTCGAGCCCGTTGAGCAGGCAGCGCTGCTCCTCCAGCGGCGCGTCCACGCCATACAGATGCACGCTAACATCGCGGATTTCGATGAGTCCGGCATTCTCCACCTGGGCGCCGCCGGTCAGCGAGCCGGTCTGGTTGGAATGGGGCATCACGGTCCCGGCCCAGATGCCGCGCTTGTCGCGCCGCGCCCGGTCCCCTTCGGCATCGAACGCGCGGGTGTGAAGCGGGTCCACCATCGCCAGCCCGTCGCGGATCATCACCAGGTTGAGGCTATCCGCGGGATAGGCGCCGTCGGCCCCGCGCACCCAGCACGTGCCCCACCCGCGGTTGTCCTTCGCGTAGTGCGGGATTTCGCAGCGCACGGTTTGGTTCGCCACCAGCTCGGCCAAGCGCGCCTGGGTGGTCAGCGTGCATTGCACCTGAACGCGCTGCACAAAGCAGTCGTTGAACTCGCGCGGCGGCTGCACCGCCAGTAGCGGGATCCAGTGGTTCTGCACCAGCAGTACCCCCGGCGCCGGGACGCCGGCAGGGCCTTCCACGACCACGCCGCCGGAGCCGAAAAACGTCAGCGGCAGCCCAGCGACGATCGCCCAGCCCACGGCCGCGATGGCGGCAACGACCCAGTTGCGGCTGCGTTGCATTGCCCTGCCGTACCACGGGCCAACCTGACCGGCAACGCGCGACGAATTGCCTAGCCTTGCGGCAGACGCAGCTATCCCCCTACACTTACTGCGTTTTTCGGGCCGATGGGGCGGCCCGATGGCCTCGGGAGTACCAGGCGTGGGGGAATCGCGGTTCGGCGGGGTTACGGGGCTGCTGCTGCTGGCATGCGCGGCGACGCTCCCGGCATGGCCTGCCGGCGCCGCCGACGCGCCGTTCCCGCCCAAACTGAGCGACGCCAACCAGGCCACCTACCGCACTGCATTTGCCGCCATCGCCGCGGGCCGCTGGTCCGATGCGCTGTCCGCCGCCAATGCCGGCACCGAGCCGCTGCTGTCCAAAACCATCACCTGGGCGTTCCTGGCGGATTCCAGCTCGCGCGCGCGGTTCCTCGAACTCGCTGCGTTCATCGATGCGAACCCCGATTGGCCGCAGGCCGAAACGCTGCTGCGCAACGCCGAGAACGCGTTGGGCAATGAGCGTAACGACGACGCCGTGCTGGACTGGTTCGCCCGCCACCCGCCGGTCACCGGCGCCGGCATGGTGCGCTTCGCCGAAGCACTCACCGAGTCCGGCCGGCCGCAAGACGCCATCACCTGGGCACGCAAAGCATGGACCGATACCAGCCTGACCAAGGACAACGAGACCCGATTGCTCGCCGGGTTCGGCAAGTTCCTGTCCAAAGACGACCACGCCCGCCGCCTGGACGCGCTCCTGTGGCTCAACAAGACGGCCGAGGCGCGCCGCATGTTGCCGCGCGTCGTGCCCGAACAACGCCAGTTGGCCGAAGCCCGCATGGCGTTGCGCAGCCACGCCCCCGGCGTCGATGGCATGGTGGCCAAGCTGCCCGACAACCTGAAGAACGACCCCGGCCTGCTGTACGAGCGCATCCGCTGGCGCCGCCAGGCCAACAACACCAACGGCGCGCTGGAACTGCTGCTCACCGCCACCAACGGCACCGGCCCCGAATCCGTGTGGTGGACCGAGCGCGCCATCCTCGGCCGCCGCGCCCTCGCCGCCGGCCGGGTGGACGACGCGTACAAGATCTTCGCGGGCCACGGCACCAACGATCCGGTGGTGCTGTCCGAAGGCGAATGGCTCGCCGGCTGGGTCGCGCTGCGCTACCGCAACGACGCCGCCACCGCCTACGGCCACTTCACCCGCGAATACGACGCCGTGCGCACCCCCGTCAGCGTGTCGCGCGCCGCCTACTGGGCCGGCATGGCCGCCGCTGCTTTGGACCAGGCCACCGTCGCCGACACTTGGTTCCAGGACGCCGCCCGCTTCGCCACCACGTTCTACGGCCAGATGGCCCTGGACCGCATGGGCTCCGCCCGCATTGCCATCGCCGCCGACCCGCAGCCCAACGCCGCCGATGTCGATGCACTGGGCCGCCGCGAGTTGGCGCGCGTCGCCGTGATGCTGGCCGAAGTCGGCGAGCAAGACCGCCTGCGCCCGTTCCTGCTCAAGCTGACCGACAGCGCCACGACGCCGGGTCAGGCCTATCTGGTCGCCGAACTCGCGGGCGCCGTCGGCCGCACCGATCTCGGTGTCGCCGTCGCCAAGCGCAGCCTGCAGCGCGATGGCGTGCAGCTTGCCAAGGCCGGCTACCCACGGTTCCCCGTAGCGGGCACCGGCGCCGAACAGGCCCTCGTGCTGGCGATTACGCGGCAGGAGAGCGAGTTCAACGAAAAGGCCGTGTCGTCCGCCGGCGCCCGCGGCTTGATGCAGCTCATGCCCGCCACCGCCAAGCTGGTCGCCGCAGCGCAGAACGTGAAGTACGACGGCACACAGTTGTTCGACGACGCGTACAACCTGCGCCTCGGCATCGCCCATCTGTCGTCGCTGCTCGACCAGTACAACGGCTCCTACGTGCTGGCGATTGCCGCCTACAACGCCGGCGAAGGCCGCGTGCGCGAGTGGCTGAAGGACAACGGCGATCCGCGCGCCGGCGCGATCGATGTCGTGGATTGGATCGAGGCGATCCCGATTTCCGAAACCCGCAACTACGTACAGCGGGTCGTGGAAAACCTGGAAGTCTACCGCTCGGTGCTGACCGGCGCGGCCACCGCCGTCACCATCACCAAGGACCTGCGCCGCTAGACTACTACTTCGACGTGCACAGAATGTCGGTCGTGCGGCCGAAAATGGTGGTCTGCAGCGGCTGCGGGTTGGCCGCCCAGGTCAGCTCAAGCCCCACCACCACGTCGGCGCCCGTCACCTGTTTGGCGATCTCCAGCATCGCGGCTTTCGTTGCCGTGCCTTCGGTGGCGTTGCCCTGCGCAAACGGGTGACCGTGGGTGTACAGCAGCAGCGCATCGGCGAGCTGAAACTTGCGGTCGCACACGATCGGCTTCTGCTTGGCGACGTCGTTCACCTTCAGGCCCACCGCCGCGTACTCGTAGCGCCGCACCTTCTTGCCGTTGACCACCGGCACGCTCACGTCGCCGAGGATGATGATCGTGGCCTCGACGGGGCCCTTGGCCGCTTCGGCCGCCGGCTTGTGGTCAGCGGCGTTGGCGGTCACGGCCAGGGCGGCCAGTCCGGCGGCAGCGGCGAATGCGGCGATCTTGTTCATGGCGCAAGTGTAGCGGCTGGCGCCCAAAACCCGCAACGCAGGCTTTACGCCACCGCTTCCCGGATCATCCGCACGAACCAACCCAGGGCGATCGCCGCCAATATCACGAACAACGGAAACGCCGTCGTGACCGAGGCGCCGTCGCTGCCTCCCACAATCAAGTCGCGCGCGGCATCCGCCGCGTAGCGGAACGGGTCCAGCGCCGACAGCGCCCGGATCAGCGCCGGCGCGAATGCGATCGGCAGCAGCACGCCCGACAGCAGCAACAGCGGCAGTTGGAAGAAGTTGGTGACCCCCGCCAGGATGCCCTCATCCTTCACGATCAGCGCCAGGCTGAACGACGCCGAAGCCATCGCGATCGCCACCAGGACCAGCAGCACCAGCAGCAGCGCGATCCCCGCCATCGTCACGGTCAGGCCGAAGAACAGCGACACCACCACCAGCAGCACGCTCTGCAGAATCACCTCGGTGGTGCTCACCAGCACCAGCCCGAGCACCAGCGCCACCCGGCTGATCGGCGTCACGCGCAGGCGCTCCAAGAATCCGGAGCGCATCTTCTCGATGATGCCGAACCCGGCAAACCCCGCGTTGAACATCGCGTTCATGATCAGCAAGCCCGGCGCGAAGAACTGAATCGAATCGCCGCCCGGAAACCCCGGCGTGCTCGCCACGCCTTTCAGGAACGGCGCGAACAGCAGCAGGTACACGATCGGCTGAAACAGCCCGAACACGATCCAGAACGGGTTGCGCGCCGTCACCAGCAGTTCGTGCTTCGCCACCAGGTACGTATCGCGCAGCATCGCCTAGCTCCCCACCTGCGGTTCCGACGTCAAACTCCGCCCGGTCAACTTCAGGAACACTTCGTCGAGCGACGGCCGCGCCAGTGTCACCGTGGCGATCTCCAGTTGCTTGGCATTGAGGAACTGCAGCACCGCCGGCAGCACCTCCTCGCCGCGGTGCACATACAGCCGCACGGTCTGTTCGTGGGTCTGCATCTTGGCCCCGAACGGCGAGCCCACCACCGCCGCCGCTGCGGCCTTGGCGGCGGCCTCGCTGGCGAACCCCAGCACGATCGTGTCGCCGCCCACCGTCGCCTTCAGGTCGGCCGGCGTGCCGAGCGCCGCCACCGCGCCCTTGTCCACAATCGCCACATGCCCGCACAGCGCGTCGGCTTCCTCCAGGTAATGGGTGGTTAGGAACACCGTCGCGCCTTCCGCGTTCAGGCGCCGCACTTCGTCCCACACCCGCGCCCGGCTCGCCGGATCAAGGCCCGTCGTCGGCTCATCCAAAAACAACAACGGCGGCTTGTGGATGATACCCGAGGCCAAATCGAAGATGCGCCGCTGGCCGCCGGAATAGGTCTGGGTCTTGCGCCCGGCGAACTCTGCCAGCTTCAGCCGGTCGATCAGTTCGTCCACCCGCACCGCCGCCGCCGCCCGGCTCATGCCGTACAGGCGCGCCTGCAGAATCAGGTTCTCGCGCCCGGTGGCCACGCCCTCCATGCCGCCCTTCTGGCCCACGTAGCCGATACGCTGGCGCACCTGCGCCTGCTCGCGCACCAAGTCGAACCCGGCAATGCGGGCGCTGCCCGCACTCGGAATCAGCAGCGTGCACAAGATGCGCATGGCGGTGGTCTTGCCCGCGCCGTTGGGCCCGAGCAGCCCAAACACCTCGCCCGTGGCAACCGTCAGATCGACGCCGCGCAGCGCTTCCACGGCGGGGTTGCCGCGCGCCGCACGGAAGGTTTTGCGGAGCCCGGTTGCAACCAGAATCGGTTCGCTCACCGCGTGACCTTCGTCGCTTGCAGCCCCGTCACGAACTCCACCAGCCCCGGCTGCCGCGTCCGCCGCATCCGCTCTGCCGCCAGAATCGTCCGTACGTCGGCAACGCACTCATCCAGGTCTAGGTTCCGGATCACGTAGTCGTAGTCCTTCCAGTGCTCGATCTCGTCGTGGGCGCGGTCCATGCGGCGCTGCACCACCTCGGCCGAGTCCTGCGCGCGCGTGCGCAACCGCCGCTCCAGCTCGCCCACCGACGGCGGCAGGATAAAGATGCACACCGCATCGGCCCGCGATTGCTTCAGCAGTTGGTTGGCGCCCTGCCAGTCGATGTCGAACAAGATGTCGCGGCCGGCCGCCAGCGCCCGCTCGACGCCGTCCCGGGGCGTGCCGTAGTGATTGCCGAACACCTCGGCGTGCTCCAGCAGCGCACCGGTGCGCACCAGCCGGTCGAACTCCGCCTTGTCGATGAAATGGTAATCGTGGCCGTTGACCTCGTTCGAGCGCCGCGCGCGCGTCGTCACCGAAACCGACAGGGCCAACTCGGCGTCGTTCTGCAGTAGATGTTTGGCGATGCTGGTCTTGCCTGCTCCCGAAGGCGACGACAGCACCAGCATCAATCCACGGCGTTGCGGCAAAGGCGGCACGGTCTACTCCAGGTTCTGCACTTGCTCGCGGAACCGCTCGATCGCCACCTTCAGCGCCAACCCGGCGCGGGTGAGATCAGCGTCCGCCGACTTCGAACACAACGTGTTGGCTTCGCGCCCCAGCTCCTGGGTCAGAAAGTCGAGCTTGCGCCCCACCGGCCCGCCTTCGGCCAACAGGTCGCGCCCGGCCGCGATATGTGCGCCGAGCCGGTCGATCTCTTCCCGCACGTCGGCCTTGAGGGCCAGCAGCGCCACTTCCTGCGCCAGCCGGTCCGGCGCCAGCGGCGGCGTGTCCGCCAGCATCTCGGCCACCCGCTGGGTGAACTTGGCCCGCAGCAGATCGGGCTGCGCCGAAGCATTGCCGGCCGCAGCCTTGGTGATCGCCGCAATCTCGTCCAGCAGCCCCGACAGGATCGCCCCGATGCGCCCGCCTTCCGCGCGCCGCGCAATCTTCAGGTCGGCCAGCGCCCGGTCCAAATCCGCCAGCATCGCCGCGTCGAGCCTCTCGCGCTCCGCCTCGTCCTCGGTCGGGTCGGAAACCTCCACCACGCCCGGCACCGCGAACACCGCATCGAGCGAAACCGTCTCGCCCAGTTCCGCCGCCACGCTGCGCAGTGCCCGCACCAGTTCGCGGTTCACCGAAACCGCGCGCGCTTCGCCGGGCCGCGTCACCCGCAGCGAGATCGACACCGACCCGCGCGCCACCGCCGCCGCGGTGCGTTCGCGCACTTGCGGCTCCAGCCGGTCGAGCCCGGTGGCAAGCTTGGCGCGCACCTCCAGCCCGCGGCCGTTGACGCTGCGCACTTCCCACTGCCACGTGGCGCCGCCGTGCCCGCCTTCTGCGCGGGCGAACCCGGTCATGCTCGCCACTGCTGTGCTCTTCGCCATCAATCCCCTCGCAGCGCCCGGAACCGGGCGACGTTGCGGTTGTGCTCGTCCAGGGTCGCCGCGAACACGTGGCCCCCGGTGCCGTCCGCCACAAAGTACAACGCATTGGTCGCCGTGGGATGCAGCACCGCAAACAACGCCGCCCGCCCCGGATTGGCGATCGGCCCCGGCGGCAGTCCCTTTACCCGGTAGGTGTTGTAGGGGCTGTCGATCTCCAGGTCGTCGCGGGTCAGCGGCGCGTCGGCGCGCCCAAGCTGCTGCAGCGCAAACGCCACCGTCGGGTCCGATTGCAGGCGCATCCCCAGGCGCAAGCGGTTCAAAAATACGCCGGCCACCAGCGGCCGCTCGTCGGCCACCGCCGTCTCGCGCTCGACAATCGAGGCGAGCGTCACCGCCTGCGCCGGCGCAGTCAGCGTCACCGAAGCATCGCGCGCCGCCCACAGCTCGGCGGTCAGATCCGCCATCGCCTTCTGCATCCGCGCCACCAGTGCGGCGCGCGTGTCGCCCCATTCGTACTGATAGGTCTCGGGCAGCAGTGCCCCTTCCGCCATGCCGCGCGGCAAATCGCCCTGCAGCGCGTCGGCGGCCGTCACCAGCGCCAGTGCCTGGGCGCTGGTCAGTCCTTCCGGGATAGTCACCCGGTGCTTGAGGGTGCGCCCCTCCACCAGCATGCGCGCTACATCGACACCGGTGGCGTGGGCGGGAAACCGGTACTCGCCGGCGCGCAGCAGTCCGCCCTGCCCGCTCACTCGCACCCACAGCGCAAACACCGGGGCGCTGCGGATCACTGTGTGATCGGCCAGCAGAGTGGCGATGGCATTGAGATTGGTGCCACGCGGCAGCACCACGGTGGTGTCGGCCGCGGCGGGCCCCGGCGCGTGGATCACGGAAACTGCAAAACCGAACGCCGCCAGCACAAGGATGAGAACGCCGCTGAGGGCGAGACTGGCTACCTTGGCGACAGTCCGGGGCACCGCGTCACGGCGCTGCGGTCAGCACCAATGAGGCGTTGGTCCCGCCGAACCCGAACGAGTTCGACAGCACCGCGTCGATGCGGCGCGCCCGCGGCTTGTGCGGCACCATGTCGAGGTCGCAGCCTTCCGACGGGTTGTCGATGTTGATGGTCGGCGGCGCCATTTGGTTGCGCAGCGCCAGCACCGAATAGATGGCTTCCACCGAACCCGCCGCGCCCAGCAGATGCCCGATCGACGACTTGGTGGAAGAAATCGATAGCTTGTAGGCCGCCTCGCCGAACAGGCGCTTCACCGCGCCCATTTCGATCTCGTCGCCGAGCGGCGTCGAGGTGCCGTGGGCGTTGATGTAGTCGATGTCGCCTGCCTCCAGGCCCGCATCGCGCAACGCGCCCTGCATGGCGCGGAACCCACCGTCGCCGGTCGGCGACGGTGCGGTGATGTGGTACGCATCGCCCGAAAGGCCATAGCCCTTCACTTCGGCGTAGATGCGGGCGCCGCGCTTGCGCGCGTGCTCCAATTCTTCCAGCACCACCACGCCCGCGCCTTCGCCCATCACAAAGCCGTCGCGGTCCTTGTCCCACGGACGCGACGCCATCTTGGGACGGTCGTTGAATGCAGTGGAGAGTGCGCGCGAGGCCGAGAAACCCGCGACGCCCAACCGGCACACCGCGGCTTCGGCGCCGCCGGCGATCATCACGTCCGCTTCGCCGCGCTGGATCAGCTTCGATGAGTCGCCGATCGCGTGGGCGCCGGTCGAACACGCGGTCACGACCGAGACGTTCGGGCCCTTGAACCCGTACGTGATCGAGAAGTGGCCCGACAACAGATTGATCAGCGCCGAAGGAATGAAGAACGGGCTCAGGCGCCGCGGTCCCTTTTCGTGGACCAGAATGGCCGCCTGCTCGATCGAAGACAGCCCGCCGATGCCCGAACCCAGCAGCACACCCGTGCGCAAGCGGTCGGCTTCGTCCTCCGGCATCCACTTGGCGTCTTCCAGCGCTTGGCGCGCCGCGGCCAGGCCGAACACGATGAACTCGTCCATCTTGCGCCGCTCGTTCGCGGGCACAAACGCGTCGGCGTCGAACTGGCCGGGCTCGGTGCCGCGCGGCACCATGCACGCGATCGTGCAGCGCAGATCGGTCGTGTCGAACTGGGTGATGGGGCCCGCGCCGGAATCGCCCGCCAGCAAGCGGCGCCAATTGTGCTCAAGGCCGACGCCCAACGGCGTGACCAGCCCCATTCCGGTGATAACGACGCGTCTCATGGGGTTCGGTCTCCCGGGTAGCCGGGACGGCGATGCGTGAACTGCAGCAGTCTAGCTACGGCTAGCTCTTCTTCTGTGCGTGCTGGTTCAGGTAGTCGATCGCGTCCTTCATGGTCAGGATCTTCTCCGCCGCATCGTCCGGGATTTCGCACCCGAACTCTTCCTCAAACGCCATCACCAATTCCACGGTGTCCAAGCTGTCGGCACCCAGGTCGTCGATGAAGCTCGCGTTCTCCGTCACCTTGTCTTTTTCGACACCAAGGTGATCGACCACGATGTCCTTAACGCGCTCGGCAATTTGCGTCATTGCGTTCCGTTCCACTGTTGACGTTTTCAAGCCGAAGTCACGTCGAGACCGGGCTCGTTCGGCGGTAGTGGGTGCGTACCATACTTGCTTGTGGAACGTCCACAAGCCCTTGGGGCTCACCCAGGCCCTGATGGCCGGACGTCGCGCGAATAGCGCGCCACGTCAAAGGTCCGGCCATCCACGCCTCGCCGCCGCCAAGTCGTGGATACGCGGGCCAAGCCCGCGCATGACGCCCAGCACGAGGGGCCAATGCGTAGCACCCCGTCACCGCCGGACTCATTGAGATACCCGTCATGGCCGGACTTGTTCCGGCCATCCACGCCTTACTGCCCGCAGTACCACGCAACCGGGTTCAACCCCTACGGCATCACCATGCCGCCGTTCACATGGATCGTCTGCCCGGTGACATAGGCCGCCTCGGTGCTGGCCAAATACGCCACCGCCGCCGCCACGTCGTTCGGCGTCCCCAGCGTCTGCGCCGGAATGCGCTCCTTCAGCCGCGCCCGCTGTTCTTCCGTCAGCCCGTGGGTCATCGCCGTTTCGATGAACCCCGGCGCCACGCAGTTGGCGGTGATGCCGCGGGTCGCCATCTCCAGCGCGATCGCCTTGGTCATGCCCTCGGTGCCGGCCTTTGCTGCGGCGTAGTTCGCCTGTCCCGCGTTGCCCATCTGCCCCACTACCGAGGTAATCGAAATGATCCGCCCCCAGCGCCGCTTGGCCATGCCGCGCAGCGCCGCCCGGATAACGCGGAAGCCCGCGGTCAGGTTCACGTCCAGCACCGCCTGCCATTCTTCGTCCTTCATGCGCAGGGCAAGGTTGTCGCGGTTGATGCCGGCGTTGTTGACCAGAATGTCCAAGGATCCCATCGCGGTCTCCGCCTGATTCGCCAGTTCCGCCGCCGCAGCCGGGTTGCTCAGGTCGCACGGCAGAATGTGCGTGCGCGATCCCAGTTCGCCCGCCAGCGCTTCGAGCGCCGCCACCTTGGTGCCCGAAAGTCCCACTTCAGCGCCCGCCGCGTGGAGCGCCCGCGCAATCGCACCGCCGATGCCGCCCGAAGCGCCCGTCACCAGTGCCCGCTTGCCGGTCAGGTCGAACATCACCGCACCATCGTCAAAAATGCCGCCACATCTTCCGGCGTCTCGACCGAATAGGTCGTAAGCCCCGGCTCGATCCGCTTCGCCAACCCCGCCAGTACCTTGCCCGCGCCAAGCTCTAGCAGCGTATCCACCCCCTGGGCGGCGATGTGCGTCACGCACTCGCGCCACCGCACCCGCCCGGTGATCTGGCGCACCAGCAGTTCGCGGATATCGTTCGGGTCGCTCGCCTGCCCCGCCGTCACGTTCGCCACCACCGGCACCGCCGGGGTGCGCAGCGCAACTTCCGCCAGCACGCGTTTCATCTCGGCGGCCGCCGGCTGCATCAGCGGCGAATGAAACGCCGCCGCTACTTCCAGCCGCACAGCCCGCTTCGCGCCCGCGGCCTTCACGCCCACCTCGGCCGCTTCCACCGCTGTCGTGCTGCCGGACAGCACGACCTGCCCAGGCGCGTTGTCGTTAGCCACCACGCACACGCCGCCGGTCAGGTCGGCAGCGTCCGCCGCGGCTTTTTCCACCGCCGCCAGTTCCGCGCCCAACACTGCCGACATCACGCCCGCGTCGCCCGGCACCGCCTTCTGCATCGCCAGCCCGCGCGCCCGCAGCACCCGCGCCGCGTCGGCAATCGTGAACGCCCCCGCTGCCGCCAGCGCCGAGTACTCGCCCAGACTGTGTCCCGCCACTAAGGAGTACGAGCCAGGCGCCGCGCCGCCTTCGTCCGCCAGCACCCGCAGCACCGCCATGCCCACCGTCATCAGCGCGGGCTGGGTGTTCTCCGTGCGGCGCAGGTCGATTTCCGCGCCGTCGAAAATCAGTTTGGACAGCTTTTGGTTCAGGGCGTCGTCGACTTCCTCGAACACCCGCCGCGCCGCCGGATACGCGGCCGCGAGCGCCTTGCCCATGCCGGGCTTCTGCGAGCCCTGTCCGGGGAATACCAGTGCCAGTTTCATTGTTGTTCCTTGCCCCGCAGTCAGGGCCGCAATCAACCGGCGGGGCGGCGGGCTGTCAACCGGACCGGCGCAATTCCGATACGTATTGACACGTTACGGCTTGCACACTAAGATACCGGGTTGCATGAACCGGCAAACGCTCAAAGCCACCGATCTCCTCGGCACCGTAATCAGCCCGTATTTGCGGTTCGCGGCCGCCGCGCCGTCCTGGCGTAAATCTCGCGTATTTACGCCAGCCGCGGCCCGCGTCCGTCCCCGGATTTTCCGTAAATCCCGCGTATTTACGCAAAACCGCGATCACGCTGGCGCTGGCGGCGCCGATCCTTGCGCCCGGCGCGGCTTTCGCTATAGTCCGCCGCTTCGAAACCTCCTTGCCGGAAGTCCGGCTATGGGCGGGTCTGGGCTCGGCTCAGATCTTCGTCCCGACACAGCCATAAGGAGCTGAAGTGGCACTCTACGAGAGCATTTTTATGGTCCGGCCAGACGTTTCCTCGGCGCAAGTCGAGGAACTGACCAAGACCTATACCGACCTGATCACCGCCCAAGGCGGCAAGGTCACCAAGGTCGAACAGTGGGGTTTGCGTAACCTCACGTACCGCATCAAGAAGAACCGCAAGGCCCACTACGTGTTCATGAACTTGGACACGCCATCTGCCGCCGTGAAGGAGATGGAACGTCTGATGGGCATTTCCGAAGACGTGCTGCGCACGTTGACGGTGCGCGTGGACGCGCTGGAAGAAGGTCCGTCCGCGATGCTGCAGAACAAGGGCCGCGACGAACGCGGTGGCCGCCGTGGCGATCGCCGCGGGGGTCGCGATGACGACCGCGGCTTCGGCCGTGATCGCGATGTCGAACTGCCGATGGGCGTCGGCGTCGTCGCCGATGACGAAGGAGACGTCGTATGAAGAGCGGTCAAGCTGGCGTAGGTGATATGGGGGGAGCCGGCCGTAGGCCGTTCTTCCGCCGCCGCAAGACCTGCCCGTTCTCCGGAACCGGCGCGCCCAAGATCGACTACAAGGACGTGAAGCTGCTGCAACGCTTCATCTCCGAGCGCGGCAAGATCGTGCCGAGCCGCATCACTGCGGTTTCCGCCCGCCGTCAGCGTGAGTTGGCCGTCGCAATCAAGCGTGCGCGCTTCCTCGCCCTGCTGCCGTACACCGCAGACTGAGGAGAAAACCATGGAAGTCATTCTCCTCCAGCGCGTTGAAAAGCTGGGCCAATTGGGCGACGTCGTCAAAGTGAAGGACGGCTACGCCCGCAACTTCCTGCTGCCGCAGCGCAAGGCTTTGCGCTCGACGCCGGAGAACAAGGCCAAGTTCGCGGTCGAACGCGCGGACATGGAAAAGGTCAATGCGCACCGCCGTGGCGATGCGCAGTCCGAAGCCGCCGCGTTGGAAGGCAAGGTCTGCGTGCTGCTGCGTCAGGCGTCCGAGAACGGGCATCTGTACGGCTCGGTCACGGCGCGCGACATCGCCGAAACGGTGTCGTCGCTCGGCATCAAGATCGACCGCACCCAGGTGCGGCTGGATAAGGCCATCAAGGCGCTCGGCGTTCACCCGCTGCGCGTCTATCTGCACCCGGAAGTTCCGGCCAACGTGCGCGTGATCATCGCCCGCTCGGAAGCCGAAGCCGAGACGCAGAAGCAGGCGCTCGCCGGCGGCGGTGCCGCTGCGGTCGCGGGCTCCGGTTCGGAAGAAGCCGTCGCGGCCGAAGCCTTCTTCGAAGAAGGCGCTGGTCCGGCGGAGGACGGCGAAGAAGCTGTTGCCGAGGAAGCATCTGCCGAAAAGCCCAAGAAGCGGGCCAAAAAGGCGAAGTCCGAGGCCGACGCAGAGTAATCTACCCCGGCCGCGCCGGTTGACCCCGGCGCGGTCGGTTTTAGTTGTTGGCGTTGGTAGTGATTTCCGTTCGCGGAGGCTCCAGCGTGTTTCCACTCGATCCTGTGTTGCGCAAGATCGTCGTGAAGGGCGCCCTGCCGATGGTGGACGCCAAGGGGGTCGCGCACTCCTACCGCGGCCGTCGACCCGGTCCCGTGCGCCACCACTACGACCTGTCCGGCGACCTCCACCGCCTGTTCCTCGATTCCGACTCGATATCGCCCGCATGAGTTCCGCCAACGTCACCGGCGTCACGTTGTCGGAAGAACAGCTCAAGGTGGCCAGCCAGCGCGCTGCCGACGCAGGCTTAGAGAGCCGGGTGAACTTCCAGTTGGCCGATTACCGCGCCGTCGAAGGCCAGTTCGACCGCATCGTGTCGGTCGGCATGTTTGAACACGTCGGCGTCAACCACTACGACGAGTTCTTCACGGTATGCCGCCGCCTGCTCGCCCCCGGCGGCGTGGCGCTGCTCCACACGATCGGCCGCAGCGATGGCCCCGGCGCCACCAGCGCATGGATCCGCCGCTACATCTTCCCGGGCGGGTACTCCCCCGCCCTGTCCGAAGTCGTGCCGGCCATCGAGCGCAGCGGTATGTCGGTCACCGATATCGAGGTGCTGCGCTACCACTACGCCGAAACGCTGCGCGCCTGGCGCCGCCGCTTTCTGGCCAACCGCAGCAAGGCGGTCGCCCTCTACGACGAACGCTTCGCTCGTATGTGGCAATTTTATTTGGCTGCATCGGAGTGCCTGTTCCGGTATTCGAACCATGTGGTGTTCCAAATTCAATTCTCGCGGCGCAAGGACTCGGTCCCCGGTACGCGCGACTACATCGCCGATTGGGAACGCAACCGCGGCAACCACTCGGTCGCGGCCTAGCGCATGGCGCGCAAACCCCCTCCGCCCGGCGGCTCGCCGTGGGCGTTGTCCAAGCGGATCGAAACCTTCGTGGTGATCCAGGCCGATCCGGCTCTGGTGTGGAGCACGCTGACCGACTTCCGCGCTTTGCCGGAATGGAACACGTTCCTGCGCATTCCCGTTGGCGAGGCGCGCGAAGGCTCGGTGCTCGAAGTCACCATCAGCATCCCCGGCTCGCGCAGCATGAAGTTCAAGCCGACCGTCCTGCGCGCGCTGCCAAACCGCGAGCTGCGCTGGCTCGGCCGCGTGCTGATGCCGGGCCTGTTCGACGGCGAGCACTGGTTCCGCATCACGCCCCAGGCCGGCGGCACCCGCTTCGAACAGTGCGAAACCTTCAACGGCATCCTGGTCCCCTTCGTGATGGGCGGGTTCCCCTACCGCGCGACCCAGCGGGCGTTTGAATCCTTCAACGCATCGCTCAAAGCGCGCGTCGAAAAACTCGCTGCGGCCGAGCCCGCCGCGGGGGTGGCGTGAGACGCGTCCGAGTTATCCCCGTTGTTGTTCGCCTGTGGATGGTTGTTGTCCCCCGCTCAATTTGGCGCTCCGTGAATCCGCCGCGTAGTTCTGTGGTACCTCAATGACCGTGGAGGCCCGGGGGAACAATCTGATCGCGTTCGGTGATCGCGCACCGGCTACTGCAGCCGGCTACCGCGAGCAGCCGCACAACCTTGAGGCCGAGCAGGCACTCCTAGGCGCAATCCTGGTGAACAACGAGGCGGCCCACCAGGTCGCCGGCTTCCTCGCCCCACAGCACTTCTTCCAGCCGGTTCACGGCCGCATCTTCGAGCACGCGATGAAGATGATCGAGCGCAGCCAGTATGCGAACCCGGTCACGCTGAAGTCGTTCTTCGCGCGCGACGACGCCCTCGCGGAAGTCGGCGGCGCATCGTACCTCGACCGTCTCGCCGCCTCCGTCGTCAGCGTCGTTAACGCCGAGGCCTATGGCCGCGCCATCCACGATTGCTTCCTGCGCCGCGAGTTGATCACGGTCGGCGAAACCATCGTCGCTACCGCCTACGACTCCACCCTCGATGAGCCGGCCACGCACCAGATCGAGAACGCGGAACAATCGCTGTTCCACCTTGCCGAAGACGGCCGCCCCGAAGGGGGGCTGCAGGTATTCCGCGAATCCCTGCTCGCTGCGATCACCAGCATCGAAGCGGCCTACAAGGCCGATGGCCGCTTGGTCGGCGTGTCGACGGGGTTGCACGACCTCGACAAGAAGCTCGGCGGCCTGCACCGCTCCGACCTGATCGTGATCGCCGGACGCCCGTCGATGGGCAAGACCGCGCTCGCCACCAACATCGCCTTCTCCGCCGCCAAGTCGTTTAAGGCTGCGTCCGGTCAGCCTGGTTCGGAATACCCGGAAGGCGCCGTGGTCGCGTTCTTCTCGCTCGAAATGTCGGCCGAGCAGATCGCGTCCCGCATCTTGTCCGACGTCGCGCGCATCCCGTCGCAAAAGCTGCTCACCGCCAGCCTCGGCACCGACGACTTCCTGCGCTTCACCCAAGCCAGCATCGAAATCGAAACCGCGCCCCTGTGGATCGACGACACGCCGGCGCTCAGCGTGCCCGCCATCTGGACCCGCGCGCGCCGCCTAAAGCGTCAGCAGGGCTTGGGGCTGATTGTCGTCGACTATCTCCAACTCATGCGCCCCGCCGGCGGCCGCGGCAGCGGCTCCGAGAACCGCGTGCAGGAGATCAGCGAGATCACGCGCTCGTTGAAAGCGATGGCGAAGGACTTGGAAGTCCCGGTGATCGCGCTGTCCCAGCTCAGCCGCGCGCCCGAGATGCGCGAAGACAAACGCCCCATGCTGTCGGACTTGCGTGAGTCAGGCTCGATCGAGCAGGACGCCGACGTGGTGTTGCTGTTGTACCGCGAGGAATACTATCTGGAGCGCCGCCAACCGCCGCAGCATGGCGGCGAGCAGACCGAGGAACACCGCAAGTGGCAAGAGGAGATGGAGAAGGTCCACAGCATCGCGGAAGTAATCATCGGCAAGCAGCGCCATGGTCCCACCGGTACGGTGTCGCTCCACTTCGACGCCGAGTTCACCCACTTCGGCAACCTGGAGCGCGAGCGCTTCTCGTCGGCGCCGCCGCCGTTCTGAGTCTTGGCGCCTAGCGCCGTTGCGGCCATGAGCGAGTCCTCCGCCCGCGGCATTCTCACCATCGACCTCGGCGCCGTCGCCGCCAACTGGCAGGCGCTTGCCCGCCGCACCGCCCCCTCCGCCTGCGGTGCCGTCGTCAAGGCCGACGCCTACGGCCTCGGCGTCGCCCGCGTCGCCCCGGCTCTGTTCGCCGCCGGGTGCCGCACCTACTTCGTTGCCTCCGTCGAAGAAGGCGTCGAGCTGCGCGGCATCCTGGGACCCGACCCGGCGATCCTGGTCCTGAACAGCCCCGAGCCGGTGCGCGACGCCCGCGCCCACGACCTAATCCCGGTCCTGAACTCGCCGGCGCAGATCGACACCTGGATCGCCGCCGGCCGCGCCGCCGGCGCCGTGCTGCCCGCCGCCGTGCATGTCGACACCGGCATGAACCGCCTCGGCCTGAGCGCCCATGAGACAGCAGAGTTCGCGGTCGATCGTGCCCGCCGCGACGGCGTCGACGTCGTGCTGGTCATGAGCCACCTCGCCTGCGCCGAGGACCCGGCCCATCCGATGAACCGTCACCAGCTCACCGACTTCCTGCGCCGCATCGCCGCCCTGCCCGCCGCACCGGCCAGCCTCGCTAACTCCGCAGGCATCCTTCTGGGCCAGCCCTACCACTTCCAGCTGTCCCGTCCGGGCATCGCCCTGTACGGCGGTCAGGTGTCGTCCGACCCCACCCTGGCGATGGCGGAAGTGGTTCATTTGCAAGGGAAAATTGTCCAGGTCCGGCGCGTTGACACCCCCGAAAGCGTTGGCTACGGTGCCGCTTTCCACGTGTCCGGGCCGTCCCGAATCGCCACCGTCGCCGTTGGTTACGCTGACGGCTATCCGCGTTCCGCGGGGGCGCAAGGTTCCGATCTGGCGCGGGGTTCCGTCATCGTGTCGGGCATGCGGGTCCCGATCGTCGGCAGGGTTTCCATGGACCTGATTACGATCGACGTGACCGCCGTGCCCGAGAGTGCGGCCCATTCTGGCGCGCTGGTCAGCCTAATCGGCGGTGGTATGGCGCTGGACGAAGTCGCATCGGCCGCCGGCACCATCTCGTATGAGATTCTCACGTCCCTCGGCCCGCGCTACGAGCGCCGGTACTTGGAAGGCTAGGCGGATGCTCGCATTCCCGCTCCAATTCCTCACCACCATTGGCCGCACCACGCGGTTGGCGCTGGCCGCCACCGGCCAGTTCGCCCGCTTCACTGCCAGCGGCTTGCGCGCTTGTGTGCAGCCACCGTTCTACCCGCGCCTGCTTGGCCATCAGTTGCTCGCCATCGGCTACTACTCACTGCCGGTCGTCGGCATGACTGCCATGTTCACCGGCATGGTGCTGGCGCTGCAGATCTACCTCGGCTCCGCGCGCTTCAGCGCCGAGAGTGCGGTCGCCAGCATCGTCGTGATCGGCATTACCCGTGAACTCGGCCCGGTAATCGCCGGCCTCATGGTGGCGGGCCGCGTCGGCGCTGCTATCGCCGCCGAAATCGGCACCATGCGGGTGACCGAGCAGATCGATGCGCTGGAGACCCTCTCCACCGACCCGTTCCGCTACCTTGTTGCGCCGCGCCTGATCGCGGCAGCCATCACCATGCCGATGCTGGTGCTGATCGGTGACATCATCGGCGTGTTCGGCGCCTACGTGATTGGCGTGAACAAGCTCGGCTTCGCGCCCACCGTCTACATCCACAACACGTGGGACTTCTTGGAAGTCATGGACGTGGTGTCGGGCCTCGTGAAGGCATCGGTGTTCGGCTTCATCATCGCGCTCATGGGCTGCTACTACGGCTATCAAAGCCGCGGCGGCGCGCAGGGCGTGGGTGCGGCCACCACCAGCGCCGTGGTCACCGCATCGATCCTGCTGATCGGCGCTGACTACCTGCTATCGGAAATGTTCTTCGCCCAATGACGGACGCTGTCCCCAAAATCCGCCTGAAGGGCGTGCGCAAAGCGTTCGGGCGCAAGACTGTCCTCAAAGGCGTCGACATCGATGTGGCGAAGGGCGAGTCGCTCGTCGTCATCGGCGGTTCCGGCACCGGCAAGTCCGTGCTGCTGAAGTGCATCATTGGCCTGCTGCCGCCCGACGCCGGCTCGATCTTGGTCGACGGCGCTGAGGTAGTGGGCCTGCGCGGGCGCGAGCGCGCCGAAGTACGCCGCAAGTTCGGCATGCTGTTCCAAAGCGCCGCGTTGTTCGACAGCCTGAACGTTTGGGAGAACGTCGCGTTCGGCCTGATCGAAGGCCGTGGCATGGCGCGGCGTGAAGCACGCGCGAAGGCGATGGACATGCTTGCGCGTGTCGGCCTCGGTGCCGACGTCGGCAACCTATCGCCATCGGAACTCTCGGGCGGGATGCGCAAGCGCGTGGGCTTGGCCCGCGCCATCGCCACTGAGCCCGAGATTCTGTTCTTCGACGAGCCCACCACCGGTCTCGACCCGATCATGAGCGAGGTCATCAACGAATTGATCGTGAAGTGCGTGCGCGAACTTGGCGCCACCGCCATCTCGATCACCCACGACCTCGGCAGTGCGCGGAAGATCGCCGACCGGGTGGCGATGCTGCACGGCGGCAACATCGTCTGGGAGGGCCCCGTCGCCGAGTTGGACAAGTCCAGCAACGCCTTCGTCGATCAGTTCATCAACGGCCGCGCCGAAGGTCCCATTCATGTCGAGGTGGCCGCCGGGTGAGCAAGTCGCGCTCGCGCTACGTGTGCCAGGCCTGCGGCGCTGTCGCGGGCAAGTGGTCGGGCCGATGTGAATCGTGTGGCGCCTGGAACCAGATCGTCGAGGAGCAAGTCGTCGAAGGCCGCATCGGCGGTGTCGCGACGGCCGCCGGCCGCGCCCTTCCGACCGAGTCGCTGTCCGGCCAATCGCCGACATTCCGGCGCCTGCCGTCCGGCATCGGTGAATTCGATGGCGTGGTGGGCGGCGGCCTAGTACCTGGGTCCGCGGTGCTGGTGGGCGGCGAACCGGGGATCGGCAAGTCCACCTTGCTGCTGCAAGTCGCTGCATCGATCGCCAGCAAAGGCATCGCGTGCCTGTACGTCACTGGCGAAGAAGCGTTGGACCAGATTCGCGCGCGCGGTCAGCGCCTGGGACTGGCCGATGCACCGTTGCGCCTGGCCGCCGCCACAGATGCCGCTGCGATTGCCGCCACTCTGGCCGCGCCGGACGCCCCGGCCGTCGTGATCATCGACTCAATCCAAACCCTGTTCCTGACCGAGTTGGAGTCCGCCCCCGGATCGGTGGCCCAAGTGCGCGGCACCGCCCAGGTGTTGATCGCCGCCGCCAAACGTAGCGGCGCAGCCCTGGTGATCCTGGGGCACGTCACCAAGGAAGGCGTCATCGCCGGCCCGCGCGTCCTCGAGCACATGGTCGATGCCGTCGTCTACTTCGAAGGAGACCGCGGCACCCCATTCCGCATCCTCCGCGCAGTGAAGAATCGCTTCGGACCCGCCGACGAGATCGGCGTGTTCACGATGACCTCGACCGGCCTGGCAGAGGTCACCAACCCTTCGGCGCTGTTCCTGTCCGACCGGGGCGAGCCGGCCAGCGGTACTGCCGTGTTCGCCGGCATCGAGGGTACCCGCCCACTTCTGGCGGAAATCCAGGCATTGGTGGCGCCAAGTTCCCTCGCCACGCCCCGCCGCGCCGTCGTCGGCTGGGACGCGGCGCGCCTCGCCATGGTGCTGGCGGTGCTCGATGCACGCTGCGGACTGGCAATGGGGGGCCGGGACATCTATCTCAACGTCACAGGTGGGTTGCGGATACAGGAGCCCGGCGCCGATTTGGCCGTAGCGGCAGCATTGGTTTCGTCCCTATCCGGGATCCCGGTCCCCGAGGGCACGGTTGCATTCGGCGAGATCGGCCTGTCCGGCGACGTGCGGCCGGTCAGCCAGCCGGGCCTGCGGCTGCGCGAGGCGGCCAAGCTTGGCTTCCGCACGGCCTGGGCACCTCCGCTGCGCGGTGCCGATGCCGAAGCGCCGCTGCGCCACACGGAGATTGTGAGCGTCGCTGAGTTGGTGGCTTTGGTTGGCGCCGGGGAAGCGCAATGAGCGGTTCCGCGATCGTGGATGTCGGAATCTTAGCGATGGTCTTGCTGTCCGCCGTACTGGCGCTTTCCCGCGGGTTCGCCAAGGAGGCCCTTGCCATGGGCGCCCTGGTCGCAGCGGCCGCCGCCACCCTGTACCTGCGCCCCTATTTCCTGCCGTATGCGCAGCGCTATGTGTCGGACGAACTGATCTCCAACGGCGCCACCATCCTCGTGCTATTCGTGGCCGTCCTGGTCTTGGTGAGCCTAGTTGGACACCCGATCGCCGTGCGCGTCCGCCAAAGCCGGCTCGGCCCGGTGGATCGGTGGCTCGGGTTCGCATTCGGCGCCTTGCGCGGGCTGGCTATCGTCACAGTCGCCTACGCGATTCTGTTGTGGTTCACGCAGCCTGACCAACCACCGCAGTGGGTCACACAGGCCCGCCTAGTCCCGTATGTGCAGAAGCTTGTCCCCTACGTCGAAGAGTTCGGCGTGTGGTTCATGGATCTGATGCCGGCACTGAGCAATGACCAAACCACCACCGCGCGCATCACGGCCAATAGGGAGTCCACCCGAGCATGACCCCATTCGACGACAAGCTGCACGAGGAGTGCGGGGTGTTCGGGATCTTCGGCCATACCGACTCCGCGGCCCATACCGCGCTCGGCCTCCACGCCCTGCAGCACCGCGGTCAGGAAGCAGCCGGCATCGTCACGTGGGACGGCAAGCAGTTCAATACCCACAAGAGCCTCGGACTGGTGGGTGACACGTTCAACAGCCAAGAAGTGATCGAGCGCCTGCGCGGGCGCAACGCAATCGGCCACGTGCGCTATGCGACGACCGGCGGCACTATCCTGCGCAACGTGCAGCCCCTGTTCGCCGATTTCGATTTCGGCGGCTTTGCGGTCGGTCACAACGGCAATTTGACCAACGCCCGTATCCTGCGCAGAGAGTTGGTTTCGCGCGGTGCGATCTTCCAGTCGACCACCGACACGGAGGTGCTGATCCACCTGATCGCCAACGCCCGCGAGTCCTCTGGCGTGATTTCACCGGCGACGGCGGAACCGGGCATCGTATCGCGCGTAATCGAAGCCCTGAAGCAAGTCCATGGTGCGTACTCCCTGGTTGCCCTTACGGCAAAGTTCATGTTGGGCGCGCGCGATCCCCACGGCGTGCGCCCGCTGGTCATCGGCAAGCTCGATGGCGCGCTAATCCTGGCTAGCGAAACCTGTGCGCTCGACATCCTCGGCGCGGAGTTCGTGCGCGATGTCGAGCCGGGCGAGATCGTCATCATCGACGACAACGGGATCAAGAGCCTACACCCATTCCTTCCCGTCGCGCCCCGCTTCTGCATTTTCGAATACGTGTACTTCGCGCGGCCCGACAGCACGATCGGCGGAATGAACGTATACCGGGCGCGCCGCCACATCGGGGCTGAACTGGCACGCGAGTCGCCGGTCGCGGGCGCCGACATGGTGATTCCCGTGCCGGACTCCGGCACACCGGCGGCAATCGGCTACGCCCAACAGTCGGGCGTTCCGTTCGAGCTCGGCATCATCCGCAACCACTACGTTGGCCGCACGTTTATCGAACCGGCGGAACAGATCCGGCATTTGGGCGTGCGCCTCAAGCACAACGCCAACCGGTCAGAACTCAACGGAAAGAGCGTGGTGCTAGTAGACGACTCAATCGTGCGCGGTACGACTTCGGTGAAGATCGTCGAGATGGTCCGCAGTGCCGGCGCGCGCGAGGTGCACATGCGCATCGCGAGCCCGCCGACGAAGGACTCATGCTTTTACGGCGTCGACACGCCCAAGCGCTCCGACCTGCTAGCTTCGAGCCGTACGGTCGAGGAAATGCGCCAATACATCGGCATCGACAGCTTGGCGTTCTTGTCGATGGACGGGATGTACCGTGCGGTAGGCCAAGCAGGGCGCAATGCCAAAGCACCACAGTATTGCGATGCGTGCTTCTCCGGCGAGTACCCGATTCCGTTGACGGATCAGATGGAGGGCGCGCCACCCAACCAGCTATCGCTGCTGGCCGACCACTAGTGGTGGCGTAGGCTGAAGTCGGCCGCCTTGCCGGGGCTACGCCGCACCGTCATGCGGATCGGCACGCCCTCAAGATCGAACTGCTCGCGCAGATCGTTCACCACATAGCGGATGTAGGAATCCGGCAGGTCTTTCGGGCGGCTGGTAAACAGGACGAACCGCGGCGGGCGCGACGCCACCTGGGTCATGTAGCGCAGCCGGATCGGTCGGCCCTGGGGTGACGGCGGCGAGTTGCGCGCCACTACGTCTTCGAGCCAGCGGTTCAGTTCGCCCGTCGGAATATTGCGGTTCCAGCGCTCGTACGTTGCCAGGACCGTCGGCATCAGCTTTTCCACACCGGTGCCGGTGCGGGCTGACAGCATCACGACAGGAACACCGCGCACTTGCGACAGCGAGTCGGCGAGGCGCTCGCGCAGTTCGGTGAGTGCCTTGCCGCGATCATCGATCACGTCCGCTTTGTTCACGACAATTACTACCGCGCGGCCCTCTTCAACCGCCAGCGCAGCGATCGACAAGTCCGCCCGTGCCATCGGCTCGGTACCATCGAGCACCACTGCCACCACCTGGGCGAACCCAAGAGCGCGCCGGGAGTCCTCGACCGCCATCTCTTCCAGCGGCTGATCAACCTTAGCCGAGCGCCGCATGCCGGCCGTATCGACGAGTTGTACGGACTTGCCCTCGTACTCCCACTGCACCGCGATTGCGTCGCGAGTCAGTCCCGGCTCGGGGCCGGTCAGCATGCGTTCGTAGCCAACCAACTGATTCAGCAGCGTGGACTTGCCGACATTCGGCTTGCCGATGATAGCGAGCTTCAGCGGCCCTTCGGCGCCGCGCGCAGCCACCTCGTGCTCCGCGTCCCCGATGTACGCCCACAGCGCCTCGTGCAGATCCGCAAGGCCAAGGTTGTGCTCAGCGGAAATCGCGACGGGGTCGCCCAGCCCCAGGGAGTAGGAATCGTAGAATCCAGAGTCGGAGTTGCGCCCCTCGCACTTGTTGGCGACCAGCACGACCGGCTTCTTAGAGGCGCGCACGAGGCGCGCAAACGCTTCGTCGGTGGGCGTGACGCCCAACTTGGCATCGATCACCAAGAGGGAGAGGTCGGCTTCAGCGATTGCCATCTCGGTCTGCCGCCACATCCGTGCGGAGAGACTCTCGGGATCGCCCTCCTCGTAGCCGGCCGTATCGATGACGCGGAACTTCAAGCCCGCCAAGCTTGCTTCGCCTTCCCGCCGGTCGCGGGTAAGGCCCGGCGTCGGGTCGACCAGCGCCAGGCGGCGGCCGACGAGACGGTTGAACAGGGTTGACTTGCCGACATTGGGCCGGCCGACGATCGCCACGGTAAACGCCATTGCGCTACCGCATCGCGTAGAGAGCGGCCGTGTCCGTGACGATGTAAAGAGTGCCATCGGCGACGACCGGGGGAACGCTGACGCCGCCCGAGACCCGCTGAGTCCCCAATAGGTCGCCGGAGTACGGCGACAGGGCCACGATATCCCCGGTGGTCGAGGCCAGCACCAACCGGTCACCCGCCAAAACCGGGCCCGTCCACGAGATCGGACCAGTGCGCTTGGTTTCGTTTTCAAATCGCGCCAGGTGGTGCACCCACCGCACCCGGCCATCGACCCGCGAAATCGCCACCACGTCTGCATCGACCGTCACGAGGAACAGGAAGTCGCCCGCGATCCACGGTGTCTGGAGGCTGGAGTAGTCCTGCTCCCAGATGCGTGCGCCGGTGCGAATGTCTTCGGCGATCATGCGACCCGCGTGCCCGACCGCAAACACGACGCCGCGATCCACAACCGGCAGGCCGCCGATGTCGCTCATCTGCGCGAGCGGCGTAAGCAGACCCGCGCGCGACAGTGCATCGGACCACAACTCGCGGCCATCCGTGACCCGCAGCGCGAACAACTCGCCGGACGAATACGGAACGATTACCGTGTCGCCCGCCACGGCAGGAGCACCGCCGCCGACTAGTGCCGCTGTTTCCTGGATGCCTTCGTGCGTCCATAACTCGGCGCCGGTGTCGATGGCGAGCGCGTGCAGTCGATTGTCGTGACTGATTACGAACACCCGGGCGGCGCTCACGGTTGGCGAGCCGCGCAACGGCACACCTAAGGAGCGGCGCCAAACCTCCTTGCCGCTGGCGGCATCCATGGCGATCATTTCGCCGTACTGCGTCGAGGCATACAGAATGCCTGCGTCCACCGCTAGGCCGCCGCCGATGGCACCCCGGTCTTCACGTGCGGGCACCAAGTCCTTGGTCCACAAGCGCTCGCCATTGGTGGCCCGGTGCGCCGACAGCATGCCCGCGGCGTCCAGCGCAAACACGATGCCGTCCGAAACGACCGGCGCGGCCGCCATGCGGCGTTCACGATTGGCGCCCGTTCCCAAGTCGACGCGCCAAGCCACAGCAACGCGGTCCGGCAGCGACAAGTGGTGCATCGCGTGGGTGGGATGACCGCCGGCCGTGGGCCAAGCAGCGTTTACGTAAGGTGCGGGCAACTGCACCTGCACCGACGCAATGCGCGGATCGGCGGTGACCTTGCCTTCCAGGGACAGCACGGAAACCCGCGTCCCTGGCAGAGGCGCCTCTTGCCCGCTGAAGGCGTTGCTGATCGCGGTGCAGCCCGAAACGCCGAGCGCCACCGCAGCAACGGCAGCCCCAGCGAGGATCAGGCTACGCACCACCACCGATCGCGGCCAGCACTTCGGCGGCGCGCGCCCTTACTCCTTGCGGGGTGTTGGGGTCGTCAGTGAGGACGGCGAACTCCTTGCGGGCACGGTCCAGGTCGGCGCGCTTGAGTGCCGCCAACGCCAGCAACTCACGCGCCGAGTAGCGCCATGGGTTGTCATTGCCCAGAAGCGGCGTGAGACGGCGCTCCATGGTCGCCATGTCGGTAGTATCGACAAGGGCTTCGGCGGCCAGCAGAGCCGCGTAGTCACGCATCGTCCGATCGAGCTTGGTGTCGGCGCTGATCTCGTCGTAGGTCGCCACACTCTCGCGGCGATCGCCGGCCTTGAACAGTGCGGCAGCCTTTTGAAGGCGCGCGAGGGTCGCGTAGCCGGGGGTCGAACTCTTTTGAATGGCCTCAAACGCGGTCACGGCAGGACCGGGATTGCCGGCCGCGACCTGCTGCATGGCGGCAACGAATCGCACTGCTTCCGCCTCGTTCTTCGCGGTCTCGTAGGCCTTCCATCCCTGGTAGGCGGCAGTCAAAACGATCACGGCGCCGGCGGCACCGATGAACCAGGACCCGTACTTCTTCCAGACCTTTTGGTACCGGTCGGTACGTACGTCGTCGCTGACCTCTTCAAATATGTCGCTCATGACCGCCCGGTATTCTGCAGCGTCAGGCCACGGCTAGCGCGCAACAGCGCTGGCGTGGGGAGATGCGGCAGGTTCATGCCACTTAATCGAGCAGCCGATGCTCGGCGTTTGCTCGGCCGGTCCGCGGCCGGTCCGCGCCACACGCACCATCGCATCAAACAAGTCACGGGGTGCATCGGGGACCGCCTCTTTCCTCGAAGAGTCCAGGCGGCCGCGGTACTGCAGCTCGAGCCGGGAATTGAAGCCGAAGAAGTCAGGCGTGCACACGGCGCCGTACTTGCGACCGATGTCCTGCGTGGGATCGAACACGTAGGGGAACGGAAATTCCTTTTCCTTCGCGAACCGCTTCATATTCGGGAACCAATCCTCGGGATATTCGACCGGGTCGTTCACGCTGATGGCGATCGCGCCTATGCCGTAGTTCTCAAGGTCGCGGACGTCGCGAATGATGCGATCGATCACTGCCTTTACGTATGGGCAGTGATTGCAGATGAACATCACGAGCGTGCCGTTTTCGCCGCGCACGTCTTTGAGGGTGTACCAGCGGCCGTCGGTGCCTTCGAGACGAAAGTCGACAGCCATCCAGCCGAAGTCACAGACTGGCGTCGTCAGGGAGACCATTCGGCTCTCCGCCTAGTTTGGAGCGTTGGGTGTTCCTATGGCTTTGCGCCAGCAATGGCAAGGGGGAAGCCCCCTGCCCGCCGTCGCCGCACCGCCCCCCAACGGGGCGGCGAACCATTACTGCGTGCTGGCGCGCTTGCGTGCCAACTTGCGCTGGCGGCGAAGCGCTTCCGCGACCTTGCGAACGCGCTTCTCAGAGGGCTTCTCGAAGGCACGGCGCATCTTCATTTCGCGCCACACACCTTCACGCTGCATCTTCTTCTTCAGGGCCCGCAGGGCCTGGTCGACGTTGTTGTCGCGGACGATGACTTGGACCACGCGCTGTGGGTCTCCTCTAAAGGCGAACGAGCGCCAAGCCGGCCAGCCGGTGGCGTCCCGAAACCGCGCGGAAATAGCAGTTCTGCGGCGGTTCGTCTAGCTGCAGTGCCCTTCGGCTAGGGTACCGGGCGATTGTGGAAGTAGTCGGCCGTGATCCGGCCGCCGGCAAAGGTGCTTAGGAAGTAGGAAACCAGCACCAGCGGCACCCCCACCAAGCCAAACAGCGAAGCCGCCTGGGTGGTTGCCAGGCCGGCGACGATCGCCCCGGTGATCAGGCCCAGTGCCCACCCGGCAATGGAAGCAAATCCCCCGACTCGCTTGGCCTCAGCCGGAGTCAGCGGCAGCCCGGCGGCCGGAACGTGCTTCGGCGCGGCTGCGGCAGCCGGGGCAGCGTGAGCGTCCCCGGTGCGGCAGGAGGTGTATGTGAAGGCACGCTTGCGTGCGCACTCGCCTTAGATTTTTCCATCGGTGATCCCTTCGCGTGCCGCCAAGTCGGGGCACTCAGCCCATCGCGCCCAAACCACGCCCGAGGCGGCACGACGGGCCATTGTCCCACAGCAACGCGCTCGTGGGGTGTGACGCGTGTCACACTCCGGGAGTCACTCCCAACGAGAGGCCGTCGCTCATAACGCCGCCCTCGCGCCTCGTGTGGACGAACGAGGAAAGTGTCGACGGTGCCGTCTGCACGGTGATCTTCGAAAGCAAGGCCGGCAGGACGCTGGTCGTACTGCGCGACCTATATCCGTCGAAGGAAGCCCCTAACGCTGCCATCGCCTCGCGGGGCGCGGGCGGGATGAGCGAGGAGACGTTCGAGCAGCTGGATGCGCTGCTCGCCGCCTTGGGTGCGAACGCCGCCTAGGTGCGCGTCAGGCCGAGCCTAGGAAATCTTAACGCAGCCGGCCGCGGCACGGGCCGCAGCACGGGCGGTATCCATGTCGCCGTTGGGGGCAAGCGCCAAGGCCACGCCCATCCGGCGGCCGGGCCGCGTTGACGGTTTGCCAAAGATCCGCACATCGACGCTGGTGCCGGGCGAATGCGGTTGGAGCGCGTCGCTCAATCCGGTGATTTCGAATGCTTCGGCGTGGCGGTCGGCCAGAATAACGGCCGAGGCCGCCGGGCCAAACTGCGTGATGGCCGGAATGGGCAGCCCCAAAATTGCGCGCGCGTGCAGGTCGAATTCGGTGAGGTTCTGAGAGATCAGCGTCACCATGCCCGTGTCGTGCGGTCGCGGCGACAACTCGGAAAAGATGACGGTGTCGCTGACGACGAAGAATTCGACGCCGAACAGGCCGTAGCCACCGAGATTATCCACCACCTTGCGGGCCATGTCCTGCGCCGACGTGAGCGCTTTGGCGGACATGGCGGTCGGTTGCCACGATTCCTGATAATCGCCGCTCTCCTGGCGATGCCCGATCGGATCGCAGAAGAGTACGCCGTTCCGCGTGCGGATCGTCAGTAGCGTAATCTCATAGTCGAACGCGACGAACGCCTCGACGATGACGCGGGTGCGATCGCCGCGCATGCCGGCAACGGCGTAGTCCCACGCGGCGTCCACCTTATCGGCGTCGCGCACGGTGCTCTGGCCCTTGCCGGACGACGACATCACCGGTTTGACGACGCACGGCAGGCCGACCTTGGCGACGGCGGCGCGCATTTCGTCCCGCGTCTCGGCGTACAGGTACTTCGAGGTCGGCAGGCCGAGCTCCTGTGCCGCGACCTCACGGATGCGGTCGCGATTCATCGTCATTTGCGTCGCCCGCGCGGACGGAACAACGTTGAACCCACGATCCTCGTAGTCCTTCAGCACTTCCGTGCGGATGGCCTCGATTTCGGGAACGATGAAGTCGGGCTTATGCTTCTCAATGACGGCGCCGAGTGCTGCGCCGTCGAGCATCGAGAAGACTTCGGCCGCGTCAGCGACCTGCATGGCCGGCGCAGCAGGGTAATTATCGCACGCGACGACCTGACATCCCAGCCGCTTGGCGGAGATGACAAACTCCCGGCCCAACTCGCCGGAGCCCAGAAGCAGAATTCTGGCAGTGGGGGTCATGGGGTCACTCCCACTCGATGGTGCCCGGCGGCTTCGACGTCACGTCATACAGCACCCGGTTGACGCCGCGCACTTCATTGACGATTCGGCTGGAAACCCTAGAAAGGAATTCATGAGGAAATGCAAAGGCTTCCGCGGTCATCCCGTCTGTTGAAGTTACCGCCCGAAGCGAACACGCAAAGTCGTAGGAGCGCTCGTCGCCCATGACACCAACGGTGCGGACCGGCAGCAGAACGGCAAACGCCTGCCAAATCGCGTCGTACAAGCCAGCGGACCGAATCTCTTCCAAATACACGCGGTCGACGTGGCGGAGGATCGCAAGGCGCTCGTGCGTGATCTCCCCCGGGACACGGATCGCGAGGCCCGGCCCAGGGAACGGATGGCGGCCGACGAACTGCTCGGGCAGGCCAAGTTCGCGGCCCAGCACGCGCACCTCGTCCTTGAACAGTTCGCGCAGCGGTTCAACCAGCTTGAGGTTCATCTTTTCCGGCAGGCCGCCCACGTTGTGGTGCGACTTGATAGTGGCGCTGGGACCGCCGACGAACGATACCGACTCGATTACGTCAGGGTACAGCGTACCCTGTGCCAGGAAGCTCGCGCCGCCGATCTTTCCGGCTTCTTCATCAAACACTTCGATGAAGGTGTTGCCGATGATCTTGCGCTTCCGCTCCGGGTCGGTGACCCCGGCAAGACGACCCAAGAACATGTCCGCGGCATCGCGGTGGACCAGGGGGATATCGTAGGAACTGCGGAACAGGTCGACGACGGTCTTGGCCTCGCCGTCGCGCAGTAGGCCATTGTCTACCAGGATGCAGGTGACCTGATCGCCGATCGCCTCGTACAGCAATACCGCTACAACCGCCGAATCGACACCGCCCGACAAACCGCAGATCACCTTGCCTTTGCCGACCTGGGCGCGAATCCGGGCGATCTCCTGGTCGCGGAACTTCGCCATGGTCCAATCGCCGGAACAACCGCAGATACGGTGGGTGAAATTGCGCAACAGCGCACCGCCGTGGGGCGTGTGGACCACTTCCGGGTGAAACTGGACGCCGTAGAGCTTGCGGGACTCATCCGCGATGGCGGCAAACGGCGCGCCCTCGCTCGTACCGACCACGCGGAAGCCGGGCGGGAGCTCGGTGACCGTGTCACCGTGGCTCATCCACACCTGTTCGCGGCCGGCACGGCGCCAGACGCCATCAAACAGCGGGCTGTCGGCGATGACATCTAGGAACGCGCGGCCGAACTCGCGATGCTTGGCCTTTTCTACCTTGCCGCCGAGCAGTGATACCATCGCTTGCTGGCCGTAGCAGATGCCGAGCACCGGCACGCCCGCCTGGATCACTGCATCCGGTACGCGAGGTGTACCCGTTTCGATCACAGATGCCGGGCCGCCGGACAAGATCACGCCCTTGACGCCGGGAGCCGCGAGGGCCCGTGCCGCGCGGTTGAACGGGACGACCTCGGAATAGACCCCGTTCTCCCGGACACGCCGGGCGATGAGTTGGGTGTACTGCGCGCCGAAATCGAGAATTACTACGTGCTGTGCCATGGTCGGCAACCTACCCAACCCTTTCCAGAACTGCCACGAAGAACCCATCCGTGTGGTGGCGCAGGGGCGTTAGTTGCACGCCGACCGGTGCCGGCGGGGCTTCCCCGGGCAATCGGGCTTCTCGCCATGCCTGTTTTGGCGCCACTTCCCGGAACGCCGAATGGTCGCCTAAGAATCGCACGACCTGCGCCCCGTTCTCGGCGGCGAATAGCGAGCACGTCGCGTACACCAGACGCCCGCCCGGCCGCACCAAACGCGCCGCTTGCTCCAGGATCGCAGTCTGCTCGGTCGCCTTGGCGGCGATATCCGCGGGGGTGGTGGTCCACTTGGTCGCCGGATTGCGGCGCCACGTGCCGCTGCCGGTGCAGGGTGCGTCGACCAGGACCCGGTCCACAGGATCGCTCAGGGTGGCCGGATCGCCCCTCAACTGCACGATCCCTGCCCCGGCCCGCAGTACGCGCTCCCGGGCCGCCTGCAGCCTCCTGGGATGAGGGTCCGTGGCGATCACCCTGCCCCGATTCGCCATGGCGGCCGCCAAGGCCAGCGCCTTACCGCCACCGCCGGCGCAGTAGTCGATGACTGTCTCGCCGGGCATAGCGCCGACCATGAGAGCGGCGATTTGCGACCCTTCGTCTTGGATTTCGACCAAGCCATCGCGGAACGCCACAGTCTCCGAGAGATTCGCACGCCCTGAAACGCGCAACCCTATGGGTGACATGGGCATCGCCTCGGTTCCGATCCCCTCGCCCGCGAGCGCGGCCTGGGCCTCGGTTCGCGTCGCCTTGAGGGTGTTCACTCGCAGATCCAGCGGACTGCGCTCGGTGAATGCCGCCATCTCAGCTACGAGGCCGGTGCCGAGCGATTCACGCAAATCATGATCTAGGCCCGCCGGATAGTTGCCGCGGGCCCAATCGGGAGCGCTCGCAAACGACGCAGGCCCACCGCGAATCAGCGACAGCTCTGCATCCGTCAGCGGCGCCGGGCCGTGGGGATCGGCGCCGAACAACGCCTCGGCGTCAGGCTGCAACGCGAGGGCTGCAAGCACCAGGGAGCGCGCCTGCGGGTTGGCCGCCCATGAACCCGTGGCCCATTGCAGTTCGCCGCGGCGGCGCAAGACAGTCCAGGTGGTCTCGGTAATCCAGCGGCGGTCTTTGGCGCCGGCGTAGCGGCGGCGGCGAAACCATGCTGCGACGATCTGGTCGGCGGCGATGCCGGGTGCCGCCATGATCTCGGTCAGCAGTTCGATTGCGGCCTCGACCCGGGCCGACGGTGTCATCCGCCGTCGTGCATCCCGCCGGGGTAATTGGGAGATTCGCGCGTGATGTGCACGCCATGCACATGACTCTCGCGCCGTCCGGCGGTGGTGATGCGGATGAACGTGCAGTTGCGCTGCATATCGGCAATGGTCGCGTTGCCGGTATAGCCCATGGAAGCACGCAGGCCGCCGACCAACTGGTGCACGATAGCGGACGCTGGGCCCTTGTAGGGCACGCGGCCTTCGACGCCTTCCGGCACCAACTTCATCGCGTCGCGGATTTCCTGCTGGAAGTAGCGATCCGCCGAACCCCGCGCCATTGCGGCGACAGACCCCATGCCGCGGAACGACTTGTAAGACCGGCCTTCATAGAAGAACACATCGCCCGGAGCCTCTTCGGTGCCGCCGAGCAACGAACCGATCATCGCGCAATCGGCGCCGGCGGCGATCGCTTTGGCAAGGTCGCCGGAATAGCGAATGCCGCCGTCGGCGACGACCGGAATATTGCGTTCGCGGCACGCCTCCACAGCGTCCATAACGGCAGTGAGCTGCGGCACCCCGACACCGGCGACAATGCGCGTCGTGCAGATCGACCCTGGACCGATGCCGACCTTTACCGCGTCGGCGCCGGCATCCATCAGCGCACGGGCGCCGTCACCGGTGGCGACGTTGCCCGCGAGAACTTGCGTGTAGTTGCTCGCCTTTTTGATCCGGTCGACGGTCTTCAACACCGACTGGGCGTGGCCGTGGGCGGTATCCACGACTACGACATCCGCACCCGCTTCGACCAACGCTTGGGCGCGCGCCACACCGGAATCACCGACGCTGGTCGCCGCGGCCACGCGCAGGCGGCCTTGCTCGTCCTTGCTGGCGTCCGGGTGCGCCAGCGACTTCTCGATATCCTTGACAGTGATTAGTCCGACACAGCGGTACTCGCGGTCGACCACCAGCAACTTTTCAATCCGATGCTTGTGCAGGAGGCGCTTCGCCTCCTCGATGTCGACGCCGGCGGGGACCGTCACCAGCCCCTCGTGCGTCATCAACTCGCTCACCGGTTGCTTCTTGTTGGTGGCAAAGCGGACGTCACGGTTGGTCAGCATGCCGACCAGCTTGCCGTTCGGCTCCACCACCGGGATGCCCGAGATGCGGTTTACATCCATCATCTTCAGGGCTTCGGCCAGAGTCGAATTCGGGCCGATAGTCAGGGGGTTCACCACCATCCCCGACTCGAACTTCTTTACCTTGCGGACTTCTTCGGCCTGGGCCTCGATGTCCAGATTGCGGTGAATCACGCCAATGCCACCCGCCTGCGCCATGGCGATGGCCAGACGCGACTCGGTGACGGTGTCCATGGCGGCAGAGATGAGCGGAATGTTGAGGCGCACCGAACCGGTGAGCCGCGTCTTCGTATCCGCTTGGGCGGGGAGGATCGAGGAGGCCGCAGGCACGAGGAGGACGTCGTCGAACGTCAAAGCCTCGCGAATCTGCATGGGCGCTCCTTTAGGCACTAGAGGGAGCGGACTATGCCACGACTGCCCCGCGGTGAATAGCTAGGTTGCCGGTTCGCCTGAGACAGGGCGGTATCCGCGCGCGACCAGGTACATCTCGGCAGAATCCTGCCGGCTCGACTTTGGCTTGAACGCCTTTACCTCCCGGAACTTCCGCTTCAAGTCCTTCTCGAGATCAACGTCCGCACCGCTCCGCATCACTTTCACCACAAAGGCGCCGCCGGGTTTCAAGACGTCTTCCGCGGTGGCAAACGCGGACTCCGCCAATGCCGCCGAACGCAGAAAATCCACGGAACGATGCCCCGTGGCCTGCGGCGCCATGTCACTCAACACAACGTCGGCGCCTTCGGGCAGGTGCTTGCGCAAGACAGCCGTCGACTTGGCGTCGTGCAGGTCCATGACCAGGTCGGTCACGCCGCCGATCGGGTCAATAGGGGTGAGATCAGCCGCCACGACAATCCCGCCACGCGGCTCGCCCGCCTTGACCCGCAGTGCGGCAATCTGCGACCAGCCGCCCGGCGCGGCGCCGAGGTCGAGAATCGCCTTGCCGCCCATCAGCAGGCGAAACTTGTCGTCGATTTCGATCAGTTTGAAGGCGGCCCGCGACCGATAGCCCTTATCCCGAGCCTCCGCCACAAATGGATCGCTGTGCTGGCGCTTCAGCCACCGTTGCGAGGAAGCCGTGCGCTGTGGCTTGGACGGACCGCTCTTACTCTTGCCACCGGTAGCCACCGCTAGGCCGCCACGGGGCTCCCTACAACGGTGGAGGCCCCCATCAGGCGGCGCAAGATGCCTTCGCGCAGGCCGCGATCGGCCACCCGCACACGTTCTGCCTTCCAGGCGGAAAGGATCGCCTCCAGCGCTGCACACCCCGGCAACACCAGGTCGGCGCGACCGCGACGGATGCAGGGATGAGCCATGCGCTGCGCATAGGTCATGGCCGCCAATCCGCGCGTTACCGAAGCGACGTCAGCGGAGGCGATCCAGGTGCCATCAACCCGCGTCCGGTCGTAACGCGGCAAGTCCATGAGCACCGCCGCCACGGTGGTGACGGTTCCGGAGATCCCCACCATCTGTGCCGTCCCCGCGGCAAAGGCGCGGCTTGGCCGGTACTTCCGTTCGAACGCGTCGACGTGCTCGCCGACCTCAGCCACCATCGCTTTGTAGTCGTCCGCATTTGGCTCGCGGCCGCCGTGGTTCTCGGCCAGCGTGACAACACCGCACGGGATCGAAGTCCAGCCGATCATTTCCGGCTCGCGCCCCGCAGCAACCTTGGTCCAAATAATCTCTGTGCTGCCGCCACCGACATCGAATACCAGAGCATGTTCGCTGCACGGATCGAGCACCGGAACGCACCCGGCCAGCGCCAACCGCGCCTCTTCCTCGGGCGGAATGATGTCAAGCTCGATGCCGGTCTCGGCCCGCACGCGCTCGACGAATTCGGCAGCATTGCTAGCGCGGCGGCAGGCTTCGGTGGCGACGAATCGGCTGTGCGTGACGCCAGCAGCGCGGATCTTGTCGGCACACACCGCCAATGTGGACACCGTGCGCCGCATCGCCGCTTCGGATAGGACACCACTTTGGGCGACACCCGCACCAAGCCGGACGATGCGTGAATACGCGTCCACCACGCGCAGGCCGTCTCCGGCGCGGCGGGCGATGAGCAATCGACAGTTATTGGTGCCGAGGTCCACGGCGGCAAATGTCGGGTCCGGATCGTGCCGATCCAAGTCAACCAGCGGCCTCCCCGGTGGGCCAGCGTCCGCTTCCATGCCGCTCTCGGCCTCAGACGCCACGCCATTTCTCCCGGCAACCCCTGTCATAGGCGACTCTATCAGGTTCGCCGCACAGGTCGAATGGGGCACCACAAACTGGGCCGCCTGCGTTGACATCCGAATACCGGAAACCTACCTTCCGCCCGCCCCTGCTGGGGGATAGTTTAACGGCAGAACTCTCGGCTCTGACCCGAGCGGTCTTGGTTCGAATCCAGGTCCCCCAGCCACCTCCCGGCGCCAACTCTCCGCTGCGACGTCCCACCGGATGCCGTCAGCAGATCTCCGTGCGTCGCTCCAGCAGCGCCGGCCCGGACTCAATTTTTCGCATGCTGTACCGCGATCGCGTACCGGTGAACCTGGTGCTCGGCGTCGTGGCCGCACCGGCAGTGGCCCCAGCAACTCGCTTGACCGCCAACCGGGTCACCTGATCCATCCGGCCATAGGGGCCGTATGTAGGGTATGAAGATCATGCACTGCCGGGGCCCACTCTGGCTGGTACTGCCCTGCCTTCTGCTGTTCATTGCGTCGGCACGCGCGGAGCCCCTACCCGCCGCGCTAGCCGAAGCGCTGCCCACGGCCGAGTTCCGGGGTACCGCAACGGCCCGCTGGTTCGGCTTCGCTCTGTACGATGCAGAGTTCTGGGTGGACCGCGCGATGTCGGTTGGGGCCGTGGATTATTCGGTTCCGTTCGTGCTTCGCCTTCACTACGCCCGAGCCCTCCCCGGTCGTGCGATTGCCGATGTGTCGGGCCAGGAAATCGCCCGCCTTCAGGCCGTGACGCCCGAGCAGCTTGCGCAATGGCACGCACGCATGCTCGCTGCCTTTCCCGATGTGGAAGCTGGAACCGAACTTGCGGGAATGCACATTCCTGGGGTCGGGATGCGCCTGTTTCACAACGGGGCCATCCGCGCCGACCTGCCGGGGGACGACTTCTCCCGCGCGTTCTTCGGCATCTGGTTTGACCCACGCACCCGCAACGCAGGGGTTCGCACCCTACTGCTTGCGACGCAGGCACCGTGACCGGCCTGTCGCGCGGCGCGCTGGCCGCCTATGCGGTCGTGGCGCTGCCGCTCGCGGCGGGCGCCCTGCCACTCTATATCCATGTCGCCAGCATCTATTCCGACTCGTTCGGCGCGCAGCTGGCGGCCATCGGCATTGCGCTGCTGGTGGCGCGCGCCGCCGACGCGCTCGTTGATCCCTGGCTCGGCATTCTGATCGACCGGCTGCGACGCCCGCGACTGGTCATCTTCACCGGCGTCAGTCTGCTCGCGCTTGGCCTCGTGCTGGTGTTCCACCCGCCATGGCGGGGCACCGCTGGCATTGCGTGGCTGATGCTGTCGTTGTTGCCCGCCTACCTCGGGTATAGCAGCGCCACCATCGCGCACCTCGCCCTTGGCGCAACCTTCGGCGTCACCAGCGCCGATCGCGCCCGGGTTGCCGTGTGGCGCGAGGGGTTCGGCCTGGTGGGCATCCTGCTCGCCTCCGCGGCCCCGCAATTGATCGCGTCCGATGCGGCCGCCGCGCTCGCCCAAAGCTCGCTTGTGTTCGCGGTCCTAGCGCCCCTCGGCGTCGCCCTCGCCTTGTCGGCTGTGCCAACCAGCGACGGAGTAGCGCCCGCGGCGCGCCCGTCGTGGACCGACGCGCTGCGTCAATTCGCCCGCGCCCCCTTCGCACCGTTGCTCGCTGCGTTCGTCGTGAACGGCATCGCCAACGCGCTGCCCGCCACACTCGCCCTGCTGTTCGTCGCCGACGTCCTCGGTGCTCCGCAATTCGGCGCACAGTTCCTGCTGGCCTACTTCGCCGGCGGAGCGATCGGCCTGCCCGCCTGGCTGGCGCTCGCGCGCCGCCTGGGCAGTCGGCGCGCGTGGCAGCTGTCGATGCTGCTCGGCGCCGCGGCCTTCGTGGGTGCAACAGCCCTTGGCCCCGGAGACTTGCTCCCATTCCTGGCCGTGTGCGTCGCCAGCGGTCTGATGCTCGGCGGCGACCTTGCTTTGCCCGCCGCCCTGCTCACCGACGCCCTGCGCGAACGCGGGCACGAGGCCTCGGCGGCTAGCTACTTCGGCGTCTGGACCCTGGCCGCGAAGCTGACCTTGGCGGCCGCAGCGGGCATTGGTCTGCCGCTGGTCAGCGCACTTGGCTACGTGCCCGGCCAACCCGCCACCGGAGCGCCTCTGCAGCTTGCTTACTGCCTGATCCCCTGCGCGCTCAAGGTCATCGCCGCCGGCCTGCTTCCCCTCACCGTTCGTCTCCGACCCCAAGGAGCGTTGCCATGAAGTACCCGCGCCTGCTCGCGTTGCTGACCGCGCCGATCCTCTTCCTTACCGGGTGCGCCGGCGTCTCGCCCGAGGTGTACGCCCCCGAAAAGCCCACGCTCGATCTTTACGAGTACTTCAACGGCCGCGTCGACGCGTGGGGCTACTTTGCCGATCGCTCCGGCCAAGTCGTGCGCCGCTTCGCCGTGGCGATTGAAGGTTCGAAGCAAGGCGATGCGCTGGTCCTCGATGAGAACTTCACCTATTCGGACGGCACCACCTCGCGCCGCGTGTGGACCATTCACAAGTCCGATCCGCACACCTATACCGGCACCGCCGACGACGTCTTAGGGACCGCGCACGGCCAAGCCTACGGGAATGCGCTGCGGTGGGTGTACCGCCTCGCGCTAGACGTTGACGGGCGCACCTACAACGTCGCTTTCGACGACTGGATGTACCTGCAGGATGAGCGCGTAATCCTGAACCACTCGGTCATGAGCAAGTTCGGATTCCGACTCGGCGAGGTGGTGCTGTCCTTCCGAAAGGCTTAGGCCCCAGTGTGTTTGGCCCCCGGACGTGAATGGCAGCGCACTGCCGCACCATGACCGCCACCTGCGACTCAATCCTCTGAGGTAAGCGCCGCGGCGCCACGATAGCAGTGATCCGTTACAGGGGCGCATCCGAACAATCGGCTGTACCGCCAAGTGCACGCACACTCAGAACGTTGCCCGCACCTCGGCGCCGCGCTCAGCGGTGGCAGGGTCCGCGATGATCGACTTGTGTGTCCGTTCCACGGATTCGAATTCGATGCCGAGGGTCACCGCCAGCACATTCCCGCCAACGGCAAGGAGGGCAAGGTCCCCAAGGGCATGGCTCTCAAGCCATTTCCGGTACGCGAACAACACGGGCTTGTGTGGTTGTGGCTTGGTATCGAGCGCGAGATATACCCGGCTGTGCCATTCTTCCCCGAGCTAAGCGAAGGATGGCAGCACACCTCGATGATCGCGGATTGGCCGGTCCATTACACGCGCGCGATCGAGAACCAACTGGACGTGGCGCACCTTCCGTTTGTGCATCGCACAACTATCGGCGCCGGGGAGCGCACTTTGGTCGAAGGTCCTTACGTGGAAGCAGATGAGACGGCCGTCAACGTCCGGGTTACCAACAAGCGTGATGATGGGCGTCCGCCCCGGAGCATGATGGAGTTGGCGGCCGAGGCACAAGGGAAAGCTCCTAGCCTGAGCTTTCTGTTTCCCGCGCTGTGGCGCCTGAACATTAGCCCGAAGCTGAAGAGGGAATGTCCCGTTCGATGTTGAAATAGGAAGGCAGGCGTTGCTCGCCTTGAGCCGATAGGCTCGGGGTGTCTATTCCACGAAAGGAAAGCAACGCCATGAAAGAATTTACCACGTCGGGGGCTCTGGTTCCGGCGGCAATTGTTGAA
>CANKGV010000006.1 GCA_947481575.1 Alphaproteobacteria bacterium
ACCTGGGCACTCCGTTGAAGAGCCCGCCGATCGCCTACTCGATCGGCCCGAAGCAGTTCATCGCGTTTACGACCAGCGGGCGTCACGTGCACCCGGTCAACTACGACAACCTCGAGTCGTCGTCGTACCTGTGGGTGTTCTCGCTCTAGGACTGGCGCATTGGACGGACGGGGTTCTGGCCTCCCAGGGCAACCCCGTCCGGACTGCGCTCCCGCGCAACAGGAGCGCAGCCCGGGGATAGGGTCCTGCTAACCGGACGTCGGCAGGACCTTATCTTCCTTTTTTCCCGAAATCAGCCCGACTTGGGTTGATAAAGCGGCCAGGAGCGGCCGGGCACCCACTGCCCGGCCGCTTCGCCTTTTATCCAAGTATTGCAGTCTGTTAGACCGTAGGTCCAAGCGCCAAGCTGCAGTGCAGCCGCGGGTCATTCAGGGCCGCAAACCGAGGGGTGATCACCCATACGTGATCGCTGACGCCGGTATGAGCGGACGGGTAGCGGGACTAGCGGTTGCCGGCGAGGTTGTAGTTCAGCTCTTCGTCAGTGAGTTGGAAGCCGACGTAGATCTGAATGAGGCCGCTCCGTTGTCCGGCAGCAAGCGGGATAAGTTCCTGAATTTGTTCCTTGGAGGCGCCGGCGCTGACATTGTCGGCGAACGCGATCCGTGCCGAGAACTGATGCTTGGCCAGGACCGTTCCTTCGGCATCCGTGACCGCAACGAAATACGGGAATTCCAGCGTTGCGCGTGGCCCGGGAATGCGAGTTACTTCGACATCGAAGATGAGGTGCGCGCGCGCCGAGTCGGGTTTCAATTCGCACGACGACCCGAGGCGCATCATGTCGGCCCGCGCAGCGATGTCGGCCGCGGTCTGGCCGGTGCCGGGGCGGAACTTCACGACCCGTTCGGTACCGCCCAAGAACGCGATTTGCGGGCAACTGGCGATGGTACCGGCGACGTAACTGGGGGCGGACTGGCACCCGGCCAACATCAGGCCGGCGCCGGCAACCGCGGCGCGAGCCCAACATCCAAATTGGTGAGTACGAACCAGCACTACTGTATCCAGTGCAACCGCAGGGCCGTGGCCGAAACCGCGCGGTTCGACTAGATTGTGGCCACCGCCGCCGGAACACTAGCCGACGGCCGCCACTGGAACAAGGCAAGGCGCGGCGGAACCGCTCCGGCCGCATCCCGTGGGTCCCGGAGTTCGCATGCCTAAGCCACTGACCATTCTGTTAGCCAGCCCGCGCGGCTTTTGCGCCGGCGTCGACCGGGCGATTCAGATCGTCGAGGCGGCGCTGACCAAGTTCGGCGCGCCGGTGTATGTGCGCCACGAGATCGTCCACAACCGCACGGTGGTGACCGACCTAGAAGCGAAGGGCGCCGTGTTCGTGGACGAACTGGACGAAGTTCCCGCGGGCGCACCGGTGATCTTTTCGGCGCACGGAGTGCCAAAGGCGGTGCCCGAGGACGCCGCCCGGCGCAACCTGATTTCCCTTGATGCAACCTGTCCGCTGGTGAGCAAGGTCCATCACGAAGCTGAGCGCCACTACCGCGAGGGCCGCGAGGTGGTGCTGATCGGCCATGCGGGGCACCCGGAAGTAATTGGTACGTTGGGGCAACTGCCCGCGGGCGCGATCCACCTGCTGGAGACGCTGGCGGACGCCGCCGCTTTCACGCCGAAGGATCCCGCCCGCCTTGCCTATGCAACGCAAACCACGTTGTCGGTCGACGAGACGGAACAGATGGTTGCGGCACTGCGGCGCCGGTTCCCAGCGATAGCCGGACCCCGCAAGGAAGATATTTGCTACGCCACCACGAACCGCCAGAACGCTGTGAAGGCCATGGCCGCAGAGTGCGATGCCTTAGTGGTGATCGGTGCGCCCAATTCGTCGAACTCGGTGCGGCTGGTCGAGGTTGCGCGAGCCTCGGGCTGCGCGCGCGCCGTGCTGGTGCGGAGCGTGGCTGAACTGGACTGGGCGGCGCTTGCCGATGCCACCATCGTTGGGCTGACCGCCGGCGCCTCGGCGCCCGAGCGTCTGGTGGCCGAAGTGATTGCCGGGTTCCGCGAGCGCCGTGAGGTGACGGTGCGCGAGGTCACCGTGACCACCGAGGACGTGCGGTTCCGCTTGCCGCGCGCCCTGGAAGACGCCTGATCCGAGACCAAGAGCCGTGGCTGTCTACACCGCAATCGAGAACCGGCAGTTGGCCGGACTGCTCACCGAGTATGACCTTGGGCAGGCCGTGGCGCTGGAGCCCATCGCGGAAGGCGTCGAGAATTCCAACTACCGCCTGCGCACCACTACCGGCACCTACATCCTGACGCTGTACGAGAAGCGCGTGGCGCGCGGCGACCTGCCGTTCTTCCTGGGGCTGATGGACCACTTGGCGAAGGCGGGAGTCCCCTGCCCCACGCCGGTGCATGGGCGCGACGGCAATGCCCTGCGCGAGGTAGCTGGCAAGGCGGCGGCGATCGTCACGTTCCTCAAGGGCAAATGGCCGAAGAAGCCAGAGACTTATCACTGTAAGGGACTGGGCGAAGCCATGGCCCACCTGCACCTCGCCGGTGCCGACTATCGCTTGCGGCGGCCGAACACCCTCTCGGTGACGGGCTGGGGCCCGCTGTTCGAGAAGTGCCGCGCAAGGGCCGACGAAGTGGCGCCGGGGCTAGCGGCGGAGATCGACGCCGAGTTGAAATACATTTCTGCGGCGTGGCCGACGGGTCTGCCGGACGGCGTGATTCACGCCGACTTGTTTCCCGACAATGTGTTCTTCGATGGCCGCAAGCTAAGCGGGATCATCGATTTCTACTTCGCATGCAACGACGCGTTCGCCTACGACTTGGCGATCTGCCTGAATGCGTGGTGCTTTGAGCCGGACCTGTCGTTCAACGTGACCAAGGCCAAGCAGATGTTGTCGGCCTACCGCAAGGTGCGCCCGTTCTCGGAGCAGGAACTGGCCAGCATGCCGCTGTTGGCCCGCGGGGCGGCGTTGCGGTTCTTGCTGACGCGGCTGCACGATTGGCTGCACCAAGTGGAGGGCGCGCTGGTGCGTCCGAAGAACCCGCTTGAGTACCTGCACCGCCTGCGGTTCCACCGGCAGGTAGCGGGCCCCGGGGCATACGGTCTCAGTTGACCAAGACGATCGCCACCACCGAAACGGTCGACGCCTATACCGACGGCGCGTGTCTCGGCAATCCGGGGCCGGGCGGATGGGGTGTGCTGCTGCGCTGCAACGGGACCGAGAAGCAACTCTCCGGTGGCGAGGCGGCGACCACCAACAACCGCATGGAAATGATGGCGGCGATCACCGCGCTGGAGTCGCTCACGCGTACGGTGCGGGTGCGGCTGCACACGGACTCCAAGTACGTCATGGACGGCATCACCAAGTGGATGCCGAACTGGAAACGGAACGGCTGGCGTACCGCGGCCAGGGAACCGGTGAAGAATGTCGACCTGTGGAAGCGCCTCGATGCGGCCGCGGCGGCCCACGACCTGTCGTGGCACTGGGTGAAGGGCCACTCGGGCCACGCCGAGAACGAACGGGTCGACGTGCTGGCGCGGACGGCCGCCGAGGCCGCCCGCGACAACTCGAAACGTTAGCCAGCCATCAACTCGTCGAGCATGTTCACCGCAGCGCACACGGTATGAGTGCCGGTGCCCTTCTCCGCGTAGAGCTTCTTGACCACACCGTTCACCACCAGCGCCGAGTAGCGCTTTGAGCGGACGCCGAGGCCGTCGGCCGGCAGGTCGATGTCCATGCCGATCGACTTCGAGAAGCTCGCGTCCCAATCGGCGAGCATCTGGATCTTATCGCCGACCTTGTGGGCTTTGCCCCAGGCATCCATGACGAACGGATCGTTCACCGAGATGCAGGCGATCGCGTCCACACCCTGCTTGCGCAGCTTGGCGGCGTTCTTCACGTAGCCCGGCAGATGCGCGTTCGAGCACACCGGCGTGTAAGCGCCGGGCAGCCCGAAGATCGCGACGGTCTTGCCCTTGAACAGCTTGGCCGTGGATACGGTCACGACCTTACCCGTGGCATTCATCTCTTTCATCGAACCCGCAGGGATTCGGTCACCGACTTTGATCATGGTCCTCAGTTCTAGTTGTCGTTGGGGAAGACGGGCATCTCGAGTTCGATGGCGCGCGTGTCGTCCAGGATGGTGACCCAAACCACTGCGCCGAGGGCGGTATCACCGCCTTCGGACCGCAGCACCGGCACGCGCAACACGACCCGCTGCTTCTCGGTGCCAATGTAGGTCGGGATGGTGCGGCCGTAAACAAACCCGTCAGGACCTTCGATGATCGCTTCCGGATTGACGAAGCCGGGGACGGCGCGGGCGACCACTTCGAGGGCCGGAGCGGCACCCGGTTGGCCGACCATCACGCGCTCGATCGCGAAGTCGTCCATGTTCTTCTGGAGCGGCACCCTCTTCTGGTAGGCCGCGATCAGATCGGCGGTCGCGGCGTCGCGCTCGGCGGCCGGCGGCACGTCCAGTTCCAGGTGGGCTTCGACCAGCATGCAGACGTCTTTGCACACAGCATAGGAAAGGTTCAGGCGCATCTTGGTGATGATGGTCTGCGCGCTGACGGCGACGTGGACCGGCAGCACCACTTCCTTGCGGTACACGTAGCTCATCGAGGTGCCGTGCGGAGAGCGCGTGGGGATGGGCCAGTCGACGTACAGGTCGGTGACGTTGGCGGTGCCGTTCCACTCGAAAGCCGTGGGCACACCGGCGTCACCGGGGAAGTGCCAGTAGGTCTCCCAACCTTCCTGCAACTGGATCTGGAGGCCGAGATTGAGCACAACCGGATCGTTGGGATCCCGCTCGCCGAACACCAAGCGCGCCTGGGAGTGGACGGCCTTGGCCCACTCGCCGGTCAGCGCGGAAGCCGGGACGGCGGCGCCGGCCACCACGATGGTCAGGGCCACGAAAGCCGCGGCGGCCCGTTGGGCCACCGTGAGGTTCAGCCGCATGCCCGATTTCTCCCGATTCACAGAACTTGTGTCGATCCGCGCCGCAACGAATACTAGAGGCGCCCCGATGGCATGTCTCACTTTGTCGCGAGTCCGATGCCCAAGGCCAAAGTAACCGAGCGTTTTCTCACCGGCCAATTGCTGATCGCCATGCCCAGCATGTCCGATCCGCGATTTGAGCGCAGCGTGATCTACATGTGCGCCCACACCGAGGCCGGCGCGCTCGGCCTAGTGGTGAACCGGTTGGCGGAGCGCATGCAGTTCGCCGAACTGATTGAGCAGTTGGGCATCCCAGCCGGACCCGGTGTGAACGACATCATGGTCCACCTGGGTGGGCCGGTTGAGCAGGGCCGCGGGTTCGTTCTGCATTCCGCCGACTATGTCCGTGACAACACGTTGGCAGTGACCGGCGACGTGGCGTTGACCGCTTCGGTCGATGTGTTGGCCGCGATTGCCGATGGGCGCGGACCGCGGCGCAGCTTGCTGGCGCTGGGCTATGCCGGATGGGGCCCAGGCCAACTGGAATCGGAGATCACCGACAACGGCTGGCTGCACGCTCCAGCCGACGAAGATCTGTTGTTCAACGCGTCGGTGGACCACAAGTGGCACCAGGCGATCCGCAAGATCGGGCTGGATGTGAGCATGCTGTCCAGCACCGCCGGACACGCGTAGGCACCCAAGGGTACCAGCCTACGGGTGAAAGTCGCTCGCGAGCATCGCGAACAGCAGGTGGTCGTGCCAGCGGCCGTTGATGTTCAAATACTTCCGCGCGAAGCCTTCTTCCTGGAACCCGACTTTGCGCAGCAGGCCCTGGCTCGGCACGTTGGTGGGCACGCAGCCGGCTTCGACCCGGTGCAGCCGCAACTGATCGAACGCAAAGCCCAGCGCCACGCGCGTCGCATCCGTGGTGAAGCCTTGGTGGGCGTGACACTCACCGACCCAATAGCCGATCGAGCACGACATGCGGATGCCGCGCGCGACGTTGGACAGGTTGATGCCGCCGACCAGCGCTTCGTCGGTGCGGCGGAATGCGAGGAACGCGTAGCCTTCGTCTTCGCGGGCATCGCGTGCGTAGCGGGCCAGGCGGCGGCGGAACGAGTCGCGGGTTAGTCCGTCTTTCGGCCAGACCGGCTCCCACGGCTCCAGAAACGTGCGCGACTCGGCGCGCAGCTCCGCCCATTCGACCCAATCGCGCGCTTCGGGCGGGCGCAGGAACACTCGCTCGCCATCGTAGCGCCGCCAGATCGGCGGGCGTGCGATACGTTCGAGGATCGGGAACATCCCAACACCCTTAGGCAAACCGCGACGCGATGCGGTCGTAGGACACGAGGTGCTTGAGCGGGCCCAGGCCCGCCAGAACCATCGGCGAGGCGATGATGCGGCGGCCGACGCGCGCCACCGCAGCGGCATCGACCGCGTCGATATGAGCGACGACTTCGGCGGTCGGCACCGGATGGCCGTAGATCAGCATCTGACGGCCGAGGTACTCGCAGCGGGCGCCGGAGCTTTCCAGCGCCATCATGATGCCGGCCTTGTGCTGGGCGCGGGCGCGCGCGGCTTCTTCCTCGGTGATGCCGTTGCACACGGAGAGAATCTGCTCGCAGGTCACATCCACCACGTCCTTCACCTGGGATGCGCCGCTGCCGGCATAGACGCCGAACACGCCGCTGTCGATGAACGCGTGGTCGAAGGAATAGATCGAATAGGTGAGACCGCGCTTTTCCCGCACTTCCTGGAACAGCCGCGAGGACATGCCGCCACCGAGCACCGTGGAGAACACCTGCGCGGCATAGTAATCCGGGTCGCCGAACGGCGGCGCCTGGAATCCCAATAGTAGATGGGTCTGTTCGAGCTTGCGCTTGCCGCGGAATTCGCCGCCCTGGTAGCGGGCCGGTTCGCGGACAACCTCGCCGCCGGCGGGGAGGTCGGCAAACGCGCGCTCCGCGAGCCTGAGCAACTGGCCGTGGTCGATGGCGCCGGCAGCAGCCAGAACCATGCGAGGTCCGTGGTAGTGCTCGCCCATGTAGCCCTTGAGCTCATCGCGGGTAAATGTCGCCACGCGCTCGGGGGGGCCGAGAATGGTGCGGCCCAAGGGTTGATCGGGGAACGCTACCTTTTGGAATTCGTCAAAGATCACGTCGTCGGGGGTATCCTGAACCTGCCCGATTTCTTGCAGCACGACATCGCGCTCGCGTGCCAACTCATCGTCGTTGAACACCGAGCGCTGCAGGATATCGGAGAGCAGATCGACGGCGAGCGGCACATCGCCCTTGAGCACGCGGGCGAAGTACGCGGTCTGCTCGCGCGAGGTGTAAGCATCCAAGTGGCCACCGACCGATTCGATCTGCTCGGCGATGGCGCGGGCGGAACGCGTCGTGGTGCCCTTGAACGCCATGTGCTCCAGCATGTGCGACACGCCGTTCAGATCGACACTTTCGTAGCGCGCGCCGGCATCGACCCAGACGCCGACGGAGGTCGTCTCGAACCCCGGCATGGCGTCGGTGGCGACCGCCAGGCCGTTGGCGAGCCGTGTGACTTCTACCGCCATATTCGCCCCTGTCCCGCCTACCGTGCGGCGCGTTCGGAGATGTAGGCCTGCACCGCGCCGAGGTCCGGCGGCAGCACATCATAGCGCTCCGTGCGCTCGTATAGGTCGGCCATCCGTGGCGGCAATTCGGGGGTGACACCGATGGCTTTCTTCACCGCATCCGGGAATTTCGCCGCGTGGGCGGTGGACAGATAGACCATCGGCACCGACGGATCCTTGCGGCGGGCGCGGCCCGCGACCATGCCGACGGCGGTGTGGGGGTCGATCACCAAGCCGGAGCGCTTGTAGACATCTTTGATGCAGGCGAGGGTTTGCTTTTCGTTGACCGCGGCGCCATCGAATTGTGCGCGCATCTGCGCCAGCGCGTCGGCGTCGAGCTTGAATGAACCCTTCCTCTCCAACTCATTCATGCTCTTGGCCACGCGCTCGGCGTGATAGCCGTCCAACTCGTACAGCAGACGTTCGAAGTTGCTCGACACCTGGATGTCGATGCTCGGGCTGACGGTGGCGTGGACCGGGCCCTTGCGGTAGGTGCCGGTCTTCAGCAGGCGCACCAGAATGTCGTTGAGGTTGGTGGCAATCACCATCTGCGGGATGGCAAGACCCATGCGGCGCGCCACGTGACCGGCGAACGCATCGCCAAAGTTGCCGGTGGGTACGGCAAACGCGGGCACCCGCGCGGGCGCACCCAGAGCGACTGCGGTGGTGAAGTAGTAGACCGTTTGCGCCATGACGCGGGCCCAGTTGATCGAATTGACCGCCGTGAGGCGCATGCGGTCGCGGAACGCGGCGTCGCCGAACATGCGCTTCACCAGCGCCTGGCAATCGTCGAACGTGCCCTCGATGGCGATGTTGTGGATGTTCTTGGCCGGCACCGTGGTCATCTGGCGCCGCTGCACCTCGGTGACGCGGCCCTTGGGATGCAGGATGAATGCGGTGATGGACTTGCGGTCGCGCACGGCTTCGATCGCGGCGGAGCCGGTGTCGCCCGACGTTGCACCGACCACGGTCATGTGAAGGCCGCGGCGGCGCAGCACGAGGTCGAACAGCGGGCCCACGACCTGCAACGCGTAGTCCTTGAACGACAGCGTGGGGCCGTGGAACAGCTCCAGCAGCCACTCGCCGGCGTCGATCTGGCGCAACGGAGCTACTGCGGGGTGGCCGAAGTTGCGGTACGCGGCGGTGACCAGCGGCGCCAAATCGGCGGCGGGCAGCTCGGGGCCGGTGAAGCGCGCCATGATCTCGGTCGCGACTTCGGCGTAGGGACGGCCCGACAGGCCGGCGATGTCGCTTTTCGACAACCGCGGCCACGCCTTGGGCACATACAGACCGCCATCGTCGGCCAGCCCGGCCAACAGAACACCGGCGAAATTCAATGCGGGGGCTTTGCCCCGGGTACTCACATAGCGCACGCGTGGGACCTGATCGGATCGAGGGAGGAAGCGGGCGGCCAACCTAGCGAACCGCGCCGGTGGGGCGCAATGCGCTGGGACGATCGGCCTCGCGGTGCCGTGAAGAACGCCAAAATTCGCCCCGCACCCGTGGCCACTTTTGCGGATCCGTTTCGCGTAAATATGCGAGATTTACGCGAGTAACGGGTTCGTGATCGACTGTGAGTGGGACCGGGGCGGACACCGCGAATCGTATCGTCTCGGCGCAACCGAGATCCCTTGGGAGCACGGAACTTACAGCCATTCTAGGGCCTCCGGATCGGTGCGGCTTGGGGTACCTGCGGACCATACGATACCTTATGTAATTTTTCAAGGTCCTGGCACCACAAAGGCCTCCCCCTGTGGACCGTTTTCCGAGCAGAGCTGTGAATATCGGGGACAACCCAGATTCCGATGATCCCGGCCAAGCTTCGACCCCGATGAACCGTGGACAACTCGGCGCAGAACCGCAACCAATCTTTCACTTAAGTATTTGAAATCAGATGATAAAAATGGTTCCGGTCACCTCCCCGAGGCGGTCGGCAGAGTCGGCGAAGCGAATGGTTCCGCACATCTTCGTTGGTGGGTTCTCCTGTGACTGGTGTAGATGACGCCGTGCCGACCGCTGGGGTGCCATGACGACCACGATCCGAACTGCCAAGCGCACGCCCGATGCCGCCGGCATTCTGCCATCGCAAGAGATCGCCAAGCTGATCCGCACCGGCGCGATTGCGTCGCCGGTGCCGATTCCTTCGGGGCAGATTCAACCGGCGAGCCTGGACCTGCGGTTAGGGCCGGTGGCGCACCGGGTGCGCGCGAGTTTCCTGCCGGGCAAGTCTTCGGTGATGCAGAAGGTCAAAGACCTTGGCATGCACGAGATCAGCCTGGTGGACGGGGCCGTACTGGAACGCGGCTGCGTGTACATCGTCCCGCTGTTGGAGCGGGTGAAGATGGGCAACCTTTCCGGCGCGGCGAACCCGAAGAGTTCGACCGGGCGGCTCGACGTGTTCACGCGCCTGATCACCGACAACGCCGTGGAGTTCGACCGCGTACCGGCCGGGTATGAGGGTCCGCTGTTCGCCGAAATCTCGCCGCGCACGTTCAGCGTGCTGGCGCACCAGGGCGACCGGCTAAGCCAACTGCGGTTCCGCCGCGGCGCCGGCGAATCCGGCCGCGTGGCGGCGGCCGACGCACCGAAAGACTTGGCAATATCCGTGGACCTCAAGGGCAGCGGCGCCAACGCCTTGCTGGGGTACCGCGCCAAGCACCATGCGGACCTGATCGACCTGTCACGCATCGCCCACTACGACCCGAAGGAATACTGGGAGCCGATCTACGCGGTGAACCGGTCGCGCTCGCTGATTCTGAACCCCGACGATTTCTACATTCTGGCTTCGGGCGAACTGGTTTCGGTGCCGCCAACCCAAGCCGCGGAACTGGTGGCCTACGACCCGCTGGTGGGAGAATTCCGGGTGCACTACGCCGGGTTCTTCGATCCGGGATTTGGGTACCGGGAACGCGGCAAGAACGGCACCACGGCGGTGCTGGAGGTGCGGTCCCACGACGTGCCGTTCGTGCTGGAACACGGGCAGGTGGTCGGACGGCTGGTGTATGAGCCGTTGTCGGCGGTGCCGGACCGGCTGTACGGCGAGGCGATCGGCTCCAGTTACGCCCGCCAGGGCCTGGCGCTGAGCAAACACTTCAAGAAGGCCTAGCTGGCCCGACCACGGTGCGGTGAGTTGCCGGGTGGGCGCGGGCATGGGATGAATCCCCCATGCGAGGCATGGGCCGCGTGGATCCGGATCTGGATCCCAAACTTCCCCACGATCAAAACGTTCTGCGGCTAATTCTGCCGTTCCTGTGGCCCCGCGCCGACGTGGGCATGCGGGTGCGCCTCGTCGTATCGGTGGTGCTGCTGCTGGTTACGGCGGCGCTGACGGCGGTGGCGCCGCTGCTGTTGTCGCTGGCCGTGGATCACTTGGCGCGGCCCGAGGACTACGCGTTCGCCCTGCCGCTGGGACTGCTGCTGTCGTATGGCGCGGCATCGACCATGGGTAAGGCGATCGGCGAATGGCGATGGATGCTGTACGGGCCGATCGAGCAGCGGCTGCGCCGCAGCATCGGCCTGACGGTGTTCCGCCATGTCCACAACCTGTCGCTGCGGTTCCACATCTCGCGCCGCACCGGGCAGCTTTCGCGCATCATCGACAACGGCACGCGCGCGATCGAAACCATCCTGTTCAGCATGGTGTTCGCGATCCTGCCGCTGGTGGCGCAGCTCGTATTCGTGGCAGGCATCCTGCTGGGCAAGCTGCCTTCGTACACCGCGATCATCGGCGCGACCGCGGTGCTGTACACGATCGTGCTGGTGCGCGGATCGAGCTGGATGCGCGAGCACCAGCGCAAAGCGGTGCAGGAAGGCGCCATCGCCCACGGCCAGGCGGTCGACAGCCTGCTGAACTACGAGACGGTGAAGTATTTCGGCAACGAAGAGTTCGTTGCCACCCGCTACGACCGCGCGCTGCAAGAGATCGAGCGCCTGCAGGTGAAGGCGCTGTTTGCGCGCAGCGTGACCGGCGGCACCCAGGTGCTAATCCTGGGCGTGGGCCAGGCAATCATGATCGTGCTGGCCGGATACCAGGTGGTGACCGGCAAGGTCACGGTGGGCGAGTTCGTGCTGGTGAACACGTACCTGCTGCAAATCCTGCAGCCGCTCGACCGCATGGGGCAGCTCTACCGGCAACTGAAGCAGGCGTTCACCGAGATCGAGCAGATGATGGTGCTGATCACCATCGCGCCGGAGGTGAGCGACCTGCCCGACGCGAAGCCGCTGCCGCCGGGCCCCGGCACGGTGACGTTCCGCGATGTTTCGTTCCACTACGACCCGCGCCGCCCGGTGCTGGAGCATGTGAGCTTCGAGGTGCCGGCGGGCAAGACGGTCGGGCTGGTGGGAACTTCCGGTGCCGGTAAGACGACGCTGGGGCGCCTGCTGTTCCGGTTCTATGACCCGACCGCCGGGAGCGTGGAAATCGACGGCACCGACATTCGCACGGTGACCGCGGATTCGGTGCGCGCGGCGACCGGCGTGGTGCCCCAAGACACGGTGCTATTCAACGACACGCTGCTGTCCAACATTTCGTTCGGGCGGCCGGGGTGCAGCCGGGAGGACGTGGAGAACGCCGCGCGCATGGCGCAGATCCACGCATTCATCGCCAGCCTGCCGGACGGCTATGAGACCATTGTGGGCGAGCGCGGGCTGAAGCTTTCGGGCGGCGAGAAGCAGCGGGTAGCGATCGCCCGCGTGATTCTGAAACACCCGCGCATCTTCCTGTTCGACGAAGCAACCTCGGCGCTCGATTCAAAAACCGAGCATGCGATTCAAGACAGCTTGCGGGAAGTTTCGCGCGGCACCACGACACTGATCATCGCCCACCGCCTATCGAGCGTGATTCACGCCGACCAGATTCTGGTGATCGAGGACGGCAAGGTGGCGGAACGCGGCACCCACGATGCGCTGTTGCGCGACGGCGGACGCTATGCCGCCCTGTGGGCACGGCAGCAGCGGCAGCGCGTGGAACTGGACGCGGCGGACTAGTCGCCGCCGGTCACGTACCGAGTGCGCAGGTGCTGCAGCAGCGCCTCGGCATCGAAGCCGCGGCCGGTAGCGCGGCGCAGCAGTTCCGGCGCAGCATAGCGCGAGCCGTGGGCGTGGATGTTGTTGCGCAGCCACGCCAGGAGCGGGCCGCCATCGCCCTGGCGTAGACGCGGCCGAATGCTGCGATCCGCTCGGGCGGCGGCACGGAATAATTGCGCGGCGGCCGCGGCACCGAGGGCGTAGGACGGGAAGTAGCCGTAGTTGCCGAACGTCCAATGGATGTCTTGCAGGCAGCCTTCGGTGTCGGTGCGCGGGACGACGCCGAGCAGCGACTTCATGCCATCGGCCCACGCGCCCGGCAGGTCGGCCATAACGAGGTCGCCGGACACCAAGGCCTTTTCCAGGCGGTAGCGCAGGACAACATGGAGCGGGTAGGTCACTTCATCGGCGTCGACGCGGATGAAGCCGGGGCGCACACGCTGCGCCAGCCCAACGATGTTGGCGGCGGTGAAGGCAGGGCCGGAGCGGCGGAACGCGCGCCGTATACCCGGCACCAGCGCACCCAGGAACGCCCTGCCCCGCCCGACCTGCATTTCCCACAGGAGCGCCTGGGCCTCGTGCATCGCGGAGCCGGCCGCTTCGCCGGACGGCTGCCAGCGCCAGCGGGCGGGCAGGCCTTGCTCGTACAGAGCGTGGCCGGTTTCGTGGATCACCGCCATCAGGCCCGATAGGAAATCATTCGGCAGCGGCCGCGAGGTGATGCGGACATCGCCGGGGACGCCGCCAGTGAACGGGTGGGCGCTTTCGTCCAAGCGGCCGCCGGTGAAGTCGAACCCCATGCGGGTGGCGACTTCGCGGCCGAGCGACTGCTGCAGCGGCGCGGGCACGGCCCCGGCGGGTTTGCGCGGGCGGGGACGACGCGCCTGGGCCTCCATCGCCTCGCGCACCAGGGGGGGCAGGTCGCGGGCGAGGCGATCCAGCACCGGGTCGATGTGCGCAACGGTGATGCCGTGGTTGAACTGATCAAGCAGCGCGTCGTAGGGGCTGCAGCCGAAGGCTGCGGCCTTGGCGGCGGCTTTTTCGCGCACCAGCGCCAGCACTTGGGTCAGGTGGGGGCGCAGGCCCTTGAAGTCGTTGGCCGGCTTGGCGGCGCGCCACGCGACTTCGCAGCGGGCGGACGCGCGGCCCAAGGCTTCCACGAGGGCATCGGGCACCGCGCGGGCGTGGCGCAGGTAGTAGCCCATTCCGGACAGGTTGGCGGATTGCGCGGGGGTGAGGCGGCCGCGGGCGGCACGCTTGGCCAACGCGGCGATGGCGGGATCGGTGAGTTCGCGGTGGGTTTGGGCGGCCAACAGAGCGAGTTGGTCGGTGCGTACCGCGGCACCGCCGGGCGGCATAAGAGTGGCGGAATCCCAATCCAGCATCGCCTGGACGCCGGACAGCATGCCGAGGCGGCGGAACCGGACTTCGAGCTCTTGGTAGGCGGCGCGGGCGGGCCCGATGGGCGGCGTGCGGGGACGCGGCCGGCGCGCCGCCACGGCTAGGACTTGGCCCTAGCGGCGAATTGGCGGCGCAGGGCGAGCAGGTACATCACCACCAGGACGCCGGCGAGGCTGAACCAGGTGATCGCGTACTGCAGATGATTGTTGGTGGCGACCGGGACACCCTTGGCCCCCGCGGGCAGACCGCCGGGAACGGGGGCGGCATCCGCGACCACGACGAACGGGCGCACGTAGTGCTTGGTCGCGTCGCCCATGGCGGCGTAGTCGACCGTGTACCAGAGGTTCTTGGGCGGCTCGTTGGCGGGGGTGAGTTTGCCGCGCTCGGTCATGTCGGTGCGCACAAAGCCGGTGACGGTGGCGGCGCCGTCGATCTGACCGGGTTGGCGGGTGGCGGGGTCCTTGCGGTCGAGCGGCACCCAGCCGCGGTCGACGATGATCCACTGGCCTTCGCCTTCGCCGATGCGCTCGAACGGGGTCAGCACGTCGTACCCGGCAACGCCGTCGCGCTGCGCCCACAGGTACAGTTCGGCGGCATGGTCGAACCGGCCGGTCACGCGGACGCGGCGAAACGACAGGCCCTGCAGGTTGTTGGCGAGGAGCGGCAGCTCGATCGGCTGGGCGTTGTAGACGAAGTCTTGCTGGCGCTGGAATTCGTTCTTGAGCGCCAGGCGCTGCACCTGCCACACGCCAAGGCCAATCAGAACGCCGAGCATGACCAGCGCAACCAGCGAGCCGAGAACGATGCGCGGAGTCGAGGTCATGGTTGGGTATCCCCGGAGGTACCTTCGGCCGCATCGAAGTGATAGCGAGCCGCGAACATCAGCGATTTGAGCAACGGCAAGAGGCCGAGCGAGCCGCCCAGGATGGCGGGCAGCCACAGCACCGCATGCACCCAGTACGGCGGCGAATAGATGATCTCCGTGAACATCGCGGCGCCAACGACGACAAACCCGATGATCAGGATGACGAAAACAGCGGGCCCGTCACCGGGGTCTTGGAGGGCCAGCGCCGAGCCGCATACGGCGCACTGAGGCGTGACCTTGAGGTAGCCCGAAAAGAGTTTCCCCTTTCCGCAGACGGGACACCTGAAGGTGATCCCGGCACGGAAAGGGGAAACGGACGGTTGCTTCGATTCAGCCACCGAAGTGGCCGGCCGAGGCTATTCGAACATCGATTCGGGCACGCCGACCGAGGTCCACCAGTACACAAAGCTGAACAAGAACAGCCACACCACGTCAACGAAGTGCCAGTACCAAGCGGCGGCTTCAAAGCCGAGGTGGTGTTCCGGCTTGAAGTGACCGGCGTATGAACGGACCAAGCACACGGCCAGGAAGATCGTGCCGATGATCACGTGCGCGCCGTGGAAACCGGTGGCCATGAAGAACGTGGTGCCGAAGATGCCGCCCGTGAAGTGGAAGCCGGCGTTCGCGTATTCCCACGCCTGCAACGCCGTGAAGGTGGCGCCCAGGAGCACGGTGAGCCAGAGGCCCATGATCAGCGTGCGGCGATCGCCGGCGCGCAGACCGTGGTGGGCCCAGGTGACCGTGACGCCCGAGGTCAGCAGAATGATGGTGTTGATGAACGGGACCTGGAACGGGTGGAAGATCTTAAGTTCGCCCTCTTCCCCGTTGACGATCTCACCCATCGGCGGCCAGTGACCGGCGAACGGGTACGTCTGGGACAGGCCCGGGTACAGGGACGCATCGAAGAACGCCCAGAACCACGCGAAGAAGAACATCACCTCGGAGGCGATGAACAGAACCACGCCGTAGCGCAGCCCGATCTGAACCACGGTGTTGTGGTAATGGCCGCTTTCAGCCTCGGCCACCACACCGCGCCACCAGATGAACATCGTGTAGAGCACCAGCACGAGGCCAACGCCGAGCACGGCATCGGTGATGTGGTGCATGAACATGATGAACCCCGCGGCGAGAACCCCCGCGGAAATAGAACCCATCACCGGCCATGGGCTCGGTTCCACCATGTGGTAGGGATGAGCTGCCTGATGCGTCGCCATCTATCGGTCTCCCAAGAACTCGATCAAAAACAAAACTGTCCGGTCAGCGGACCGGCACCGCGTCAACCGGCGCAGCGCCGGCATTCCCCCCCGCAGGACCCGAAACCTTGGTTGCCGCCGCTGCGGCTTGCTGCATCGGGACCTCGAAGAACGTGTAGGACAGGGTGATCTCGGTTACGTCGTCCAGATCGCGATCCTTCAGAATCGCGGGGTCGACGAAAAACGTGACACCCATGGTTTCGGTTTCGCCCGGCTGGAGTACCTGCTGGGTGAAGCAGAAGCATTCGATCTTGGCGAAATACGAGCCGGCCTTGGCGGGCGCAACGTTGAACGTGGCCGAACCTTGGACCGCGTGGTCGGTCGGATTCGTCGCCACGTAGAACGCGAGCGTCTCCTCCCCGATGCCCACGCTCACATGGCGCACGGCGGGCTCAAACGTCCACGGCATACCCTTGCCGGTGTTGGCGTCGAACGTGATGGTGATCTTGCGATCGCTGATCACGCCGGGCGCCGCTTTGGCAACCTGGGTGGTCCCGCCGTAACCGGTGAGCTGGCAGTACATGCGGTAGAGCGGGACCGCGGCATAGGCGGCGCCAAGCATGGCAACCGCGCCGAGGGCGACGGCAGCGCCGACCATACCGTTGCGGCGGCGCAGGCTGAGGCCGCTCATGACAAGGTAAGGGGCATCGAGCCCCACTTTACGATCGTGACGACCACCAGCAGCAAAACCAGCGCGCCGAGGGCGAGCCCTACGACGCGGTTCTTGTCGCGGCGGCGCCGCTGAAATTCAAGCGAGTCCATCGCTACACCAGTCCCGCCGCGCTGCCTTCAACGAGCAGGAGCGCAAACAGGACGAACAGGTGAATGATCGAGTAACCGTACAGGCGGCGGCACCACACCGGGTCCTCACTGCGCCAGACGGCAGTCGTGAGCGCCACAAAGGCGAGGCCGAGTATGGCGGAAACTAAGCCGTACACCGGGCCGACCATTCCCATCGCCCACGGGGCCACCCCGGCCACTGCCAGCAGCAGGCTGTAGACCATCATCTCGGCCTTGGTACGGCGCGGACCGGCGACTACGGGCATCATCGGAATGCCGTTCTTTGCGTATTCTTCGCTTTTGAGCAGCGCCAGCGCCCAGAAGTGGGGCGGCGTCCACAGGAAGATGATCAGGAACAAAACGACCGCACCGAGGTCGATGCTGTGGGTCGCGGCGACCCAGCCGATCATCGGCGGAAACGCGCCGGCGGCCCCGCCGATGACGATGTTCTGCGGCGTGCGGCGCTTGAGCCACATCGTGTAGACGACGGCATAGAAGAAGACGGTGAACGCGAGCAGCGCCGCGGCGGTCCAGTCGACCAGCAGGCCCAGAGTGACCACCGAGGCCACCGACAGGCCGAGGCCGAGGCCGAGTGCGTCGTTGCGCGGTACGCGACCGCCGGGAATCGGGCGGTTCTTGGTGCGCTCCATGCGAGCGTCCAAGTCCGCGTCGTACCACATGTTCAGAGCGCCGGAGGCGCCGGCGCCGACGGCGATGCACAGCACCGCAACAAAGCCGAGGACCGGATTGACGCTGCCCGGAGCAACCACCATCCCGGCCAGCGCAGTGAACACCACGAGCGACATAACTCGCGGCTTGAGCAGGGCGAAGTAGTCGGAGACCGCGGCACCGCCGGCCCAACCTGGGACGGCGGCACCACGGCCTGCATCAACTTCCGACTGCGAAATGCCCATGCTCAGGATCGATGATTCGCTGGCAGGGCCTAGCGGATCGTCGGCGGGACTTCGAACGTGTGGAACGGAGCCGGGCTCGGCACGGTCCATTCCAGGCCCGTTGCGCCCTCACCCCAGTAGTTGGCCGGGACGCGTTCACCGGCGGTGAACGTGCGCCACACAACCAGCAGGAAGATCAGCGCGGCGAGGAACGAAATGTACGCGCCGATCGACGACACGTAGTTCCAGCCGGCGTACGCATCCGGATAGTCCGGAATGCGGCGCGGCATGCCGGCCAGACCCGAGAAGTGCATCGGGAAGAACGTCAGGTTCACGCCGACCATGGTGACCCAGAAGTGCACCTTGCCCAGAGTCTCCGGATACTGGCGGCCCGACATCTTGCCGATCCAGTAGTAGAAGCCGGCGAAGATCCCGAACAGCGCGCCCATCGACATCACGTAGTGGAAGTGACCGACCACGTAGTAGGTGTCGTGCATAGCGGTATCGATGCCCGAGTTCGCGAGCACGACACCGGTGACGCCGCCGACCACGAACAGGAAGATCATCCCGCACGCCCACAGCATCGGCGTCTTAAACTCGATCGAGCCGCCCCACATGGTGGCCATCCACGAGAAAATCTTGACGCCGGTTGGCACTGCGATGACGAGCGTGGCACCGATGAAGTACGCCTTGGTGTTGACGCCCATGCCGGCGGTGTACATGTGGTGCGCCCACACGACGAAACCGACGGCGCCGATCGCGATCATGGCGTAGGCCATGCCGAGATAGCCGAACACCGGCTTCTTCGAGAACGTCGACACCACGTGGCTGATCACGCCGAACGACGGCAGGATCAAGATGTACACCTCGGGGTGACCGAAGAACCAGAACAGGTGCTGGTACAGCAGCGGATCGCCGCCCTTGGCCGCGTCGTAGAACGCGCTGCCGAAGTTGCGGTCAGTCAGCAGCATGGTGATCGCGCCGGCAAGCACCGGCAGCGACAGCAGCAGCAGGAACACGGTGATCAAGATCGACCAGACGAACAGCGGCAGCTTGTGCAGGGTCATGCCCGGCGCGCGCATGTTGAAGATGGTCGTGATAAAGTTGATCGCCGACAGGATCGACGACGCGCCCGCGAGGTGGAGCGACAGGATCGCCATGTCGACGCTGGCGCCCGGCTGGCCGACGGTCGAGAGCGGGGCGTACACAGTCCAACCCGTGCCGGCACCGTCACCCACGAGCGCAGAGCCGACCAGCAGCAGGCCCGACGGGATCAGGAGCCAGAAGCTCATGTTGTTCAAGCGCGGGAAGGCCAGATCGGGGGCGCCGATCATGAGCGGGATCATCCAGTTGCCGAACCCGCCGATGAACGCCGGCATGATCAAGAAGAACACCATGATCAGGCCGTGAGCAGTGACGAACACGTTGAAGTGCTGGAAGTCGCCGAGGCCGTCCTTGAGGAAGACTTGCATCCCCGGCGCCTGGAGTTCCATACGCATCAGGACGGACATCAGTCCGCCGACGATGCCGAAGATCACCGCGAACACTAGGTACATCGTGCCGATGTCCTTGTGGTTCGTGGAGTACACCCAGCGGCGCCAGCCGGTCGGGTGACCGTGCGCGTCGTGGCCGTGCGCGTCGTGCGCGTGCGCGAGTTCCGTCATGGTTCGAGCCCCTTGCCCTGTGTCCGTACTGATCAGCGACTAGTTCGCAGCGAACTGCTGCGGGCCACGCGGCGTGTCGAGCGCCGCCTTCTTCTTCGCAACCCAGTCGTTGAACTGCGCTTGCGTTACAACGTCGACCGAGATCGGCATGAAGCCGTGGCCCTGGCCGCACAGTTCCGAGCACTGGCCGTAGAACGTGCCGGTCTTGGTGGCGAGGAACCAGGTCTGCTGCAGACGGCCGGGGACCGCGTCGGTCTTTACGCCGAACGAAGGCACAGCCCACGAGTGGATGACGTCGGTCGAGGTCAGCGCGACCTTGACGATGGTGTTGACCGGAACGACGACGTGCTCGGTGGTGTCGAGCAGGCGCGGGTGACCCGGAGTGGCGGTCTGCTCAAGGCAGCCACCCTCGGCCGGGCCGACGCCGCAGTACGCGTCGAACTTCACGCCGTTGTCCGGGTAGTCGTAGGACCAGTTCCACTGGTGACCGGTCGCCTTGATGTTCAGGGTGCCGGCCGCGGTAATTCCGTACAGGTCCTTGACGCGCGCCACATCGGGCACCACGTCTTCTTTGTAAAGGAGGCGGAAGGACGGGATCGCCATCGTCACGAGGATGATGATCGGGACCACGGTCCAGACCACTTCGATCAGCGTGTTGTGGGTCGTGCGCGACGGGACCGGGTTCGACTTCGCGTTGAACCGGTACATGATGTACAGGAACAGAACGAGCACGAACAGCGTGATGGCGGTGATCAGCCACACCAGCACATTGTGGAAGTTCGTAATGTCCTGCATGACCGGCGTGGCGGCATCTTGGAAGCCGAGCTGCCATTCACGGGCCATGCCCACGTTCTGCGCGAACGCAGATTGTGCGGATGTCATCACGCCAGCGAGAAGTCCTGCCGCCGATGCCGCAGCGCTGCGAAATTTCATGTGTCGAACGCTCCCTAAAGCCGCCAGCGCCCAGAGTGGGCGATTAACGACGCTCGCGACGGTGTGATCCGCCGCTTCCCCGCGAAGTTGGGGCAGAGTAAAGCACGCCCTTGCCAATGCCCACAATTTTCGCAGTTTCCGGCGCGAATGCGGGCAGGCCAGGAACCTGAGGGATTCCGCGGGGTTCGGTAACAATTCGTCATTCTTGCGACATATTGTCGCAATAAAATGCCTCTAGGCGAGCATTTCCCCTCGGCGTGGCAAATCGCTTCGTGCGCCCCTATCTTCTGGGGAACTACCCCGTCCTGCTCCATCCCAATTTGAGGAACCATGGCCGACATCGCTAAAGCCGAGGACCTGCTGTTCCGCCGCACCGGGTTGGACCGCACGCGGGTGCAATCGATTGTCGACGACGCCCTGAACGGGACCGACGATGGCGAACTGTTCCTGGAATACCGCCAGTCGGAAGCGTTCAGCTGGGACGACGGGCGGCTCAAGGCTGCATCGTTCGACACGTCGCAGGGATTTGGCCTGCGCGCGGTTTCCGGCGAAGCGACCGGCTATGCCCACGCGTCCGACATGAGCGAGGCGGCCATGAAGCGCGCGGCTTCAGCGGTCAAAGCGGTGAAGGCAGGCCATTCGGGCACCTATGCCGAGCCGCCGAAGGGCACCAACCGCGCCCAGTACGGCGAGTTCAATCCGCTGGATGAAGTTTCGTTCACCGATAAGGTGAAGCTGCTGGAACAAATCGACGCCTATGCCCGCGCCAAGGACCCGCGCGTGCGCCAAGTCTCCGCCTCGCTCATGAACAGCTGGCAGGTGGTGGAAGTGGTGCGGGCCGGCGGCCTGCGCATTCCCGACATCCGCCCGCTGGTGCGGGTTTCGATTTCCGTCGTGGTCGAACAGGGCGACCGGCAGGAAACCGGCAGCTACGGCGCCGGCGGCCGCACGTTTTATAGCGACTACGTGCGCCCGGAGGTGTGGCGCGCGGACGTGGACGAGGCGTTGCGCCAGGCGTTCGTGAATCTAGCTTCCGAACCGGCCCCGGCGGGCGAGATGCAGGTGGTGCTCGGGCCCGGCTGGCCCGGCATCCTGCTGCACGAAGCGATCGGCCATGGCCTGGAAGGCGACTTCAACCGCAAAGGCACATCGGCGTTTTCCAAGCTGATGGGCCAGCGCGTGGCCGCCAAGGGCGTGACGGTGGTCGACGACGGCACCATTTCGGGGCGCCGCGGCGCCCTGACGGTCGACGACGAAGGCACCCCCGCACAGCGCACCACGCTGATCGAGGACGGCATCCTGGTGGGCTACATGCAGGACCGCATGAACGCGCGCCTGACCGGCAACAAGCCGACCGGCAACGGACGCCGCCAGGACTATTCCCACATGCCGCTGCCCCGCATGACCAATACCATCATGACCAGCGGCGACCGCGACCCGAAGGAAATCATCGCCTCGGTGAAGGATGGCGTATACGCAGTTTCGTTCGGCGGCGGGCAGGTCGACATTGTTTCGGGCAAGTTCGTGTTTACCTGCACCGAGGCCTACCGCATCACCAACGGCAAGGTCGGCCCTTCGATCAAAGGCGCGACGCTGATCGGCAACGGCCCCGACGTACTGACGCGGGTCGCGATGATCGGCAACGACAGTGAACTGGACCCGGGCATCGGCACCTGCGGCAAGCAGGGCCAAGGGGTGCCGGTGGGCGTGGGTCAGCCAACGATGCTGATCAACGGCCTGACGGTGGGCGGCACGGCATCGGCAAAAGGGCCGCGCGGGGCGAAGAAGGCCAAGGCCCCGTCCGAGGTCCTGTCGATCGGCCGCTAGCGGCTAACTGAGCCGGTAGACCGTGGTGCGCCGGGCATCGCCCGCTTCCTGATCGCGGGTGGTGGGGACGTTGTACGTGGCGAGGCTGGTGACCCCACGCAGGGGCACGTACTTGCGGCCCGGATCGGCGAGCAATACCAGGGCGCCGTCTTCGAACCGGCCGCGCAGCCACGCCAGCACGCCTTCGGCCATCGGGTATTCGTAACAAACGTCGCCCGCCAGGATCACGTCCCAGCGCTGGTCGGCGCGCTGGGTCAGATCCTCGGCGGTGATCGCGAAGGTTGTGCCGTTGAGCGCCGCGTTCAGGCGCATGGCGGCGACGGCAATTGGGTCGATGTCGGCCGCCAGCACTTCGGCGGCGCCGGATAGCGCCGCGGCAATCGCGGCGATGCCGCCACCGGATGCGAAATCCAGCACGCGCTTACCAGCGACCAGGTTCGGATTGTCGAGCACGTGGCGCGCCAATGCTTGGCCACCGGGCCATGCGCACGCCCAGTAGGGCGGTGGCACTTCGTTGCCGCCGCTGCGGCGCTCCAGCACCTCCCACACCGGCGTGAGTTGCGCCGCCAAGTGCAGCCGCACTTCGGGGCACAGGGGCGGCGCGGCAACCGTGGAGTTGGCGCGAACGAACTGGCTGAGTTCGGTGGCAGCGGTCAGTACGCGTATTCCTTGAATACCGGGTCGATCGACCCGCCCCACGGACCGTGGAACTTTTCCAGCAGCAGCGTGGCCGGGGTCTTACCGGTGGCGACGATCTCGCGCAGCGGATCGAGGTAGTGGGTTTCGTCGCAGCCGCGGCTGCCGCGGCGGTTGCGCCGCTCCAACCCGGCGGACGACAGCGTGACCATTTCGCGCGCCAGGCTGAGGACCGTGGGGCCCGGCGAGCCGGCCGGCGCTGGCGCATCGAGACCTTCTTGGGGAACGGCCAGGTACATCGCCATGCGGTCGGCGGCGGTCCAGTTCTTCACCAGGTCCCACGCCGCATCGAGCGAAGCACTGTCGTAGAGGATGCCGACCCACAGCGCCGGCAACGCGCACAGGCGGCTCCACGGTCCGCCATCGGCGCCGCGCAGTTCGAGGTAACGCTTCAAGCGCACTTCGGGGAAGCACGTGGTGAGGTGCGTGTCCCAGTCGGCGAGCGTCGGGCGTTGGCCGGGCAGCGCCCGCAGGCGGCCATCCAGAAATTCGCGGAAGGTTTGCCCGCCGACTTCCAGATACTGGCCTTGGCGCTGGACGAAGTACATCGGCACATCGAGCGCCCAATCGGTGTACCGCTCGAACCCCATGCCGTCTTCGAACACGAACGGGATGATGCCGGTACGGTCGGGGTCGGTGTCTTGCCACGCCCAGGCCCGGTAGCTTTGGAACCCGTTGGGCCGGCCTTCGGTGAACGGCGAGTTCGCAAACAACGCGGTCGCGACCGGCTGCAGCGCCAGCGCGACGCGGAATTTCTTCACCATGTCGGCTTCGCTTTGGTAGTCCAGGTTCACCTGCACGGTGCAGGTGCGGAACATCATGTCGAGGCCGCGGGTGCCGCGCGTCGGCATGTACTGCCGCATGATGCGGTAGCGTTGTTTCGGCATCGCCGGGATGTCGCTGACCGCCCACTTCGGATTGAAGCCGAGGCCGAGCAACCCGATATTGAGATCGGCGGCGATCGCCTTCACCTGGGCGAGGTGATTGTTCACCTCGATACAGGTTTCGTGGATCGTCTCCAAGGGCGTGCCCGACAGCTCGAACTGTCCGCCCGGCTCCAGGCTGATGTGCTGATTCTGGTATTCCAGCGCGATGACGTTGCCGCCTTCGCGGTACATCTTCCAACCGAAGCGCTCGGCAAGGCCTTCCAGGATCGCTTGGATGCCGCGCTCGCCTTCATAGGGCAGCGCGCGCAGGTCATCGAGGCTGTAGGCAAACTTCTCGTGTTCGGTGCCGATGCGCCAATGGGTGCGCGGCTTGTTGCCGCTCTCCAGGTGCTCGATCAGCCCGCTGCGTCCCTCAACGGTAGGGGACATGGATTCGATCACTCCCATGCGACTGACCTTTGGCGAAAATTGTTCGGAACAACCGCACCCGCAGGAGGGGATTGGCGATGTGCGCGCGCACCTAAACTGGTGTGTCCGCGCAGCACTCTCAAGCCCCTGCCCGTCCGGGCTTGCAGCCGCAGGCCAATTTGAGCCCACCGCCGCCAGCCGCTACAGATACGCCATGGCACGCCCTGAAGAAACAGCCGTCGCCGACGCGCGCCCCGGCAACTGGGTCGATACGATCGCTCCGCGGGTGGTACGGCCCTACCTGCGGCTCGCACGATTCGACCGGCCGGTGGGAGCCTGGCTGCTGCTGTGGCCGTGCTGGTGGTCGATTGCCCTGGCCGCGCACCAGGCGCCCGCGTTCCGCTGGGCGGCGACCGGGTTCGGCTCGCGCAGCGAAGGTTTCCCCGACCCGATCCTGCTGTTGCTGTTTCTGGTGGGCGCATTCGCGATGCGCGGATTGGGGTGCGCGTTCAACGATTGGGTCGATCGCGACTTGGACCGCAGCGTGGCCCGCACGGCATCCCGGCCCATCGCATCCGGCCAAATCAAGACAGTGGGGGCGGCGGTGCTGATGGCCGTGCTGGCGGTGCCGTCGCTGGCGGTGCTGCTGAGCTTCAACCGCTTCGCGATCGGGGTCGGCCTTGCTTCCCTGGTGCTGATTGCTGCGTATCCGTTTGCCAAACGCGTTACCCGCTTCCCGCAGGTTGTGCTCGGGCTCGCATTCGCCTGGGGCGCGCTGCTGGGATGGGCCGCGTTCACCGGTGAACTGAGCTACACGCCGCTGATCCTGTACGCCGGGTCGGTGGCGTGGGTGATCGCTTACGACACGATTTATGCTAGCCAGGACATCGAGGACGACCGCATCGCCGGCGTGGGTTCCGCGGCGATCGGCTTCGGGCGCTATGTGAAGGTATGGCTGGCGGTCCTGTATGGGATCGCCGCGATTGCCATAGGCACCGCCGCATGGCTGGCACATGTGCCGGTGCTGCCGTTCGCCGCGGTGTACATTGCGGCGGTCGTCCAATTGCTGTGGCAGATCGTCGACGTGCGCCTGGCGGACCCGGCGGACTGCCTGGCCAAGTTCCGGTCGAACCATACGTTCGGCCTGCTGGTGTTCGCGGCCATCGTGGTCGCCAATGCCTTCACCAAGGTGGTGCACTAACGTGGCCTACGCCTCCCTGCGCGAGTTCATCGCCCGGCTCGAACAAGCCGGTCAACTGGTGCGCGTCACCGAGCCGGTTTCGACCGTGCTGGAGATGACGGAGATCCAGACGCGACTGCTGGCGGAAGGCGGTCCGGCGGTGTTGTTCGAGAACGCGATCCGCGCGGATGGCACGGTGTCGCCGATGCCGGTGCTGGCGAACCTGTTCGGCACGGTGCAACGCGTGGCCTGGGGCATGGAGCGCGAACCGCACCAATTGCGCGCACTCGGCGAGACGCTGGCGTTCTTGCGCCAGCCGGAACCGCCCGGCGGGTGGCGGGAAGCCCTGGAACTGCTGCCGGTAGTGCGCCAGGCGATGACGATGCGGCCCTCCATGCGATCGGGCCGCGCGCCGTGCCAGGAAGTAGTTCTGACCGGTGACGCCATCGACCTGTCGCTGCTGCCGGTCCAAACCTGCTGGCCGGGCGAGCCGGCGCCGCTGATTACCTGGCCGCTAGTGGTGACCCACGGACCGGGTGATACGCCGGAAGACAACTTCAACCTCGGCATCTACCGCATGCAGGTGACCGGGCGGAACACGACGCTGATGCGGTGGCTGAAGCATCGCGGCGGCGCCCAGCACCACGGGCGCTGGAAGGAAAGCCGGCGCGATCCCCTGCCCGCTGCCGCGGTGATCGGTTGCGATCCCGGAGTGATTCTGGCTGCGGTAACGCCGGTGCCGGACACGCTGTCGGAATATCAGTTCGCCGGTCTGCTGCGCGGCGCGCGGGTGGAACTCACTGATTGCAAGACGGTGCCGCTCAAGGTTCCGGCGGAAGCGGAGATCGTGATCGAGGGCACGGTGTCGCTCGAGGACTACCGGGACGAGGGTCCCTACGGCGACCACACCGGGTTCTACAACTCGGTGGAGCAGTTCCCGGTGTTCACCGTGTCGGCGATCACCATGCGGCGCAATCCGATCTACCTGTCCACCTTCACCGGGCGGCCGCCCGACGAGCCCAGCATTCTGGGCGAGGCGCTGAACGAGGTGTTCATCCCGCTGCTGCAGCAGCAGTTCCCGGAGATCGTCGATTTCTGGCTGCCGCCGGAAGCGTGCAGCTATCGCATCGCGGTCGTGTCGATCCGCAAGCGCTACCCGGGGCAGGCGCGCCGCATCCTGATGGGGATTTGGTCGTATCTGCGCCAGTTCCTGTACACCAAATGGGTGATCGTAGTGGACGAGGACGTGAACCCGCGCGACTGGAAAGACGTGATGTGGGCGGTGTCGGTGAACATGGATCCGGCGCGCGACATCCTGACGGTGGAGAACACCGCAATCGACTACCTGGACTTCGCCTCGCCGGAGTCCGGCTTGGGTTCCAAGATCGGCCTGGATGCCACCACCAAGCTCACGCCGGAGACGCACCGGCCGTGGGGACGGCGCATCCGCATGTCGGACGATGTGGTGCGCACCGTCACCGAGAAGTGGCCGACACTGGGCCTGCCGGGTAGCGGCAAGCCAATCTGGAAGTGACCGCGCCGGAACCAGATCTGATCGGCCGCACGTGCGTCGTGACCGGCGCTTCGGGCGGCATCGGCATGCACGTGGCGATCGGCCTTGCCCGCATGGGCGCCACCGTCGCGATCGTGTGCCGCAACCGGGCGCGCGGCGAGACGGCGGTCGCGCGCATCTCGGCGGAAGGCCGCAGCGAATCGGTGAGCTTGTTCTTGGCCGACTTTGCCGAGCTTGGCCAAGTACGACGAGTGGCGGAGCAATTGCGCCAGCGGCTGCCGGCGATCCACGTGCTGGTGAACAACGTCGGCGGCGCCGGCGCGAAGGCGAGCATCGGTCCGGACGGTGTTGAGACAACGTTCCTGGTGAACCACCTGGCGCCGTTTCTGCTGACCAATTTGCTGCAGGATCGGTTGACCGCGGACGCCCCGGCGCGCGTGGTAACCGTGGCGTCGCGGGCACACGTGCGGACTACGCTGGATTTCGACGATCTCGATTCGGCGAAGGCCTACAGCACGTTTCGCGCCTACGCGCGCTCGAAGCTCGCCAACGTGTTGTTCAACCGCGAACTCGCGCGCCGCCTGACCGGCACGGGCGTCACGGCAACGTGCTGCCATCCGGGCGTGGTGGCGACCGGCATCTGGGACCTTGGGTTCCCGTTCTCGCTGATCATGCCGCTGGCCAAGCTGTGGATGATCGCGCCGGAGGAAGGCGCGGACACGCCGCTGTGGCTGGCGAGTGCGCCCGAGGTGGAGGGAGCGAGCGGCGGCTACTACGACCGGCGCAAGCCGGTGCCGGTGGCACCCCAGGGGGCCGACGACGCGGCAGCCAAGCGCCTGTGGGACGTGAGCGCCCACATGGTGGGGCTGGGTTAGGCGAAGCCCGGGAAGAAATCCGTGCGGATGTTGGCGCGCGGCACGGCGAGCTTGTGCAGCGCTGCGACGCTGGCATCGACCATCGCCGGTGGACCGGAGATGTAGAACACCCGGTCGCGGAAGTCGGGCACGGCCTCGCGGATCATGCGCTCGTCGATGAACCCGGTCTTGCCGAGCCACGCTTCGGGAACGCGGTCCGGCAGGGTTAGGGTGTAGACGGTCTTTACATCTGCTGGTTGGAGCGCGCGGGGTGGCGGGCGCCACGCTGCGGCGGGGACCTGGAGGCGGAGGCGCGGCTAGACGCGCCGCTAAGAAACGGAAACGCCCCGCCGGGTGTGCCCGGCGGGGCGTCGGTGCTTCCGTTAGCCGGAACTAGGCGGCGTGGGCGTACTGCGCAGTGGTCCGGGCAGGGGTCTTGGCTGCGGCGCGCACGATGTTCGAAGAACCGGCCGTACGGGCGTTAACCCAGGCCAACACCGCGGAGAACGCGGCCAGCGCGCCGATGGCAAGCGACAGATAGGCGATTTCGAACCCGGTCATGGCAGTCCTCCGACTTTTCTCGTTCGGGGCATTAGCGCCCCACGGGTTTAGATGTACCCATTCCCCGCGCCGGCCAAAATCAGGTGCAACGCGTACGTAAGTTTACGTATGCGGGCGCGCCGCCGGGCTCAGAGAGCCTTCTGGGTGCGGTCGGCCGCGAACCCGCCGAGGTCTTGCAACGGACCGAGCGGGTTCTCCTTGCGCTCGGTGGTGCGGATGTTCGCCGACCCGTTCCACGTCTTGTAGAGCACAACCCCGTCGCGCAGCAGGATCAGGGACGAAAACGACCACCCGGTTTGCAACGTCTCCCGGCGAAAATCGAAAACATCGAGGAACACGTTGCCGACACGTTTGTGGCTGACCTCAGTCGGCTCGACTTGGATGCCCTGGCAGGCGTTGTAGCCATTGAGGCAGCGCCGCACGTCCGGGTCCAGGTCGGTGAACGTGATCGCCGGAGTCGGCATGAACCGCGTCTGGACCTCGAGGTAGGACAGGGTCCGGGCATTGGGCGCGGTTTCCGGGTCGAAGCCGAGGTCCTTCAGGTCCGCCATCGTCGACCGGCCAGGTTCGATTTGGTCGAACGCGGCTTTGGCGGCATCGAAGGTCTTCCAGGGCGACTCGGTGGATTCGAAGCTGCGTGGCAACACCCCGCCACAACCGGCGGCGGCAAGCGCCATAGTGCCCGCGATCAGTGCCCTCAACCGCCGGTTCCAGCGCATGTCGTGTCCGCCCGTCGTCTTCCGCCGAAGTCGTTCAGCCAAACAGGATGCCACTTTCCCGCAAGGTGCGCCTTGTCCCAGGTCAACCTAGGCGCTCAGGGCCGAGTAGCAAGACCCAGCAGGTAGTCGCCGAGCGCGGCCCGATCGGCTTCTGGGGGTGCGAAGTGACGGCCGAGCAGCGCGGGGACGAACGCGCGCACGGTATCGGGGGGAACGGTCCGCAGCCGCGTGGCTACGTCCTCCGGCGTATGGCAACGGCCGCAGCGGGCGGCGAACACCGGCCCCGCATCTTGCGCCGATGCGGCAAAGAGGACCGCAGAGCCGAGGATCGTGGCGGCAATCGCCCAAGCGACGGCCAGCAGCCTGCGTTGACGCATCCCAATCTCCTCAATGATAGCGGAAACGTTCGGTCACAATCTGGCTTGCCGGGACGCCCATGCTTACAAGCGAGCGCTCGACCGCGTCCATCATCGGGCCCGGACCACATACAAAATAGACCCACCGGTTGCGGTCCGGCGCATCGAACAGTGCCTCCAACTGCTGGCGGTCAAGGACGCCGCGGCCACCGGACCAGCCGGGCGGCGGCTCGGACAACACCTGGCGCACGCGAAAATCCGCCTCGGCGGCAATTTGGCCGAGTTCGTCCGCGCAGACGATTTGGCCGGGTTCGCGATTGCCCACCAGCAGGCGTACCGGGCGCGGATCGTGTTCCGCGCGCAGTTGCCGCAACACTCCCAGAATCGGAGCTATGCCGACGCCACCGGCGACCAATCCAATCCCGGCGCCGGTGCGCCCGGCCAGCGTGAAGATTCCACGCGGCCCGTCGACGTAGGCACGGGCACCGATCGGCAGCGAGCCGATTGAGTTGGTGAAGTCGCCGGATTCTTTGATCAGGAACTTCAGCCGGGGCAGGTCCGCCGGAGCGGAGGCCGCGGAAAACGGATGTTCGGTGATGCTGAACGGCGAACGGTTCAGCGTGAGCCAAAAGAACTGGCCAGCGGCGAACTTGGGAACGAACGCCGCCGCGGGCTCGATCACCAATTCCCACAGGCGGGAACCGGCCGCGCTAACCGACACGACCCGCCAGGGATGCCGCATCTGGAGCAGCGGCGTGAGCAGGTACACGCGCAGCAGGGAGCCGACCGCCACGGCTAGCAATACAACCCACACGGCAGCGAGCCACGGATCGGCGCTGAACCGGCCCGCAGTCATCGCGTGGTGAACGCCGAGGGCAGCAGCCAGGGCGGCACCGATGCCATGCGAGAGCCGCCAAGTCTCGTAGCACCACGGCAAGCGGTCCCGCAGGATCGCCGTTGCGATCAGCGCCAGCAGCAGCGCCCATGCGGCGACACCGGTGGCAAGGCGCGGCGCGGCGAAGAGGCCGGCGAGCGCCGATCCGGCGCCATCCACTGAGCGCGCGCCAGGCAGCCCGTAGAGCAGCGGATGGAGGAGCAGGACCACCCCGATGAACCGCGCCGCGAGCTGATGGCCTTGCAGTGTGAGGTCGATGCCGACCCGCCCGGTGGTACGCTCGAACCGGCCCGAAGTAACGAATTGCGCGAGCACCATCGCCAACGCCGACAGCGCGAGTCCGGACGAGACGTCGGCAGCGAACCCGCGGGCGGGAAGGCCCTGGGCGGCCGCAAGCCCAACGGGCAGCACCGCCACTCCGGCGTAGGCGAGAACGAGGACGGCCGGCGACAGTCCTGGAGGCCGGGCAGACGGCTGTGGGGCGGGAGCGCCGAATAGGTCCGGCTGGCCGGGGCTACTCGGCAAGGAGCTTCTTGCGTTCCTGGTATTCTTCGGCGCCGATTTCGCCACGGGCGAACCGCTCGCGCAGGATATTGAGAGCAGCAACGCGTCCCGCGTCGGGATGGCTCGCGCGGCCCCGGCGGACGATCATCGCCACAACGGCAATCACCACGCCCCAGAACAGGATCGTGGACAGCCCCCCGAACATCATGCCCCCGGCCCAGCCCATTGGGCCAGGATACCACTCCGCGGGCTGCGCGGCCGCCGGTAACGCGAACAGCACCGCGGCGGACAAAACCGCCGATACCTGATTCATCGGACCCTCCAGGCTCATCGGCCATGCCGCGTGGGCAGGATGCGGTGCAAATGATATGTACTTGCGGTGCCGTAGGCGAGCCGAGGGAACCCGTACGTAGACGCGCCGCCAAGTGAGGGGACTCGGACTGTGAAGTACGCCAGCGAAGCGATCCTGGGCGCGGCCCTTGGAGCCGCGGTTGACGGGATGATCGTCATCGATTCCGCCGGTGTTGTGCAGTTGGTCAATCCTGCATGCGAGCGCATTTTCGGCTTCGCGGCCAGCGAGATCGTAGGACACAACGTCAACATGTTGATGCCGGAGCCGTATCACGCCGAGCACGACCGGTACGTCCAGAACTACCTTGCCACCGGTGCACGCAAGATCATCGGCATCGGCCGCGAAGTGAAGGGGCGCCGCAAGGACGGCACCATCTTCCCGATGGATCTTGCGGTCGGCGAGGCGCGCGACGGCGACCAGCGATTCTTTGTGGGCATCATTCGCGACATCACGGCCCGCAAAGAAGCAGACCGGCGAATGAGCGAACTGCAGACCGAACTCACCCAGATTTCGCGCCTGAGCGACGTCGCCGAAATTTCCGCGGCGTTGGCGCACGATATCAACCAACCTCTGTCCGCGGCGATGAGCTACGTGCAGACGGGCGTGCGGCTGATCAAGGGCAACAAGGACCCCCAACAGACCGTCACACTGCTCGAAAAGTCAGTGGCCGAGATCACCCACGCCTCCCAAGTTGTGCAACGGGTGCGCAGCTTCGTCGGTCATGGGGCGCCGCAGCGTGGCACAGCAAACGTGGGAACGATCGCGCGCGAGACGGTTGCGCTGCTGGATTCAATGGCAGAACAGGCGCGCGTACGGTTGGACGCGAGCATCCCGATTGCGTTGCCGGAGATCTACGCGGACGAGGTACAAATTCGTCAGGTGTTGTTCAACTTGGCGCGCAACGCCATCGAGGCGACCAAAGACTCCTCCGTTCGTGAAGTGCGCATCGAGGCGGAGCACGGTGCCGACGGTTTCGTCATTGTGACGGTGAGCGATACCGGCCCCGGGATTGCGGAATCGGTGCGGACCCAACTGTTCAAGCCATTTGTCACGACCAAGCCGGGCGGGATGGGGATCGGCCTTTCGATTTGCCGGACCATTGTCGCATCGCACGGCGGGACCATCGAAGCGCTGCCCCGGCCCGCGGGCGGAACCGAATTCCGCGTGACCCTGCCCATCACCGCGACAGAGGCGACCCATGGCAGCTAAGTCCCCGCCGCCGGCAAGGACGCCGCAGGTCTATGTGGTGGACGACACCCCCGCGCTCTGCGAAGCGCTGTGCTTGCTGCTCGAGACCGAGGGGTTTGCGGCAAAGGGGTTCGATTCTCCGGTCGCGTTCTTGGCGTCGGTCGATGCTTCGAGCACCGGATGCCTGTTGCTCGACATGCGCATGCCCGAGATGGATGGCCTGGCCGTCATGGCGCAACTGACCCAGCGCGGCACCAACTTGGCCGTGATCGTAATGACCGGATTCGGCGACGTGCCCACCGCAGTCGAGGCGATGAAGCACGGCGCCATCGAGTTCCTGGAGAAGCCGATCGGCGACGCGCAGTTGATGAGTGCCGTCCGCCGCGCGCTCGCCGTAGCGGACGAGGGCAAGGAAGCCCGCGACGAGGTCGCCACTGTGCAGTCCCACATCGGGACGCTTACCAGTCGCGAGCGCGACGTGCTGGGCCACATCGTCGCCGGTAGCTCGAACAAGGACACCGCCCGCAAGCTGGACATCAGCCCCCGCACGGTCGAAATCCACCGCCGCCGCGTCATGGAAAAGATGCAGGCGGACAGCCTTTCCCACCTAGTCCGCATGGCACTCCAAGCGGGCGTAACGCCGGCCGAGTAAGCGGATGATAGGCGGCCCTACGTATAGTGGCGGCCAACATGGCGGTGTACCAATGCGCCATGGAACGATCCTTTTATTCCCTGGCACCGCGCCATGACGCGTCGATAGCCCGGGGAGGGCTCCAAGTGAACCTTCCCAAGATCCATTTGGTCGACGACGATCGTGCGGTCCGCGATGCCCTGAGTACGTTCCTGGGCGCGGTGGGCTACGCGGTCGAACTGCACGCCAGCGGCGAAGCGTTTCTCGCGGTATGCGAGGACGCGGAAGGCTCTATGTTGATTCTGGACATCAACCTGCCCGGCGCCGACGCTTTTGGCGTACTCAGGGTACTGCGTGAGCGTCTGCCGCAGCTGCCGCCCACGGTGCTCATCACCGGGCTGGGTTCGCCCCGAATCCGCGAGCGCGCGCTCCACCTGGGCGTTCTTGCGGTGCTGGACAAGCCGGTCGACGGCGAGCGGCTGGTGGCGATCCTGGAGGACGCCGCGGCCTGACTGAATCGCGCGTTCAGGGTTTGCCAGCCGGCCCATCGTGGCCGGTTTTTTGTTGGGTACGGCCTACTTACGCGCGTCTATACGCGTTTGTACGTACGCAGCGGTCCCAATTATGACCGTCCGCCCATCCCGGTACACAGGAGGGACATAAGCAATCAAAAACAACGAGGCTACCCATGATCAACCTTTCGGTACGCCGCAGTAGTGAACCCAGTCACCCCGGCGCCGCGCACGCGGCGCTGCAGCAGATGGCAACCGAGGAATCGGGAGCGCTCTGTCTAGAAGCGTTCGGCAGCCCGTTCCACTTCAAAAAGGGCAATGCCGACCTGGATGCAATTCGCCGCCATGCGCTCGGCCGGCGTTCGTTCCGTCCCCACACGGAGATGTTGAACCAGAACGAAATCGCCAGGGATGTCCTGATGATCGTGGATGGCCTTGCCTGCACCTACCACCTGCTCGACGACGGGCGCCGTCAGATCCTGAGCTTCTGCCTGCCCGGCGATCTGATCGGCATTGCGGGGTCGCCCCACGCCCCGCTCGGCTATGCCGCCGCCGCCATCACCAACGTTGCGGTGGCCGTGCTGCCGCAGGATCGCCTGCTTCCCATAGCGCGCACCAATCCGGACTTCGCGATGAGCTTGACGCGTGCCGTCATCGCCAGCCAAGCGCTGTCCCAGCACCACCTCACCAATGTGGGGCGCCGGACCGCGCGCGAGCGCGTTGCCAGCCTGTTGCTGGAACTGTACTGCCGCGTGCAGGGCGTGAGCGGGACGGCCGCAGGCGAGATTCAGTTGCCGCTCACCCAGGAAGAAATCGGCGACGCCCTGGGCCTAACCCACTTTCACGTGAACCGGGTACTCCGCGCTTTGCGCAACGACCATGTGGTGGAGTTCGTCAACCGTGTGTTGCGCGTTCTTGATGTCGACCGCCTGTCCGAAGAGGCAGGGGTCGAACCGGGTTTGTTCCTGAGCCAAGCCGCCTAGCGGCATGCCGACAGACCGGCGCCCTCGTGGCGCCGGCAGTCGATTGGCCTACGATCCGCCGCCGGCACGGCTGCCACTGGATGCGGCTTGGGCACGATCAAGGGCCTGATCGGCGGTTGCGAATGCGCCGATCAGCGCGGCGTTGATCCGGGCAGCGGCGCGTGGGTTCTTGGCCGTAATGCGATGCGCGCCCAGCGTCGCCGAGATCGATACCCAGTACTCGGCCGACCCGTCGGCCGCACTGCGGGCGGTGATCGCCATGGCGAACTCGGCCAGCTGCGGATGGCGCTGTACCAGCCGTTCCGCTTCGCGCACCAGCAGGCGGCGCAAGCGTGTAGTGGCCGCCGCGCCGGAAATGAGCACTTCGACGGCGACGCCGCCGGCTTGCTCGGTAAACGTGGTCTCTTGCCGGCGGCGCGGGCGCCACGCCAACTCATTCTCATCCATGGCCGCCCCCAACTTGGGTGCGCTGACACAAGTGCCGCAGCCTTAGATCTTGAGCGACGCGATATAGGCCATCAGGCCGCGGATTTCCACGACCGACAGGGACAGCGCCGGCATCGGCGGGTGCGGCGCGAACAGCCACGCGCGCAACGCGGCTTCGGCCTTGGTCGGATCGTTCGCTAAGGCAGCGAACGAGGGGGCGCCATCGGTACGCTGAGGCGCGCCGGGCTCGACCTGGTGACACGACGAACAGGAACGGCGCGCCAGATCGCGGCCGGCAGCGATGTCGACTTGCTGCGCGACCGTGGCCTGCTGCGCCATGCTGACGTTGCCGAGGAAGCCAAGCGCGACGATGGCGGCGGCGCCCAAAGCGGTCGTTACGCGTGCTGACATGGTTCGTGCCTCCGTGTGCGGGACACCGCGACTAGACGACAGCCGCGAACCCCCCGCGTTGATCGCGATCAACCGGCCTGCGGATCAGAACGGCACCGCACCGGTGCTATTCGGCGCACTTCGTGGCAGAGATGGAGGAGGTCCAACCGGAGCGCGACGATGACAGCCGATCCATCCGCCCCACCCGCCCGCGGCATCCCGGCGCCGGCGCACCCGCAGCAGCGCCGCGAACCCCTGCCCTCGCACCGGCCCAAGCCGGTGGAGGAAGACCCGGAGGCGGCGCTGCGCGTGCAAGCGATCGTGGCGAGCCCGAGTTACCGCCGCTCCGACCAGGACGTGGAGTTCCTGGAGACGGATCAGCTTCGCGGGGTGCGGCTGCAACTGGATTACCTGAAGGCGGAACTGCTGCTGGAGCGGCACGGCATCGACCGCACCATCGTGGTGTTCGGCAGCGCGCGGATCGGCGAGCCGGCGGCGGCCCGGCGCTTGGTTGAGGAGCTACGCAGCACGTTGGCCGCGGCCCCTGGCAACGCCGAGATACAGCAGCGGCTGCGCGTAGCGGAAAGCATCCTGGCCAAAAGCGGCTACTACGACGTTGCGCGCGAATTCGGGCGCTTGGTGAGCGGCGCCAGGCCGGATGCGGAGGGCCGGCGCGCGGTGATCGTGACCGGGGGCGGCCCCGGTCTGATGGAGGCCGCCAATCGCGGCGCCCAGGACGTTGGGGCAAAAACGGTGGGGTTCAACATCGCGCTGCCGAACCAGCAATTTCCGAACCCGTACGTGAGCCCCGAACTGTGCTTCAGCTTCCACTACTTCTCGGCGCGCAAGCTGCACTTCCTGCTGCGCGCCCAGGCGCTGGTGGCATTCCCCGGCGGGTACGGCACGTTCGACGAGTTGTTCGAAGTGCTGACGCTGATTCAGACCCGCAAGATCAAACCGCTGCCGGTGGTGCTGATCGGCGAGAAGTATTGGCGCCGCGCGTTCGACTTCGACTTCCTGGTGAACGAAGGCGTGATCGAACCCGAGGATCGCGAACTATTCTGGTTTGCCGAGACCGCGCAGGAGGCGTGGGACGGCATCCAGCATTGGCACGACCTGTGCGGCCGGATGTTCGGCGCTTGATAGCGCTACGGCGATCAGCAGGGGTAGGCTTCCATGAACGCGTTGGTCACGGCGATCGACCGGCCGTGGGCTAGGTATTCCGGGTGAGCCAGGGTGTAGCGCATGTACACGGTGCGCAGATCCAGAACCCCATTGGCCGGCGCGCACAGCGGGGCGACCCCGCCCAGCATGTCGAACATCTCGGTCAGGAACGCGCCACACCGCTGCGAGTTGGGTGAATTGGCCGGTTCGCGGCACATGGCCAGCAGATCGGTGCCGGTCTGCATCTGCTGCACTTGGGCGTCAACCACCGGGGCCTGCGCGGCCGTGAACAGCAGGGCAGCGGCGATCAGCAACCGGAGCGCTGGCGCGCGGTGGCGATGGGGCGGTGTCATGGCGGTGATCCTACTTGGCCCGCCCGCGCCGCGCACCTGGCCCCGCAGGCGCAATAGTGTGGCCGTCGACCAAGTAGCGAAAGAAGAATGGTGCCCGGGGGCGGATTTGAACCACCGACACGCGGATTTTCAGTCCGCTGCTCTACCAACTGAGCTACCCGGGCCCATGGCGTCCGGCGGCAAAGGTCCGCCGCAGGGGCCGGTAGAAGACGGGGCGTTATAGCGGCGAAGGGCCCCTGCTGCCAAGCCGGGCGCGCTACTTCGCCCGGTAGGCGTCGTAAACCATGCCGAGCGGGGTTACCCGGCCTTCGATGGCAACCCGCTCTCCGGGCTGCATCTGGCCCAAATCCACGTCGCGGTCGGGCAATACCGCGATGGTGCGGCTGCCGATCCGGACCACCACTTGGCGCTGCGCCGTAATGCCCTGGGTGGCCCAGGTCTTGAGCTGGGAGTAGTACGGCTCGGCCTTCCACGCATCGGGGCGGTCGCGGTCGACAACGGCGGTGATGCCGGTGGGTTCTTCCACCAGGACGATGCGGCATTTGGACGGCAGCCAGTCTTCGGACACGAACTCGGACACGAGGTAGCCGCAGTGGAAGGCGCGGCACGATGGGGGCCGCGTGTCGTAGCGGTTGCAGCCGCGGGCCGGTGCACAGTGCGGACACCACGTGCCTTGGGGCTTATCGAGTTCGGGAATCCGCAGCAGCTTGCAGCACAGCGTGCAGGTGCCGCAGGTGCGGCCGGGAACCGGCGACTTCACTGGTCCGAGGAGTCGGCCGGGTCCACCTGCTGCAGCAGCGGGGAATCCGCAGAGGCTTCCGGCGCGTCCGGTGGCGGGGCTTCTTCGGCGGGAATGGCGTAGCTGCCGTCGAGCCAGCGGCCGAGGTCGAGCTGCTGGCAGCGGCGGCTGCAGAACGGGCGGAAGCGGTGCAGCGTGGCCTTGCCGCACATCGGGCAGCCCTGGTGTCCGCGCCGCGAAGTGCGGCGCCGGCGCGCCAGCGATTCGGTTGGTTCGGTCACGTCTTGCTCAACTCCTGGCGCCCTTCTAACGTGCCTGCGCGGCAACGTATAGTACTCCGGCGCTGGTGGGGACGCGCACCATGATCACGCTTCATCAGTTGCGGATTTTCTGGGCGGTCGCCCACGCCGAGTCGCTGACGCGCGCAAGCAAATTGCTTGGGTTGGCGCAGCCTTCGCTCTCGCAGCAGATCTCCAAGCTGGAAGAGACGATCGGCACGTTGCTGTTTGACCGCAACCGCAACCAGTTGTCGTTGACCGACGCCGGCAAGTTCCTGTTGCGCAAGTCGGAGATGATCTTGGCCAGCGTCGACGAGGCGGTGGCGGGGCTGCAGGAATACTCGGAAGGCTCGCGCGGCGTGATCTCGGTCGGCGCGCTGAATTCCATCGCGCGCGTGCTGCTGCCCAAGGCGCTGCGGCGGCTCAGCACAGTGTTCCCCGGTGTGGAGCTGGACGTGCACGAGGTCTCGCCCGGCGAGGCGATCGAGTTGTTGTATGGCCGCCGCCTGACGGTGGCGATTGTCGCCAGCGATTCGATCGCCAAGAGCAGCGTTTCGTTCAAACGCATTCCGGTGTTCAACGATCCGTACGTGCTGGCGGTGCCGCGCGGCTTGGACCTGTCGCAGGTGACCGACCCATGGCACGGGCTCCCCGAAGCCGAGCGCAAGATTCTGAATTCCTGCATCGTGTTCAACTTCGGCACCGCCCACCAGCGCCGCATGGAAGACTGGTACCAGCAGGCACTGCCGAACCATCACGTGGTGAGCCAGAGCCGCACCTATGAGGTTGCGCTCTCGCTGGTGCAGGAAGGCATCGGCGTTGCGGTGGTACCGGCACTGACCGCGCGCGTCAGCATGGATTCGCAGTTCACGGTGGACCTGTACCGCGTGAACCTGCCGGAGCGGCGGATCGTCGGCTTGGTGCCGAGCCAATACGCGCGGGTGGAACCCTACGCCACGTTCTTGGCTGCGTTGGAACAAGCCGGCGCGGAAGCCGTGCCGCCCGAGATTCTGCCGATGCCGCCGTTCGTCGCCAACATGCGGCCGACAGCAACCACATCGCCCGAACGCGACATGGAAGCGGCGGACGAATCGGGCGCCTGAGCGCGCTCAGGTAGCACAAGGGGTCAGAGGCGGAAGCCAGACCCGCGCAGAAGCGCCGCCGTCTCGAACAACGGCAGGCCGACGACGTTGGAATACGAGCCGACAATCTGCCGCACGTGGGCGGCGAACCGCCCTTGGATGGCGTAGCCGCCGGCCTTGCCGCGCCACTCGCCGGAGGCGAGATAGGCCGCCATATTAGTTTGGTCGAGGCGCCGGACAACCACCGCGGTTTGCACCAGCCGCTCACGCACCGTGCCGCCGGGCGCGCACAGCACCACCGCGGTGTAGACCCGGTGGCGCCGGCCAGAGAGCAAGGTGAGGAAGCCGCGGGCGTCGTCCTCGGTTTCCGCCTTGCCCAACAGGCGGCGGCCGCACGCGACCACGGTATCGGCGCTCAACACAAAATCGGCGGGGAAGCGCGGCGCAATCGCCTGCGCCTTGGCATGGGCTAGGCGGACCGCGGTCTTGGCAGGCAATTCGCGGCGCAGCGGCGCCTCATCGACGTCGGGGTGTTCCACCAGGGCCGGCTCGATGGCGATTTGGCGCAATAAATCCAATCGCCGCGGCGAGGCCGAAGCGAGGATCAGGCGCCCGGAAGGGACCGGGCCCATCGGCAGCCTTATTTGTAGCGGAACGTGATGCGGCCCTTGGTAAGGTCGTACGGAGTCATCTCCACCAGGACCTTGTCGCCGGCCAGCACACGAATGCGGTGCTTGCGCATCTTGCCGGCCGTGTGGGCCAGCACTTCGTGGTCGTTCTCGAGTTTCACCCGGAACATCGCGTTAGGCAGCAGCTCAAGTACCGTGCCCGGAAACTCAAGCAATTCCTCTTTCGGCATTCACTCTCCTCTGCGCACGGCCGCAAAATCCCACGACTTCACCCGCTGCGCCGCGTGTATAGAGGGCCGGGCCCCCTGCGAAATCAAGGTGATTCCGGAGTCGCGCCGGAACCGGCGGGCGCGGCCAGCGGAAAAGCCTCGTCAATGCGCCGGACCAGCGAATCCCGGACTTCGCGATAGGCGGCCAGGATCGTGTCGCGGTTGCCGCGCACCGCCGTGGCATCGAGGGTGTGCCAAAACCACAGATCACACGCCATGGTCCGGGTCATCTCGACCGCCGAGTGCTGGGCGGCGGGCGACAGCGAGATGATCACGTCAAAGGAAGAATCCAACAGCTCGTCGAACCTCTTTGGCTCGTGCCCCGTAATGTCCAACCCGATCTCGCCCATCACGGAAACGGCGAAGGGGTCCAGTTCGCCCGCGCGCACGCCGACCGAATCGACGAACAGCCGGGTGCCCATGCGGGCCCGCAGAATTGCCGCCGCCATCGGCGAGCGCAGGCTGTTGCGGTCGCACGCGAACAAGACGCTGGTGGGCCGGCGGGCGGTCATGCGCGGATCTGCAAAACGCACAGCAGCGTGAACAGGCGCCGCGCCGTGTCGAAGTCGATATCGACCTGATCGGCCAGCCGCTCGCGCAGTAGCTCGGCCGCTTCGTTGTGCAGGCCACGGCGGCCCATGTCGATCGCCTCAATGCGCGAAGTGCTGCCGGTGCGGATTGCGTCGAAGTAGCTGTCGCAGATCACAAAGTAGTCCTTCACGATCCGGCGGAACGCAGCCAGTCCGATGACGATGCGATCCAGCGGCTGGTCCGCTTCGTCGCGGACATCGATCAGCAGGCGGCCGTCATCCAGGCCCAGGTGCAGGCGGAACGGACCGGGGTGACCGCTGACGGGCGCGAAGTGATTGCTTTGCAGCAGGTCGTAGATCGCGACCTTACGTTCCTGTTCGATATCCGAGGTACGCCGGACGACGGTGCGCTCGTCCAGCGTGAGGGAAACGACGCGTTGCGTTTCCACCACGGCGCATCAGCCGCGCAGCGGCTTCCCGAGTCGCAGACGCACCGATAGCGCGTGCGCCCCGAGCCCTTCGGCGTCGGCCAAGGTCGCGGCATCGGCACCGATCGCACGCACGCTGTCCGGGCTGCAGCCGATCAACGACGTGCGCTTCAGGAAATCCAGCACCGAGAGGCCCGACGAGAACCGCGCACTGCGCGCCGTGGGCAGCACGTGGCTGGGTCCCGCGACATAGTCGCCGATGGCTTCGGGCGTGTGGCGGCCGAGGAAGATGGCGCCGGCGTTGCGTACGCGTGCGGCCACCACCTCCGGGTCGGCGACCGCGAGTTCGACATGTTCCGCCGCCACGCGATCGATCACGGCCAGTGCCTGTTCGCGATCCTTCACGACAATCACTGCGCCGAAATCGCGCCAGCTCGCGCCCGCGATATCCTTGCGCGCAAGGGTAGCGAGGGTGCGGTCGACGGCGGCCTCGACGCGGGCGGCAAACGCTTCGTCTTCGGTCACCAGGATCGACTGCGCCGTTTCGTCGTGTTCGGCCTGCGACAACAGGTCGGCGGCGATCCAATCCGGGTCATTGCTGCCATCGGCGTACACCAGGACTTCCGATGGGCCAGCGATCATGTCGATGCCGACCGTGCCGAACACGCGGCGCTTGGCAGCGGCGACGTAAGCGTTGCCCGGGCCGACGATCTTGTCGACCGCAGCGATCGACTTGGTGCCAAATGCCAGCGCACCGACCGCTTGTGCTCCGCCCACGCGGTAGACCTCGGTGATCCCTGCCGTACGCGCTGCCGCGAGCACCAGCGGATTGAGTACTCCGCCCGGCGATGGCACCACCATCGCCATTCGCTCCACCCCGGCAACCCGCGCCGGAATCGCGTTCATCAGCACGGAGGACGGATAGGCCGCCTTGCCGCCCGGCACATACAGGCCCACGGCGGCGATAGCGGTCCACCGGAAGCCGAGCACCACACCACTGGCGTCGGTATAGCGCTGGTCGGTCGGAATCTGGCGGCGGTGGTAGTCCTCGATGCGACGCGCGGCGGCGGCCAACGCGTTACGCTCCGCGGCGCTTACTTGGGCGACGGCCGCATCGATCTCGGTGGCGGAGACCCGCACAGTCGCAGCGGTGAGGCTGAGGCCATCGAACTTGTGCGTGTACTCGAATACGGCGTCGTCACCGCGGCGGCGCACGTCGTCCAGAATTGCCGCAACAGCCCCGTCAACATCGGCGGCGGCCTCGCGCTTGCGCTCCAGCAGGCCGAGAAACCGGGCTTCGAAGTCCGGGCGGCGTGCGTCGATCCGCTCAGCCATGGATGGCCGCGCGGAAGCTTTCGATGAGCGCGCGCATCTCATCGGGGCGGGTTTTGAGCGCGGCGCGGTTCACGGCCAGCCGCGAACTCACCTCGGCGATGCGCTCGACCTCGACCAGTCCATTGGCGCGCAGGGTCGAGCCGGTCGAAACCAGATCGACGATGCGGCGGCACAGTCCCAGGTTGGGGGCGAGTTCCATGGCACCCGACAGGTTAATGCACTCGGCCTGCACTCCACGCGCGGCGAAATGGCGTTTGGTGATGTTGGGGTACTTGGTGGCGACGCGCACGTGGCTCCAGCGGGTGGGGTCGTCGGTCGCCACCATTTCACCGGGCTCGGCTACCGCCATATGGCACCGGCCGATGCCCAAATCGAGCGGCGCATAGATTTCAGGGTACTCGAACTCCATCAGCACATCGCTGCCGGCCACGCCGATCTGCGCCGCGCCGAACGCGACGTAGGTGGCGACGTCGAACGAGCGCACACGGATGACATTGAGGCCCGGCCGGTTGGTGCCGAAGATCAGCCGGCGCGAATTGGAGTCGTTGAACTCCGCCTCGGGCTCGATACCGGCCCGCTTCAGGACCGGCAGCACTTCGGTGAGGATGCGCCCACGCGGGAGCGCCAGGACCACTGTCCCGTTGCCGTTGGTGCTCGCCATGGCCGCCGTGCCGTCCTAGTTGTCGCTGTCGCCGTGGGTGGGGCGGCGCAACGCCTGCCATGACCGCCCGAGGTCGCTGAGGTAGCAGTCGATGCACTCGACCTCAAGCCGGATCGCGGCGCCGCCGGCAAATTCCAGAACGATGGTGGCCGCGCCTTCGACCCCCGGTTCGCTGCGCATCGCCAGCAGCTCGATCGGGGTGTCGGTGTCCTCCGGCAGCCCCTTGGCTTGAACGTTGAGCACACCTTCGAAATGAACGCCGGTGCGGATACGGGCGCCCTCCGTGCCATGGGGCACAACCCCGGTGCGCTGCGGGGCCGCCCCGGCCGAATCGGGCGACGCGCCTTCCCAGCGATAGCGGTTGAAAACCGCGGCGAAGCGCCGCTGCGGTCTTTGATAGGAAATCGCCGACCGGCGCGTGATCGCATCCTGCAAGCAGGCGGAGATCACGGTCAGATCCTGCGCGTCCTCCGCGCTGAGCTTCAGAGGCTTTCCGGTCATCGGCAAATCTGCCCCGGGATGGGTTCGCTGTGAGGCGCGAGGGTAATCCACCAGCGCCCGTTCCCCAAACGCGCTACCCGGCCAGCCGTTCGATGTCGGCGCCGCACGCCGAGAGTTTCTCGACCAGGCGCTCGTAGCCGCGGTCGAGGTGGTAAACGCGGTTCACCACGGTTTCGCCGTTTGCCACGAGTGCGGCGATCACCAGCGACACCGACGCCCGCAGGTCCGTGGCCATGACCGGCGCGCCCTTCAGGGCCGTAACACCGCGCACGACCGCGGTGTTGCCCTTCACGGTGATGTTGGCGCCCATGCGGGCCAATTCGGGCACGTGCATGAAACGGTTCTCGAAGATCGTCTCGGTGATCACCGACGAGCCGTCGGCCACCGTCATAAGCGCCATCATTTGCGCCTGCATGTCGGTCGGGAACGCCGGGAACGGCGCGGTGGTGATGTCCACGGCCTTGGGCCGGCCATTGCCCCAGATCCAGACGTTGCCGGATTCGGCTCGAACCTCTACGCCGGCGCTACGCAGCGAGTCGATCACGGCGCCAAGGAGCTCGATGCTGACGCCTTCCAGCTCCAACTGGCCTCCGGTGATGGCACCGGCGACCGCGTATGTCCCAGCTTCGATGCGGTCGGCGACGACGCGATGGGTTGCTCCGTGCAGCTCGGCGGCGCCCTGGATGACGATCCGGCTCGTGCCGGCACCAAAAACGCTCGCCCCCATCGCCTGCAGCAGCTTGGCGAGGTCGATGATTTCCGGCTCGAGCGCGGCGTTTTCCAGCACCGTTTCGCCCTGGGCAAGCGCGGCGGCCATCATCAGATGTTCGGTGGCGCCGACCGAGACCGAAGGGAAGCGCACTACCGCGCCGTGCAGCCCGTGCGGCGCGGCAGCTTCCACATAGCCGTCGGCGATCTCCAACTCAGCGCCCATCGCTTGCAGTCCGACGAGGTGCAGGTTGATCGGCCGGGTACCGATCGCGCAGCCGCCCGGCAGCGACACCCGCGCCTTGCCGAAGCGCGCCAGCAGGGGCCCAAGGACCAGCACCGATGCGCGCATGCGGCGCACCAACTCGTAGTCGGCGGTCGTGTTCGTGATGGTGTGTGCGCTGAGCGCCAGGGTGCGGCAGCCGTTGCGGGCCGGAGCGCCGGTGACGTCGGCGAATTCGACACCGTGCGCGGACAAGATGTCGCGCATGGTCTTGATATCGACCAGGGTCGCCGGCACGTTGGAAAGGGTGACCGTACCGGCAGTCAGCAGGCTCGCGGCCATGAGCGGCAGTGCCGCATTCTTGGCGCCGCCGATCGGAACGCTGCCCTGGAGCGGCTTGCCGCCCCGGATGCGAAGTCTGTCCATCGGGGTCCCGAGCGGTTGTTATTGCGAGGATTTGTGCCGGGAAACTGGTGCCCACAGATGGAATCGAACCATCGACCTCTCGCTTACCAAGCGAGTGCTCTACCTCTGAGCTATGTGGGCGCGGGGCGGACGTTGCCAAAAAGGGTCTGCCCGCGCAAGTTCGTTGACGGAGATTGCTGCAGAAACATGGTTGCCGGCCCGCACGACCACCCGCCCGCGGCGGGGAATTCCCCGACCCAATCCCGTGCCGAGCGGGAACGGCGGCGGGCTGCCGCGCTACGGGACAACTTACGCAAGCGCAAGGACCAGGCGCGCGGGCGCACGCAAGGCGATGCGACCCCGACCCCGCCGCCCAAGGAGACTCCGTGACCGGCGGTTTGGGTGGCGCAGCACGCGAGCAGTTCATCATGACGATGGTCACCCGCAGCACGGGTCCGCTATCCACGGCAGGCGGCCACGACCGGCGGTTTCCGGCCCGGTTTGCGGGGTGGTGGCTTGATGTTGGTTTGGCCATCGCTCATACTAGAATTTGTGCCTAATACCGCGCCGGCCCAGACCAGTAGTGATTCCGAGGGGATTCGCGAGCTTACGCTGCGCGGCATCACCCGGGCCGCTCCCGCGATTCTTTTGGTCACCCTGGCCCTGTCTGCGTGTTCGATGACTGAACGTTTCAGCGGGCTGATGGGCCGCCCCACGACCGCAGTCGCCCCGATGCCCCCGCCGCCTACCGTGGTGGCGCAACCAGGGGCCGCAAATCCGGCCGCAGCCGGAACCGTTCCCGACATGGCCCTTCCGGCGCCGCGGCCTGCCGCCACACCCCCGGCCGCGCAGGTGGCCCAAGCGGCGCCAGCCGCGATCACCCCGCCGGCCCCACAAGCGGCCCCGGCCCGGCCGGCACCCGCCGCCCTGGTTGTGACCGGACCAGCGCCGGTGAATGATGTCCTGGTGCGGGAGGCACAACTCGACAATACCGAACTCGGCCGCATCCGCAGGCTGGAGGCCGGATTGGCGCAGATGCAGCAGCAATTCGACACGCTGAAGCCGACCATCGAGCGCTTGGTGGCGATCGAGGGCGACCTCAACGAACTGGTGTCGCAGTTGTTCAAACTGGCCGATCAGCCTTCTGCCTCGCCCGCGCCACCGGCGGCAGCGGCCCGCGCCGTAACCACAGCCCCCGCCCCGGCCGGTGGTGCCCCGCTCTCGATCTTGCCGCCCGGCGCCCAGCGGCCGCCGGCACAGGTGGCGGCAGCGACTCAACCTGCTGCAGCGACGCCCCCCGCTCCCGTAGCCGCGGCGGCCGCTGCGCTGGCCACACCGGCCGCGGGGAACTCGTTCGCGTTACACTTGGCGTCCTACCGGCAAATCGCGACGGCGCAGGCGGGCTGGCAAGAACTGCTCAAGGCTATGCCGACCGCCCTTTCCGGTCTGAAACCCAACACGTCGGTGTTCGAGAACGGCGCGGCGGGCAAGTACTACCGCCTGGAAGCTGGGCCGATCGCGAGCCGGACCGACGCCGACAACCGCTGCAAGACCATCAAGGCGACGGGGCAGTTTTGCACGGTCGTGTCCTTCGCCGGCGCCACCCCGTTCTAGCTGCGCGCGAGCGGGCGCCGTCCGCTTGCGCCGAGGTTGTGATCCCCGCGATTGCCAACCCACGGTGGGCGCGCAAGGATTCCCCCAATTGAACGCGCGGAACAGGAAGCGCCGCCATGAATAGTACAGCGCCACTGCCCGAGGGCTCGTCAGACCTCCGGCGGCTCATCGACGTAGGCATCGCCCTTTCGGCCGAAAAGAATCACAACCGGCTGATGGAGCGAATCCTGTTGGAGGCCAAGGGCCTGTGCAACGCCGACGGCGGCACGTTCTACCTGAAGGGCGACGACGACCTGGCCTTCGCGATCGTACGCAACGACAGCATGAACATCGCGCTCGGAGGGACCACCGGCCGGGCGGTGGCGTTCCCCAGCCTGAAGCTGCACGACCCGAAGACCGGTGACCCCAACCACAACAACGTCGCCACGCACGCCGCGCTGGCGGGCCAAGCGATCAACATTCCGGACGCCTATACGGAGAAGGAATTCGACTTCTCCGGCGCAAAGGAATTCGACCGCCGCAACAACTACCACTCGAAGTCGTTCCTAACCGTGCCGCTCAAGAACTACGAGGGCGAGGTCGTGGGTGTGATCCAGTTGATCAACGCCAAGGACCGGACCAGCGGCGCAGTGATTCCGTTCAGCACCGCCGTGCAGCCGCTCGTCGAAGCACTGGCCGGCCAGGCCGCCGTGGCGCTCGACAACCGGCTGCTGCTGGAGGCCCAGAAGGACCTGCTGGAGTCGTTCGTGCAGCTGATCGCGTCGGCGATCGACCGCAAGTCACCCTACACGAGCGGGCATTGCCAGCGCGTGCCGGTACTCACCGACATGCTGGCGGAAGCCGCGTGCGAGGCCACCGCGGGCACGTTCCGCGACTTCACCATGACCGAGGAAGAGCTCTACGAGCTCCACATGGCGGCGTGGATGCACGATTGCGGCAAGATCACTACGCCCGAGTGGGTGATGGACAAGTCTACCAAGCTGCAGACCATTAACGACCGCGTCGAGACCGTACGCACCCGCTTTGCCGTACTGCGGCGCGATGCCGAGATTGCCGCGCTAAGGCGCCGCGTGGCGGGCGGCGACGAGGCGACGATTGCCGCGGATCTGGCGCGCGAATTGGGGGAACTCGATGCGGAGCGTGCGTTCATCGAGACGTGCAATGTCGGCGGCGAATTCATGGAAGACGAGAAGATCGAGCGCGTGAAGCGCATCGCCATGCGCCGGTGGCGCGACGCTAAGGACCAGGAGCAGCCGTTGCTGAGCGACAACGAGGTGTACAACCTCTCGATCCGCAAAGGCACGCTCACCGGTGAAGAGCGCAAGATCATCAATGACCACGTCGTCGCGACGATCGAAATGCTGTCGCAGCTACCGTTCCCGAAGAACCTGCGGCGCGTCCCCGAATACGCCGGCGGCCACCACGAGAGGATGGACGGCACCGGCTACCCAAAAGGGCTAGTCGAAGCGCAGATGTCGATCCCGGCGCGGATGATGGCGATTGCCGACATATACGAAGCGCTCACCGCTGCGGACCGGCCGTACAAGAAGGCCATGACGCTGTCCCAGTCGCTCAAGATCATGAAGAAGATGTCGCAGGAAAAGCATATCGATGCCGATTTGTTCCGGCTGTTCGTGGAGGCCGGGGTGTACCGCAAATATGCGCAGGCCCACTTGAAGCCCGAGCAGATCGATGCGATCGACGAGGCCCAGCTGCTGAGCGCCTAGCCGTGGGCGACGCAAGACGCCGCAGCGAGTCCGGAGAAACCGGACCTTGGCGCCCGCACCTGCCGCCGACCGCCGGTCCGCGCGGGTCCGAGGCGCGCGAGACTGCACGCCTTGCAATGCTCACCAAGGCGGCGGAGACCCACACCGCCGAAGCGCTGCACGCGGCGCGCGAGCGCGGCGGGAGCGAGGGTCTAGCGTTTTTGGCCGGCGTGATCGCCAACGCTGGGGCCATGCTCGAAACGGAGGTCGCATCCGCCTACACCGAAACGCTGCGGCGGGTTCAACTGCACAAGTCCATCGCGTGCCAAAAAGGCTGCACTTCGTGCTGCTACATTCCGGTAGCGGTGACGGTGGTGGAAGCGATCGGCGCCGCCGTTGCGGCGGCGCGCGACCCAACGCTGCTCGCCCAAATAGCATTGCTCTCGCCAGCGATTGCCGCGGCGGGCGATTTTGGGCGGTGGCGGCAACGGCTCCCGTGCACCCTGCTGCGCGACGGGGCGTGCGCGGTTTACACCGACCGCCCGCTGCCGTGCCGTGCCTACGTGTCGCTCGACGCGGGGCGGTGCGAGCGGGCGCTGGCATCTGGCAGCACCGCAGCGCAATTCTCCATTCCGGTCCTGGACCTGCCGCGCCAACTGGCGGCGGCGCTCCGTTCCGGCATCCGGGCGGCCTGCACTGCCCAAGGGTTGCAGGACGCGCACGTTGAGCTCACGGCCGCGGTTGCCCAGCTGGTGGCCGACCCTACCGCGGGGCCGCGCTGGCTGGCCGGCGAAAAGGTGTTTACGCCCAAAGCGCCGCCCAATCCGGCCGTGCTCGAATCGTTGAATTGAGGCGGGCGGCGAAACCGCTACTCTGCCCCCATGGGTGAAGCCAAACGCCGCCAATCCGCGCAGACCGTCGGCCGACCATGGCCGCCGAAGCTGCCCCCATTGCCCCCCGGCACCGCCAACGCGACACCGGCGACCCGTGAGCTTCAGCGGCTGGCGATGTTGGGCCGCATGGCGGAGACCAATACGCGCACCGCCCTACAGGCCGCCCGCGCCGCCACGGACAACGGCGCGCGGGATCAGATTCTCGACTCGATCCTCCAGGGCGCGTGCGGCCTGCTGGAAGGCGAGGTGCGCACCGCATACGCGGCCAACGCTGAGTCCGCGCGCCTGTGGAGCACCGTGGCCTGCCGCAAGGGTTGTTCGTGGTGTTGCCACATCCAGGTCGAGACGACGATTGTCGAGGCGATCGTCGTCTCGCGTCAGGTGGCGAAGTCGGAATCGCTGACCGCGTCGGTGCTGGCGGCGGCACCGGCCGTTGCGGGAACGGACTCGGTGGGCCGGTTGCGCAAGCGCGTCGCGTGCCCCCTGCTGGTCGACGGAGCGTGCTCCGTCTACGACCACCGCCCCGGCGCGTGCCGCGCTCATGTGTCGCTGGACGACAAGGCGTGCGAGACCGCGCTCAAGACCGCCGGGACCGCGGACGAGGCCCGCAAGATTCCGACCGTAGTGGTCCCGCGCAAGATCGATACGGCGATCAGCTTCGGTGTCCGCCGTGCCTGCGCCGCCGAAAATCTGCAGAGCTGCGACGTGGAACTGACGGCGGCGCTTTGCCTGTTGGCGACCGACTCAACCGCGGTGAGCCGGTGGCTGGCCGGTGAAACCGTCTTCACACCCTATCCGTGATGGGCGAAGCGCGGCGCAGCCAGTCGGCACAGACCAACGCGCGTCCGTGGCCGCCGCTCGGCAAGACCGCGTTTCGACCGTGTCCTTAGCGGAGAAGTAGCCGTATCGCGCTCCGGGGAGGGGGCACGCATGGGCGACGCAAAACGTAGAAAGCAGGCTTCCACCGAAGGGTTGCAGGAGGCTCGCCGCGAGAACTTTCACAAAGGCTTCAATCCGGCCGAGCGCGTGCAGCTCGACCGCGTCATCGACCTCGCCTACCGCAACACCCGGTCCGCCATCGCGCATGCCCGCGAGGCCGGCGATGCCGCCCTAGGTGAGGCGGCGCTCGCAGCTGCGCATGCGAGGAGCGCGCACATCCAGGACGAATTGACCGAACAGTTCCTCGCGAGCGGCGCCGAAGGGGAACGCATCCGGAGCGAGATCGCGTGCAAAAAGGGCTGCTTCTTCTGCTGCCACGTGAACGTCGAAGTCTCGATTCTGGAGGCGATCGCAGTCGCGGCGGAAGCACGCAAAGACCCGGCCAAGGTCGCCAAGGTGTTGGCGACCGCTCCGGCGATCGCGGGACTGGGCGCCAAAGACCGGATTGGCGCGCGGGTACTGTGTCCTGTGTTGAAGGACGGCGCGTGTTCCGTATACGAGGCGCGGCCGCGCGCGTGCCGTGCATTCACGTCGTTCAGCGCCGGGCGCTGCGAAGAGGAGTTGCTGAACGGCGGCGGCACCGAGAAATTCCTGAACTTCGGCTGGCCACGAATCCTATCGGCCGCGGCGAGCCACGGGGTCCAACAAGCGTGCGCCCACGATGGCCTGCAGTCGTTCACTGTAGAACTGACCGCGGGCACCGCCACGGTCTTGGGCGACCCGTCCGCGGTTGGACGCTGGCTGGCGGGAGAACAGGTATTCGCTCCGTACGCGGCGTCCGAGCCGGACTAGCCGATGCGGCCCAAAGCCGGGAACACTTTGAGCAGGTAGAACCCGAGCGCAGCAAACTGGTTGAAGAACATCAGTACGCCGGTCGCAACCAGCACCAACCCGGCGGCGCGCTCCACCCTGCCCAAGTGCTGGCGGAACCAATGCGAGAATGTCAGGAACGACCGCAGCGCAACCGCGGCGGCGATGAACGGCACGCCGAGCCCGAGCGCGTAGACCGCCAGCAACGAGGCCCCAAACGACAGCGAGTCCCGGCTGGCCGCGAGCGTCAGGATCGAGGCGAGAATCGGCCCGATACACGGTGTCCACCCGAACGCGAAGGCAACCCCCATGAGCAACGCTCCGGCCATCCCGCCCGCGCCGGGGGCGCCATGGAACCGGATGTCGCGGTCGAGAAACTTGAGCACGCCGACCCGCCGGAAGACGCCCAAGTAGTGGAGGCCGAACACGACGATCACCGCTCCCGCAACTTTGGCGATGACGTCGAGGTGCGCAAACAGCAGCGCATTCACGGCGGAGGCCGAAGCACCGAGCGCCACGAACACCGCGGTGAATCCCGCAACGAACATCAATGCCGTTGGCAGGATTTGCCCGGGACCGCGCGTCATCGTCCCGCCGGCAATCATGCGCTCGAACGAAGTACCGGCCACATAGCTTAGGTAGGCTGGAACCAGCGGAAGAACGCACGGCGACAGGAAGCTAGCAATCCCGGCGGCGAGTGCGGCGAGGTAGCTGAGGGAGATTCCGAGCATCGGCGACCCTAGGGCCCGGGAGTGACGGACGCAATCGAACCCGAGGCCGGTGCCGGCCTCACGGGTGGGCGAGCTACATATCGCCGACGGTATCTGCGGTGGAGAGGTCGGCGCAAAACCGCACCACCGGCCCGCGGCCGTTGATGGGATCGCGCCAGATCTGCCGGTCGATCAACATCGAGAACGCAGCGCACGCTTTGCGGTTGCCTTCGCGGTAGTAGCCTTCCACCCCGGCGGCACCGAGGATCACCAGGATCACCAGCCACGCCAGCGGGGTGCGGAAGAACCGGACCAGGGCCGCACTTTCCGGAACTACCCGGATGGCGGACGGCTCCATCCGCAGTTCAGTGTCGGTGCGCGGCAGGCTCATCGTTGGGCCCGGGTGTAGGTGTCCGGGTTCGTAAGGTCCTGGCACTCGTCCATGATGCGCCGCGTCGCGCCACCGGCACCGCCGATTTGCTTTAGGTACGACTGCCGGTCGATCAGCATCGACACGGTCGCGCACTCCTTGCGGTTGCCTTCGCGAATCTGGCCTTCCGCACCGATGGTGCCGATCAGAATCGCCAACAGCACCCACGCCAGCGGCGTACGAATGAATCGCAGCAATGCGCCGGGACGCGCCGGAGCGCGCAAGTCCTCGCTCGGCGCACGAATCCGGGCGGCGGTCAGAAGGTCGTTGTCGGCGAAGGGTGCACTCATGGCCTAGTAGTGGTGGAAGGAGGAAGGAAGGCTGAGGTCTTGGCAGAACCAGATCACCCGCATCATGCCGCCTTGCGGCTCGTAGTCGGGCATGCCGCGGCCGACGCCGGTAATCGGATTGCGGAACGGCTGATGGTCGACCAGTTCATTCGCGGTGGCGCACGCGACAAAATTGCCGTGGCGCAAGTACCCTTCCACCCCACCGGCGACGAGGATGCCCGCAATCAACACCCATGCCATCGGCGTCCGCAGAAAGCGCAGCACCGCGGAGTCGGCTTCCGGGGCAACCGCCGCCGTCACCGCGCGGTGAGCGCGCTCCAGTCCCTCGGCGAATTGCGCCGTCATCAGAACACCTGGCTGTTGCCGCTGCGCGGACGGCAGTTCTGGGCAAAGTTCGCGCGATTGCCGTTGGACCAGTGCGACCAGCCGCCGGGGCGGCAATCGCTGAGCGGCCACAAGCCGATGAAGCGCGCCGGAATGCGCCCTTTGCACATCTCGTAGCTCTGGTTGTCGAGCGGCTGGACGAAGTACTCGTCGATCGCGGTCGGGCCAAACGACACCTGCGCCGCGTCGGAGCACGTCTGGTCGAAGTTGCGGTCCGCATGCACCGCCGAAGCGGCCGCGATGCCGATGAACACCAAGGTGATCCAAGTCACCGGGTTCAGCAGGAAATCGCGGCTTAGTCCGATGGCGGCGAGCATCAAAACACCTGAACGTTGCCGTCTTTGGACCGGCAATTCTGCGGGAAGTTGGCGCGGTTGCCGTTCGACCAGTGCGACCAGCCGCCCTTGGTGTTGCAGTCGCTGAGCGGCCAAATCCCTGCGTAGCGGGCCGGGATACGGCCCTTGCACGCCTCGTAGGTCCGGTTGTCGAGCGGCTGCACGAAGTAGATGTCGAGCGCGGTGATCTCGATCACCACGGGCGCGATCGCGTAGCACGTGCTGGTGAAGTTCCGGTCGGCGTGCACCGCCGACACGACCGCGATCGCGAACAGCGCCGTGGTAACCCACGTCGCCGGGTTCAACAGAAAGCTGCGGTCGATGCCAAGGCGCGCCAGCATGAAGGTCAGAACACCTGGCTGTTGCCGCTGCGGGCGCGGCAGTTCTGCGGGAAGTTCGCTTTGTTGCCGTTCGACCAATGCGACCACCCGCCGGGACGGCAATCGGTCAGCGGCCACAACCCGACAAAACGCTGCGGAATGCGGCCCTGGCAGTACTGGTAGGTGAGGTTGTCCAACGGCTGAACGAAATATTCGTCGGCGCCGGTGGCGCCAACCACGACCGGCGCGATCGCCGCGCACGTGCTGTCGAAGTTGCGGTCCGCTTTCACCGCCGAGCCGATGGCGACACCCGCCATCACCACGGCGATCCAAGTCACCGGGCTGAGCAGGAACGCCCGGTTGAAACCGAGGGTCGCGAGCATTGCCATCGCAAGGCCTGTCTGGTGTTGGTCCCCGGCCCACACCGCCGGACTCCGCGTCTTCCATACCACGGCGGCCGGGTTGGCGTGTAGAGGGCGGGACCTTTGACCGCGGGCGCTCGCGGTCTAGTGTCCTGGCCATGCGCCGCACCCAAATTGTGTTCGCCGGGCTGGTCTTGGCGTGGCTGTGCACGGCCGGGCCGGCGCGCGCCGAGTTTGCCGCGGGATTCGAAGCGTTCCGGGGCCGCGACTATCCAACCGCAGCGGCGGAGTTGGCGCCGGCGGCGACGGCCGGGGACGCTGGGGCGGCAATCCTGATGGCGCTCATCGCCGCCAACGGCTACGGCGCTGCCGCCGACCCGGCGGGCGCCGTTCACTGGCTTGAACTTGCAGCAGCAGCCGGGGACGTTCCCGCACGGGCGATGGCCGGCTCGTTGCTGGGGATCCGGCGCAACGTGACGATGGAGTTTGCCGCGGCGCTGGCCCTGGTGGCGCCGCGCTCCCAAGCCGGTGACGCCCACGCGCGGTATTTGCTCGGCTGGATGACCGCCAACGGCCTGGGCGTGCCGCGGGACGAGGCCGCTGCTGCCAGCCTGTACCGTAGTGCCGCCGACCTTGGCGATGCCGAGGCGCAGAATCGCCTCGCCGCGCAGTACCTGACGGGCGGGGCGATCGCCCAAGACGAAGCCCAGGCCGCCGCATGGTTCACCAAGGCCGCGACCCAAGGCCACGCCGGTGCCCAGGCGGCCCTCGCATACCTGTACGCGGCCGGGCGCGGTGTAACCCGCGACGACGCCGTGGCGGCCAAATGGGCGCGGGCAGCGGGCGAGCAAGGGTTGGCCGAGGGGCAGTTCTTCCTGGCGGGGCTATACGCGAGCGGCCGTGGTGTTGCCGAGGACCAAGGAGCGGCGTTCAGCTGGTTCTACCGCGCGGCGCAGCAGGGGTACGGCCCGGCCCAGTTCAAGCTGGCCGAGATGTACGCCGATGGCGGTGCAGTGCCGCAGGACTACGAGGAGGCCTGGTTCTGGCTGTTTCGCGGCGCGATCGCCAGCGCCGGTGTGGTGTTCAACATCGAGGCCCTGCGCGACAGGATCGAAGCGCACTTGGACCCGGCGCGCGAGGCGGCCGTGGAAACGCGTGCGCTGCAATGGGTGCCGGCCGTGCCGAAGCGGTAGATCAGGCCCGTCTCAAATAGGCGTCGACCAATTCGTCCGGCCGCACCCCAAAGCGGTCCAGGCGGCCCGAAGCGTCAAACAAGGCGAGGCCGAACAGGAAACACGCGTCGGCCAAGGCGCTGTGCCCGGCCTCTTCCGCCGATGCGCCACCCTGCATTGGGCCCGCCGCCAACGGCGCCAGCGCGGTCATCAGTTTGCCCTGGGTGCGGCGTACGAATTCCTCGTCCGCAGGCTCTTCCGCGGGAAACAGCACGCACGTCAGTTCGGCGGCATCACCACCCGCTCCAAACATCTCCAGGACCGCGGCGGCTGCTTCCCGGAGTGCGGCATTGCGGTCTGGGGCGCGGGCCACATCGGCGGCGCGGCGCTCGAGCTCACCAGCTGCCGCGAGGGCCAAATCGCGCAGGAGCGCTTCTTTGTCGGCGTAGTAGGTGTAGAGCGAGCCCGCCGAACAGTTCAGTTCGGCAGCGATCGCCCGCACGGTGGTGCCCGCCAAACCATCCTGCAGGAACACGCTCCACGCGGCATCGCGCATGCGGCGGCGGGTTTCTTCAGCGCGTTCCAGCGATCGGGCCATCCGCGGTACAATAGAAGCACACTGAACACTGTTCAATAATTGTTGCGGGACCGCCACCACCCTTTGCTGCAATCTGAACATTGTTCATAGTATTCTGTGAACAATGTTCATTATCGCGAAATATGCTAGGATTCTCAGATGAGACAGGCCGTTGAACGCTTGACCGTCCCGGGCGCTGGCCGTGGCCTTGCCGGTGTGACCCAGGCCCTCAACAAATGGGTGGGCGAGACCGGCATCCGCGCCGGTTTGTTGACGGTATTCGTGCCCCACACCTCCGCGTCGATCCTGATCCAAGAAAACGCCGATCCCAATGTCCTAAGCGACATCGAGGCGTTCTTCAGCCGCCTGGTCCCGGACGGCGACCCCGCCTACACGCACCGCCAAGAGGGGCCGGACGATATGCCCGCCCACATCCGCACGGCCCTGACCCAGGTGCAGGTTTCGGTGCCGGTATTGGACGGGGCGCTGGCGCTCGGCACCTGGCAAAGCGTGTTCCTGTTCGAACACCGCACGCAGCCGCGCACCCGCGAGCTGGTGGTGCATTTGGCCGGGGAGTAGCGGGCAACCACCCTACACAGTAGGATTCGGTCCGCCCGCCTCATTCCCCTGAGCAATGCGCCTCACCGGGTTCCAGATCTGCAAGTACCGCAACATCGTCGACTCCGGTTGGATCGAGGTCGATGGCATCGCGGCATTGGTCGGCCAGAACGAGTGCGGCAAGAGCAACCTGCTGCAAGCGCTCTACAAGCTGCGCCCGTTCGCCCCCGCTGAATACGACATCGACACCGACTGGCCGATCGACGACTGGGCCAATCGCGACCCCGACACCATCGTGTGCCGCGCCCAGTACGACCTGTTGCCGGCCGAGATCGAAGCCCTCAAGGCCGAGGCCGGCCGTTCGTCAAAAGCGCTCAAAGATGCGCCCCTGTTCAGCGACCGCCCGGGCGCCAAGGCGGCCGCAGCGCCGTCGCAAGTATGGGTCGCGCGCACCTACCGCAACGAAATGCGCGTGCAGTTTCCGCCGGAACTCGGCGTTGAGCTCGACCCGGAACTCGCGTCGCTGTGGGTGGGCGAGCGCATGCCGCGCTGTGTGTACATGGACGACTACGCGACGTTCGCGGGCCACGCCGAGTTGGAGAACCTGTCCGACCGCCTGAAGCGCCACGGCCTGGAAGGGTTGCGCGAAGATGAGCGCACGGTACTGGCGACCCTCGACCTCGCCGACCTCGACCTCCACGACCTCGCCGCCAAGGGCAAGTCCGAGAAAGGCCGCGCGATTCGCGCTAACGACACGGCGGCCGCATCGCGCATGCTGAACCAGCGCTTCCGCCACAAGTGGGAGCAGCGCGAGGTGCGGTTTACCCTGCGCGTCGACGGCGGCACCCTCGATATCCTGGTGGAAGACGAAGGCCTGGAGGCGCCGGTGCCGCTGCGCCAGCGCAGCCGCGGCTTCCAGTGGTTCGCCTCGTTCGTGTGGCGCTTCGCTAAGGGCTCGGAAGGCGCGTTCGCCGACTGCGTGCTGTTGCTGGACGAGCCCGGCGTGCATTTGCACCACGCCGGCCACCGCGACTTCCTGGCGTTCCTGAACGAGCTCGCGGCGTCGAACACGATCCTCTACACGACGCACTTGTCGACGATGCTCGACCCCCAGGCGCCGGAACGCATCCGCATCATGGAAATCCGCGACCATCACTCGGTGGTGGTCAACGGCCTGTTCAGCACCCAGCGCGAACCGATGATGGTCATCGAAACGCTTCTCGGCCTTGGCCCGGGGTTCGTCGAGATGCTGGCGTCGCGGGAATGCCTGATCGTGTCCGGCATCGCCGACGCGATGATCTTGGAGCGTCTGTCGCGCATCCTGCTGCGCTCGGGCGAGATCGCCCTGGCCGACCGCATCACCCTCGTGCCCGCGGCGGGGCCGCAAGTGGTGCCGTTGGTCGCCGCCTACTTGATCGGCAAGGGTTACGCGGCGGGGATGCTGGTGAACTCGGACGCGGCCGGCCGCGACGCGCGCGCGAAGATCGCTGCGCGGTTCCTGCCAAAGGCCGATGGCGCCCAGCCCCCCCGCAACGGCTTCCGTATGCTGTCGTACGGCGAAGTGGTAGGCGCGCGCCACGAGGACTTCGGCATCGAAGACCTGTTCCCCGTGAGCTTCTACCTCAAGGCGGTCAACGACGCCTACGACGCCAGCGTATCGGAAGACGATCTGGCCGCCGATGGCGCACCCAACCTGCGGCGCGCCGAGGCCGCGTTGATCAAGCGCGGCTATGCCCAGGCGATCGACCGCGCCCGGGTGCTCGGCGCGCTGCAGCGGCGTCTGGATGGCGTGCGCATCAAGGCAGACTTGCCCGTCGGTACCTACACCAAAGTCCGCGTACTATTTGATCGAATCAACGCGGCGTTCGAGTAAGTCCCTGCTCTGCGCCGATTTTCACAGTTCTTTCTTCAGTTGATTGCGCCGCCTCGGCACCGCATCCTCCTTCGGCGACTTGGCTGCGACGGAAAATCGGGTGTGAACCGTTTACGCACGCGTTTTGCGCGGCAGCCTGCCAGCAGCAGTGCATTTGGCCACGCTCCGGGAGGGCATCATGGGCAAACGGGAACGGGAACTGATCGAACTCTATCGTGACGATCCGGAGCGGGCCGACGCACAGGCGTTCGGGCGCCGCACAAGGATCGGTCGGCGAGGATTCCTGAATGGGGCGGGGCTTGCCACGATAGCGGCAGCCGTCGGTGGCGCGATCCCATTCGCAGCCAACATGCCGGCGGGTTTGATCCCGGCGGCGTTGGCGCAAGCTGCACCTCCGGCCGCGACACCGGCTGCGCCAGCCGCAGCGGCCGCCCCTCCGGCGCCGCGGCCGACGCTCAAGATGGATGGCAAGGCCGAAATCGTCGTTCTCCAGGATCGGCCGCTCAACGCCGAGACGCCAGAGTCCATGCTCGATGACGACGTTACGCCGACCGCTAAGTACTTCGTGCGCAACAACGGGCTGCCGCCGGAGGCGCTTGGCGATGCCGCTACATGGAAAATCACCGTCGACGGCGAGGTCAACACCAAACTCGAACTCACCGTTGCCGAACTGCAGCAGCGGTTTCAGCCGGTGACACTGCGGCTCCAGATGGAATGCGGCGGCAACGGCCGCTCCTTCTTCACCCCGGAAGCTCGCGGCAACCAGTGGGGCAATGGCGCCGCCGGCTGTGCCGAGTGGACCGGAGTTCGCCTGCGCGATGTGCTCCAGGCCGCCGGCCTCAAGTCGACCGCCGTCTACACGGGTCACTACGGTGCCGACAAGAACCTGAACGGAACGGACGCGCCAACAATTTCACGGGGTGTTCGGATCGCCAAGGCGATGGACGAATCCACGTTGGTCGCGTTCCGCATGAACGGCCAACCCCTGCCGAACATTCACGGTGGCCCGGTGCGCCTCTTGGTTCCCGGATGGGCAGGCTCTGCATCGCAGAAATGGCTGACGCGCGTGTGGATCCGGGACAAGGAACACGATGGCGCCGGTATGACGGGATTCTCCTACCGCACCATGAAGACTCCGATCGTGCCAGGTGGTGCGGCGGCGGAGGCCAACACGCAAATTCTCGAATCGATGCCGGTGCGCTCGATCATCACCAATCCTGCGAATGGCGCCCGCATGGCCGCGGGCACACGGCAGCTGGCCCTGCGCGGCGCGGCCTGGGCGGGTGATAGGACGGTCAAGGCCGTCGATATCTCCACCGATTTCGGAGCCACATGGAAGGCAGCGCAAGTCGCCGCGCCCGCCAACAGGCATGCTTGGCAGCGGTGGACGATGAATGTCGCCCTGCCCAGCGACGGCTACTACGAGATTTGGACCCGTGCGATCGATTCGGACGGCAACATGCAGCCGCACGTGGCCGGCAACTGGAACCCGCAGGGCTATGGCGCCAACCCGATTACCCGTACGGCGGTTCTTGTCGGGGGATGAAGCTTTCTAGGGTCCTTGCCGCCGGCGCGATGGGCACGTGGTTCGCCCTCGCGCCGGTAGCGTCCCTGTCACAAGGGCCGGAAGACGTAGATGTATTCCCGGCCGGTGTCGGCCGCGACGAGACGTTCTATTCCTGCACCGCCTGCCACGGTAGCTCGATCGTCCGCCAACAGGGCATGTCGCGCGAACAGTGGAGCGCGACCATCGACTACATGGTCGAGCGGCACAAGATGCCGGAGCCGGATCAAGCGCTCCGCGCATTGATCGTCGATTATCTCGCCGGGGCGTTTCCTCCGCGGCAGCGCGGGCGGCCCAACCCCTTCCTGTGAGAGCGCGGCAGCGAATGGGTTAGCCTGCCGCTCTTCCGCGGCAAGCGCACGCGAGCGCGGAAGGCCAACGGCAACGACACGGCGAAGCATTCACTGCATCCGGTCAAACACCCGCGCGGCCCCCGGTCCCTGCAGCACAAAGATCGAGTGGCCGCTGTTGCGCACCACTTCGTAGTGGATGGCGTGGCCGTGCGCGGTGAAGGCGTCGCGGGTCTGCTCCATGGATTCCCGGAACCCGGGATCGAACTCGCCGATGAACATGTTCACGGCGATACCATCCAGGCGCCCGATATTGGCGAGTTCGGTTGCTGAGGGCGGCGCACCGGCCAACACGGTCAGCGACCGGAAGCGTTCCGGGTGATCGAGCGCCGCGGCAAACGCGCTGACGCCGCCGTTGCTCACTCCCGCAAGATCGAGCTTGCCGCCGGCCACCGGATACTTCGCCACCAGCATCTGCACCAGTGGATCGATCAGATCGCGGGACCCGCTGCGAAACGAAACGCCCCGCGGTGCGGCGGGACTGATCACGACGTAGCCGCGGCGCAGGGCCTCGTACTCCCACCACGCCAGCCCGGCATCCACCATTTCCAGGTCTTGGGCGCCGGGCGGAAATGCCAGCAGCGTCGGGTAGGCACGCCCCGCCTCGTAGCCCGCGGGGGTCAGCACCTCGCAGGTGATGACCGCGCCGCCGGGCAGCGTGAAGTCCACATACTCGTCGTTGGCGTTGGCGCTCGCGGCGAGCAGGACACTCGCGGCCACCGCATATGCCAGCGCGCGCCGCACGGCCGCTCTATTTCGGCTCGAACCCCGGCGGCAATTCCGCGTCGGTGAAATTGGCGCCGTCGATCGTGGTGTCGGTCATGTTGGCCAGGGTCAGACGCGTGTAGGAAAAGTCGGCCTTAGTGAGATCCGAATCGCGCAGATTGACGCGGATCAGGTCGGCCCCCGACAGGTTAGCGCCGGTCAGGTTGGTCTGGATCATCGTTGCGCCCGCCAGAATCACTTCGATCAGCTTGGCGCCGGTGAAGTTCGACCGCGTCATCTGCGCTTCGTGCATCCACGATTCGGACAGGTTGGCACCGGTGAAGTCGGCATCATTGAGCCGCGCCGAGCGCAGATCGACGGCCGGCATCTTGGCGTTGATCAGCTTGGCGCCGATCATCTGAACGTGGCTGCCGAGCGCCTGGGTCAGGTCGGCGCCGGTAAGGTTCGCGGCATCGAACCGCGTCTCGTACATCATGACCCCCTTGAGATTGGCGCCGGCCAGTTGCGCCCGCTTGATGTCGGCGCGGTTCAGGTTGGCCTTCTCCAGGGTGGCGCCGGTCAAATTGGCTCCGGCCAGCACCGCCTCGTGCAAGTTGGCGCCGTAGAGGTTGGCGCCGGCCAAGTTCGCGCCCGCCAAATCTGCGCGCTTCAAGTCCATATAGCTCAGGTCGCACCCCGGGCAGTTCTTGGCGCGCTGAACGTTCAGTTCCTTCTCCGTCGGCGGGGCCGGTCCGCGCGCTTTGAGCGCCGCCAACAACGCCGCCTCGCCCGGCACGCCGGCCTTCAACGAGAACTCAAACCGGGTCGAGCTTTCAAACTGGCCTTCAGTCGGCTGGTTGGTGTTGGGGTCGATGGTGAGCTGGCCTGCCTTGCGGAAGCTGTGCTGCTCCGACGTCATGTTGAGTACGTCGGTGCTGCCCCGGCACAGATCCTTCACGTATGCGCCAAGGTATTCCTGTTCGTTGTCCGCCCGCGGCAGTGCTTCGCACTTCCATTCGCCGCCGTAACGGGTCTGCAGGAAATTGCCCAGGTAAAGGCCGCGTTCGCGCAAATCGACCGGCACGCGCGGGTCGGTCACCATGCGGATGCCGATCAGGAAGCCGTTGTCGTCGAACAGGCCCGAAACGATGATCGGAATCTGATAGGCCGACGTGTACTGGTAGATCGCGGTCTGGGTAACCAGATTGCGCGCCTTGGCCCAGAACTCCGGCTCGTTGTCGTACTTGAAGTAGACCTCGTGCCACCCGGCGCCGGGTTCCGCGCGGCACTTGCCGTACTCGCTCCAGTCCTTCAGGGGCACCGAAGGCGGCCCGCCGTTGGTGCCGCATGCGTATTCGATGAATTCGTCCTTGGGCAGGTCGAGCGCGTGGGTGCCCAGCACCAGATCGAACGCCGACGGGGCGTAGAGTCCTGCGGCCTTCAGTGCGTCGGTTTGCTCGTCGCCGACCGCAGGCACCGCACTCAGCGCCATCAGCGCTGCGGCCACCAGGGCCGCCGTGATCCGTGCTGTCACTTCCGACATCGCACTCTCCAACCGGGCGGAACCAGAATCGCTCAAAGGATAGCCCGCGGCGGGCGGCTCGCCGATTCCCGTTCGCGGACTTGTGTTCGAAACGAAACGGGGCGGGCCAAATCGTTCGGCCCGCCCCGCATGGTCACAACGAGTTAGAGCGAGAACACGTAGAGCATCGCACCCCAACCGCGGTAGCCGATGTCCGGAACGTTCGGCTGTTGCGCACCGGCGGTAACGGCAACGTATTGCTTGCCGCCAAACGCGTAGGTGAACACCGGCGACTTGATCCCGACGCCGGTTTCAAAGCGCCACAGCTCGGCCAAGGTCTCCGGGTTGTGCGCGGTCACGGCGCCATCCAGGGTGGCCGTGAACAGCAGGTTGCCTGCGGTGACCAATGCACCGGACTGATTCACGTATTGCTGACGCAGGCGAGCGATGGTCTTGCCCGTGGTCAGGTCCTGGGCGGTCAACAAACCGTGCAGGTCGTTCTCGACGCGGGTGCCGGTCTTGGCGCGGCCCTTCTCGTCGATGCCGCCGTCGGCCAGGGTGATCGACGGAACGATCTGCATTGCCGTGCAGCCGTCTTCACCGCCCGAGTAGGCGATCTTCTTGACCGGGTCCACCGCTTCCGGCTGCCAACGAACGGCACCGGCTGCGTGCGGGCACGCCTGCTTCGCCAGCGCGTCCGCGCGGGCCCAGCGGGTCGCCGGAATGTAGGTCTGCAGGGCCTGACCGGCCTTGTATTCGACCGGCTTGCCGGTCTTCGGATCGATACCGGCGGTCCACGTCACCTGATCGACGTACTGGCGGGCGGCGATGAACTGCCCGTTGGTGCGATCGACTTGGTAGAAGAAGCCGTTACGGCCAAAGTGCACGACCTGCTGGCGCATCGTCCCGTTGAACGGCGCGTCGACCAGCATGTGCACGCCCTGCTCGTCGTAGTCCCACGACTCGTTCGGCGTGTACTGGAAGTACCACTTGATCTTGCCGGTATCGATGTCGAACGCGACCACGCTGTTCGAGAACAGGTTGTCGCCCGGACGGAACTCCGGGTCGAACATCGGCACGGGCTGCGCGGTGCCCCAGATGGTGACGCGCTGCGCCGGATCGTACGAGCCGGTGGTCCACAGTGCGGCGCCGCCGGTCTTCCACGCGTTGTGGTCGTCCTTCCAGGTCTCGAAGCCCGGCTCGCCGGGGTTCGGCACCGTGTAGGTGCGCCACAGTTCTTTGCCGTTGGCCGGGTCGAGCGCGGCCAGCCAGCCACGGGTGCCGGCGTCGCCGTTCGATTGACCCACCAGGATCTTGCCGTCGGCCGGCAGCGGCGAGGCGGTGAAGTTTTCGCGCGTCTTTTCGGCGTCGATGCCGGCGCTCTTCGCGTTCACGGTACGAGCGACCTGCACGTCCCAGGTAAACTCGCCGGTGTCACGGTTGACCGAAACCACGCGGCCGTTGGTCAGGTTGTGGAACACGTTGTTGCCGAACATGGCGACGCCGCGGCTGCGGCCGTTCTCGGCCTTGTCGACCTTGGCGTCGGCGGCCCACAGGACCGTCCCCTTGGTGCCGGTGCGCACGTCGACCTTCATGATCACGCCGTCGCCGGCATCGATGTACATGAAGCCGTTGTCGACCAGGCCGTGGTTCTCCAGGGTTGCCGTCGCCCGGCCCCTGAGGGCATCGCTGAGCGGAACCGTGAAGGCGACCTTCAGATTCTGCACGTTGTTCTGGTTGATGCTGTTCAGGCGCGAATAGCGCTGAGATGCATAGTTCTGGAAGCCGAGCAGCCAATTTTGCGGCTCAGTATCGGCATTTTCCAGGCGGGCCTTGGTTACGTCGGCGGCCGACGCCGGAAGGGCCATGGCGGCGGCCAGCACGGCCCCCAACACGGTCGTGGTCGCGGCAACGCGCCGCAGGATGCGCGAATCGCTCATATCAATTGGGCCTCCCCGCCCTTATGTGGTTTGCGCTGTCGGAGCCCCAACACACATTGCCCCGAAGCAGACTCTAGTAGGCCCTTTGCGCCGGGACCGAGTCAACGAGGATCGCCTTGTCGCCCTCCGGCACCGGTGCCAAGATCAACCCCGGGGAGGGCCTTTCGCTAGGCCCAGTGGTTTCAGCGGAGGGTCAGCCAATGGCTGCAGCCGGTCACGTTCGTTCGCTCCTGGCGCTTGGCTTTAGCGTTGCCTTGTCGGTCTTGTTTGGCCCCGTTGTGGCCTCGGCGCAGGACGCCGATCCGGTGCTCGGACGACAGGTTTGGCAGAGTTTGGCCAACTGCCGCGAGTGCCACGGCTGGGCAGCGAACGGACAACAGGAACTGCCCCAGCAACCGCAGGGCGCCAACTTGCGCGAAACGACCCTGACCCCGGCCGACATGGCGGAGGTGATTCGCTGCGGCCGCCCCGCCACCGAGATGCCGTACTTCGGCGGGAACGCCACATGGGGCCCCAACGGCAAGTGCTTCGGCATGACCCGCGCCGAAGCGGGCCCGATGATGCCGATCAAGGCCGACAGTTCGCTGTCCGACCGCCAGATCAGCAGCGTGGTCGCATACATCTTCGCGTCCCTGGTAGGTAAGGGCCCGATCACGCGCGAGGAATGCGATGCATTCTTTGGCGCTGGCCAAGCAAAGTGCGCCGGATACGCCACGGCCGGAAAATAGCCCGGCCAAGCCGCGGAGGTGTCCGCCGCCGCACTTGACCTGCGTCAACCCGGACGCCACAGGACGAGCCTAACTACCAACTTCCGGAACCCGCAAGAGTTGGTGACCATGCGCGTCGTTCGCATCGCGGCCTTTGTGCTCGTGTTCGCCGGCGCAACCGCGGCGGTCGGTGCGGCGGAGTTTCCCTTCGACACCGTGCGCGGGATTCCGTCGCTGGCTCCGGTGGTCGAACCGATTCGCGCCGGCGTGGTGAGTATCACCACCGCCGTTACCCCCGCGACCGCAGGACAGTTCGGTTTTGGCGGCGGCCAACCCGGACCCAACGTCGTAACCGGCGCAGGTTCGGGCGTCATCATCGACGCGGCGAAGGGCTACATCGTCACCAACAGCCACGTGGTCGCCGGCGCGGACGTGATCGCCGTCACGCTGCAGGACGGCCGCACCATCCCCGCGCGTCTAATCGGCTCGGATCGCACCACCGATATCGCCCTGCTTCAGATCGAAGGGGCCGGCGCGCTCACCGCCCTCCCCCCGGGCGATATCGCCGGCACCAAGGTCGGCGACCTTGTGCTGGCGATCGGCAATCCATTCGACCTCGGTCAGACCGTGACGATGGGGATCGTTAGCGCCATGGGTCGCGGGGGCCTGGGCATTGATGCCTACGAAGACTTCATCCAAACCGATGCGCCGATCAACCCGGGGAATTCCGGCGGCGCGCTCATCGACGTGAGGGGACGCCTGATCGGCATCAACTCGGCCATCATCGGCGGCAGCGGCGGCAATGTCGGCATCGGTTTCGCGGTACCGATCACGGTCGTCACGGCCGTGATGCGGCAGTTGGTCGAATTCGGTTCGGTGCTGCGCGGCCAGATCGGCATCGTCGTCGCCGACCAGGATCCTGAGGTGACGGCGGCAGGGGGCGGCGCACTCGTGCGGGGGGGTGGATGATCCGTCCAACGCGCGCACCGCAGGAATCGCCGCCGGCGACGTTGTCGTGTCCTTCAACGGCGACCCCATTCGCGACGGCCGCGACTTTCGCAACCACGTCGCCCTCACACGCCCGGGCACCACAATGGCGCTGACCATCCGGCGCGACGGCCAACGCTTCGATGCCGTGTTCCCATTGGCGCCGGTCCAGTTGGCGACGCTGGATGGCGCCGCACTGGCCTCGGCCTTCACCGGCGCGACCCTTACCGACATCGATCCCAACGACCCCGAATCTGCCTCGGAAGGCATTCGCATCACCGTTCAACGCAACAGCCTCGCGGCGCGCAATGGTCTGCGATCCGGCGACATTCTGATCGGAATCAACGAGCGGCGCGTGCGCTCGCTCGCAGAACTGAAGATCGCCGCACCAACCGGGAACTTCATCGTCACCATTGTGCGGAACGGCCAGGTGATGTCCGCAATCGTTGGATAACGAAAGGTTCGTATCGTGAGACTTCACATAGCAGCAGGCATTCTCGGTGCTGCGCTGATTGCGGCAATGACGGTGATCCCGTTCGCGTTCGACATGGTGCCGCTGATGTTCACGGCACCGGGAATTGTGATCGGCGTGGTGGTCGTCCTCGGCGCCATATGGTTCGCCGCGCGCCGGTGACGAACGGCTGACGCCACCGCCGGGGCGGGCCCGCCGAGCCGGCCGCACGCCGACCTATGTCCCTGATAGATGGAACTATTGCGGCGCCGGATTACGTTCGGCGCCCAGTAGTTGGTCACGTCAAGGAGCGCGCCCGTGGGGGATTCTAGCTTGCCGGAAGCTGACAGCCGGCCCATCGATTCCGCAGACTCCGAAGCACCCGCGCGTCCGCGGCGCTCGTTGGTCCGGACGTTAGCGGCAGCCGCGCCGGTCGATCGCCGCCGTTTCCTTCAGGCGGCCGCCGGCGGTGTCGGCATCGGCGCCGGTGGACTGCTCAGCACTGCCGCCCTCGCCCGCACCGCAGTCCCGGGGCCCGGTGAACTGGCCGTGCAAGCTCCCGGCGCCAGCCGGATCGTGCGCGAGTTCGACGATCCATACCTAGAACTGCTGCGCTTGCTGCGCGAAGCCTCGGAGATCGAGCACGCGCTGATGCTGCAATACCTGTACGCCGCGTTCTCTGTGCGGCCTAAGTACCGCGCGTTGCGCGGCGAAGGAAATCCGAACTCGACCGACCTGCTCGGCATTGCCGTGCAGGAAATGAAGCATCTCGGCGCAGTAAACCGGATGCTGGTCGCACTCGGTGCCGCTCCCAACCTGATGCCGCAGGACTTCCCGTATGAGCCCGACATCTACCCGTTCGAGTTCACGCTCGAGCCGCTCAGCCGCCACAGCCTAGCCAAGTACATCTACACGGAGGCGCCGGTGAACGCGTTCGCCGACTTCCGGCCACCCCAAATTGGGATGGAGATCGAAAAGGCCCTGGGGCGCTCCGTACGGCCGAACCACGTGGGCAGCCTGTACGACTCGGTGTTGAAGGCCCTGTCCGACCTGCAGGCCGAGAGCCGCAAGCAACCGCTGCCGCGGGATTTCGACTTCACCTACTGGAAGGGCGCTCTCGCCAAGATCAAGACCGAGGGCGAGGCCGACCACTTCGGCTTCTTCCGCAACGTGTTCGCCGGGAACCACGTCGCGTTCGGAACCCGCACGAATCTGTGGTCGTTGCCGATGTCCGATCCCGACTATCCGGCGATGACGCTGCCGCACAATCCCAGCGCATTCTTAGGCGATCCGAACCAGATCCCGGATGCGCGGGCGTTGCAGCTCGCGTGGCTCGGCAACGTGCACTACTGGACCATGCTCACCCTCCTCACCCACGGCTACCGGTTCGAGTCGCCGGCGTTCATTCAGTTGGCCGAACAGCACATGCAGGGCCCGATCTTGTCGCTCGCGGTCGCCCTGGCCCAACGCGGAGCCGGAATGCCGTTCGAACAAATGAGCATGGGGTACGCACCGGCGCTCGATGAACAGCAGTCGGTGTATTTCATCCTGCGCCTGTTGGGCGAAGCCAAGACCCTGGAGGCGGACCTCAAGGGCGGGCTGCCGACCGACTATCCCGTGTCGGTTACAGCTGCATCGGCCGATGAGTTGGCACAATTGTGGGCGGCAACCCAAAAGGTCCAGAGCTACCGCCGCCGCGACTAGACGCGGCTTTCAACTCGCCGACCGCACCAGTTCTGCGGTGCGGTCCAGAACCGAGACAGCGCGGCGAATGACGTGGGCGCTGCCTGCGCGGCTGGTTGTGCCTTCCACTGCCAGACGCGCGCTCATGCACATGCGCAACGCGCTGACCGGCCGGCCATTCCGGGTGCCGCATAGCACGGGCTGACCCAACTGGGCACGCGACTCGATCCCACGCAGCGCGCGGTAGACTTGATCCGTGGCTCCCGGCGTTAGGTGCGTGCCCGCGGCACGCAGCAGGAACGGAAAGATTGTCGGAACGCGATCCCAGCTTTCCGGCGCACCCAGCGCCGTCCGGTCGACCGCGGGTACGGGCAGAGGCTCGAACGCCGGGTCGGCGCCCAGGCGGTTCGCAACGGCAGTAGCGAACTCAGTGAAAAACGACCTGACGCGCGCCTCCGGCAATGCCCGGAACAGGCGCAACTCATGCAGCGCAGCCTCCCACCGCACCAGCAGGCCCGGGTTGGTCGCGTCCGGCAACGAGCGCGCCGCAATCCAGCTAGATGGCAGTTCGGCCCGCGCGGCGTAGGAACGCAAGGCGGCCGGCAAAGCACGGCGGCGCAGCTTTTGCGCGGCCTGCTCGGGAACGATCAGCGCCCCGGAGAACGCCGGCCCGGTGACAAACTTGGACCCGGTTACCGCGACCATGAACCCGCGCTCCAAGTACGCGCGCAGAGTTGCGGGTGCGATGCGGAACTGGCACGCGTCAACAAAGACATCGACGACGCCCGGATAGGCAGCCTGCAGCGCCAGAACCGTTGCCAGTGACGGCGCGATTACACCGGTCTTGGAGACATCGATCAGCGTCAGCAGGACGCGCTGGCCTTTGCTTGCCGCCGAAGCCACCAGTTCCCCAATGTCGGCACCGACATCCGCGGCGCTGCGTACAGTGCCGTCCGCGGCCCGGCACGGGACGGGCGCGACTTCGGTGCGGGCATGGCCGGCCATCGGAACACCTTCCGGCACCGGCAAGCCAAGCGCGGACCGCACGTCGAAATGAGTCCCGGCCAATGCTGCTGCCACGCAGCTGCCGGTTTCGGCCGGCTCGACCATCACCGCCAAGAGCCCGTTGGCCGCGCCGCTGGCAGCGAGTTGCGTCGCCAGCAAATGCAGGTCGGTGCCGGAAGCCGCGATCGCCACATCGACGCCGTGCAAGTCGCCTAGCCCGCACAAGTCGATCAGTTCCCGGCGGATTCGTTCCAACTCCCGCGCATACGCCCACTCGGGTGAAACGACACCCTGCGCCTCGGCGAGCCGCGAACGCATTTGTTCGGCGGCCGCCATAGCACCCGCGGAAATGATCGATGCCGTCGAAGATCCGAATGCCGCGACCGACGCATCCGGCTCCGTGCCGCACCCATACCGGTTGGCGGTGCCCGAAGCGTCCAGCGCAATGCGACTGTCGCCGCCGGCGGTCAGCAGGGTTTCGGTCGGTGCGATTTGGGAGCGCCGCGCCGGAGGCGGGTTCCGCACCGGGCGCAAGGCAATCGCGGAAGGCAGCGCGAACTGTGCCGTAAGGGGCATAGGGTCCACCATTGGGGGCAGGTGCGCGCAGGTGCGCAACCTGGATTCCCGTCGCGAACCCTGGACCGTAGTGGTTGATAAAGGATGAACGGCAGTTAGACCGCTGCGCCGCCCCGGTGACGCTCCAGCATGGCCCGGAACGCGCGGAACACCTTGTCCATCTGCGGTTGCTTGTAGGGGTACACGTCCACGGGATCCATGTCGTGGACGATCATGCCCGTGTCGGCCTCAAACACGAGCAGGCGGCCATCCTGCGTTTCGCCGCAGTCGAGACCGAAATACTCCAGGCCGACGCGGTCGGCGATGGCCGCCAGAGCGGCCTGATGGCGCCGCGCAAAGTCGCGATCGAAGTCGGCCATGAACTTGGCTTCCTCGGCGCGCTTGCCAGCATCCGCCGCCATGTCGGCATTCAGGTAATGGACCATCCAATGATCCGACACTGCCATGTGCGCCACCAGCGGCCGGCCGTCGATGAACGCGATCCGCACTTTGCGATACCGGCCGTCCGGGCTGCGGTAGTCGACGAACGGCGCCACATAGAACTCACCGGCGACCGTTCCGAGCAGGTAGGCAGCGACCTCCGCAGGCGTATCGATCCGCGCCAAGTTCCTTCCGGCGTGCGACCCAACCGGCCGCACCAGGATCGGGAATGTTAGGTCGCCCAACAGCGGTGCACCGGGCTTGCAGTTCGCGGCGGCGCCGGCAAGCTGCTGGCGGATGACACGCGCCGTCTCCGGCATGACGAGTCCGGGGGCGCCGCGCAGCAGTTCGCTTGCGCCCTCGCGGGTCAGGCGGGCAACGCGGTCGGGGGCATTCAATAACGGCAGAGCCAGCTTGGCCGCCCACGCATTCAGTCGCCGCATCACGGGCTGGTTGGGTTCGGACTGGCTGATGGCGACAAAGACGACATCGTGGCGGGGGAGTTCGGCCGGCATCGGCCGGTCCGCGTCCACATACTGCACGATCAGGTCGATGTCCGACCGCTGCACCAGGAACTCGACCGGCGTGTTCGCCATCAAGTCGCCCGGCGCCTGCAGCACCAGCAACCGCAACGGCCGCGCCGACACCACCGCCGCCGGGAACCGGTACAATTGCTTCACCGCTAAGGCGCTGGCCTGCAATGCCATCGCGCCCGCTGGGTCGCCGGCGAACTGCCGCAGGATCGACAAGTCCATCAGCGCCTTGGCGTCGCGCGGGTCGGCGGCTACCGCGGACTCAAGCGCGCCGGTGAGCGGCCGCAGATCGGCGCCCTGCAGGGCCATGCGCGCAAGCGCCGCTAGGCCGCTGGGCCGCGGCGTCACGGCCGCCGGTGCCGGAGGCCTGCCGGATGCGCGCACACGGCCAAACTGCAGGACCGCTTCGAGCAGAGCATCGACATCCCTTCGTTCGCTGCGATGATTGAATAACGCCGCGCGAATCGCGACCTGCCCCGCGAGCACGGCAGTGGACGGGGCCGCGATGCCTGACTCGTGCAAGTCGGCGACGATGTTGCGATTTACCAGGTCAGCGTCGGCGCAGCGGTAGCGGAAGCACACGATGTTCAGGCCCACCGGCGCCATGCGCTCCAACTCAGGCATCGCATCGACGCGCTCCGCCAAATAGCGCGCCAATTCGCAACTGCGTTGGATGGCGTGGCCGATAGCGGCGGTGCCGTGGACCTTGAGCGTGAACCAAGTCTTCAGCGCCCGGAACCCGCGCGAAAGGTCGGGGCCAAGGTCGCTCGGCCACAACGCGCCTGCCGCCAGCCCGCGTGCCTCGCGCCGCAAATACCCGGCGCTGTTCGCAAACGTGCGCTGGTGCAGGGCGCCGTCGCGGACCAGCACGAAACCGGCGTCGTAGGGCACCTGTCCCCATTTGTGGAAATCGAGTGCGATCGAATCAGCGTCGCCGATTCCCGCAAGGCGTGGCGCAATCTCCGGCGCCAGCATGCCGAGCGCGCCGAACGCGCCGTCGACATGCAGCCACAGGCCCTCGGCATAGGCGACGTCGGCCAACCCGGCGAGATCGTCGATCGCGCCGATTTCCACGGTGCCCGCGGTGCCTACCACCATGAACGGCGCGCGCCCGCCGGCCCGGTCCGCGGCGATCGCCTGCTTGAGCGCGGCGATGTCGATCTGATGGTCGGCGTTCACCGGCACGGTCCGTAGCGCGGCCGTCCCGAGGCCCGCCAGATCGAACGCCTGCGCCACGCTGCTGTGCGCCGCGGTGGACGTGTACGCGGTGAGTGGATTACCGCCGACGCCTGCGCTGCGCACGCCTTCGCCAAGAGCCGCGGTGCGCGCCACCAGCACGGCGATCAGGTTCCCCAGCGACGTCCCGGTGACGAACAGTCCGGTGGCGGTGGCGGGAAAGCCGAACAGGTCGCGCACCCAGCGTACGATTTGCGCTTCCACCTCGATCGGCACGTGGTTGCGCCCGCCCAAGTTCGCGTTCAGGCCCGCTGCCAGCATCTCCGCGACAATACCCACCGGAGTGCCGCCGCCGTGGGCCCAACCCATGAACCCGGGATGCACATTGCCCGTGGCAAACGGCAGGATGTGGCCCAAGAACTCCGCGTGCACGTCCGCGAGCTGGCTTGGGCCCGCGGTAAAGCCCTCGTGGAACAACGCCCGCACTTCGTCGGGAATCGGCTGCCACACCGGCCGGTCGCGGATGAACTCGACGTAGTCGAGGATGTCGTCGAGCATCTGGCGCGCCTGCGCCCGGAATGCCGGCCAGTCCTTCGGGTCGAGATTGTCGCCAGTCGCCACGTCGGTTTCCTGCAGGGGCTAGGCAGCACAGGAACCTATCAGACCTCGTGAGCCCGTGGCTGTCAGGTTGATTCGCGGCAATGCGCCCCACCGGCGCGTCCGGGCTATGGTGAGGCATGCTGAACCTGTCCTTCCCGCTCCCGTTTGGCGCCTCGCTCAACCTCCTGGCAGCGGCGGACGCCATTGCGGCGATCGTGGTCACGGTCCACGTCCTGATGACTAAGCGCGACGTGCGCGCCGCCGCCGGGTGGATCGGCTTGGCGTGGCTGTCGCCGTTCGTCGGCGCTCTGATGTACTACCTGTTCGGCATCAACCGGATCGCCCGCCGCGCCTCGCGCCGCGCCTTGGGCGCGCACCGCAAACGCGGCACCCTTCATCCGCGCCAACTGCCCGGTACGCCGGACGGCAACCTGACCGGACCACTGGCCGCCATCGCCCGCGTGGGCGCACACGTGACCCGCAGGCCGCTGGCCCCCGGCAACGCGTTGGAGGTTCTGCCGTCCGGCGAACAAGCCTATGCCGCGATGCTGGAGGCGATCGGCAACGCCCGCACCAGCATCGCGCTTGCCTCCTACATCTTCCGCGCCGACGCCATCGGCCGCGAATTCATTGCGGCGCTGAGCGCGGCCGCGGCCCGGGGCGTCGCGGTGCGCGTGCTAGTCGACGGCATCGGCGGCGGCTACCTACTGCCGGGCGCCGTCGGGCGTCTGCACCGCACCGGCATTCCGTCGGCCCGGTTCACCCACCATTGGCAGCCGTGGCGCGTGTTGTTTCTCAACCTGCGCAGCCACAAGAAGATCCTCGTAGTCGACGGCGCGATCGGGTTCACCGGCGGCCTCAACATCGGCGCGGAGAACGCGCCCTTGCTGCGGCGGCCGCGCCGAGTGGACGACGTTCACTTCCGCATCCGCGGCCCGGTGGTGAGCCAAATGATGCTGACCTTTGCCGAGGATTGGAACTTCACCACCGGCGAGGTCCTGGACGGCGCCGCGTGGTGGCCTGCGATCCCTTCGGCCGGTCCGGTGCTGGCGCGCGGCATCAGTTCCGGCCCCGATGAAGACGTCGGCAAGCTGGAAGCAGTGTTCCAGGCCGCCGTCTCCCAAGCAGAGCGGCGCATCCGCATCGTCACGCCCTACTTCCTGCCCGACACGATCCTCACCGGCACTATCGCGTTGGCCAGCCTGCGGGGCGTGGAGGTGGAAGTCCTACTGCCGGCGCGTTCCGATGTCCGCTTGATCGACTGGGCCAGCCGCGCCCATATCCCCTACTTGCCCGGCGTGAAGTGGTACGTCACCCCCGCACCGTTCGACCACGCGAAGCTCGTCACCGTCGATGGTCACTGGTGCGCGGTCGGCAGCGCCAATTGGGATTCGCGCAGCCTGCGCCTGAACTTCGAGTTCAACGTGGAGTGTTACGACGAGCAGGCCACCGCCGCCGTGGACCGCATCATCGACGCACGGATCGCCCGCGCGCACGCCCTGACCCACCATGAATATGCCAAGCGGTCGCGCGCGGTACGCCTCCGCGACTCCGCGGCCCGGCTGCTCCTGCCGTTGCTGTAGTGATCCGCGCCGGCGCGCCGCGCGTACCGGCAGGGTGCAAACGTTCCTCCCCTACCCGGACTTTGCCGCATCAGCCCGGGTGCTCGACCGTGCGCGCCTGGGCAAGCAGCGCGTCGAGGCCAAGCAAATCCTGCTCGCGCTGACCACGCCCGGCTACGGGTGGCAGAATCACCCGGCCGTCGCGATGTGGCGCGGCCGCGAAGTTGCCCTCGCCCGCTACGGCGCCGCGATCTGCTCGGAATGGATTGCCCGCGGCTACCGCGACTCGCTGCTGCCGTACTTCGGCGCGTTCGCCCGGCGCCGCCGCACCAAATTGCCACATTGGCTGGGCGAGGCGCGCGTCCACGCCTCCCACCGCGCGAACCTGTTGCGCAAGGACCCGGAGCACTACGGCAAGTTCGGCTGGCGCGAGGCGCCGGCCGAAGGCTACTTCTGGCCGGTGCCCTGACGCCCGTCGGGGCGGACGGCGATCCAAACGACGTGGCGTGAACCGCCGTGCACGCCGTTACCGCGCACCTTCACTTCGTCGACCGCGAACCCCGCTTGGCGCAAGCGCCGGCTGAACGAAGCTTCCGCCCCGGCCGACCACACACCGAGGATTCCGCCAGGCCGCAGCGCCGTTTGCACAGCGCTCAGTCCATCGAAGTCATAGAGCCGGTCGTTCGCTTGGCGGATCAGTCCCTCGGGGCTGTTGTCGACGTCGAGCAGAATCGCATCCCACGCGGCGCGCTCGCCGCGGATCAGGTCGGCCACGTCTGCCACGCGAATATCGGCACGCGGATCGGCCTTGGGGTCGCCCAGGAATTCGGCCATCGGGCCGCAGTTCCAGTCCACGACCGCCGACACCAGTTCGGCCACCACCACCTTCGCATCGCGCGCAAGCACCCCCAGTGCCGCCCGCATGGTGAACCCCATACCCAGGCCACCCACCAAGACGCGCACGTTTTTACGGCCGGTGAGTCGCGCGCACGCTAGCGTCGCTAGGTCCTCCTCGGATCCGTGGGCGCGGCTGTTCATCAGTTCGCCATGACCGATGCGCAGCGAAAATTCGCGGCCGCGCTGCAGCAGCCGCAATTGGTCGGTGCTGCCGGGCACCGGCGCGGTGTCCAGCAAGGTCCAGGGCGTTACCGCCACGTGTGCGTGCTCCCTAGGGCAGCGTCCGCGCGATGCGGAAGCCGAGATTGTCGTTGCGGTAGTCGGGCAAGGCGCGGTTGCGCGTGGCCGACCGCAAGCTCATGGCGTCGTTGATCCACGAGCCGCCGCGCATGATGCGGTAGCAGGGGTTCTGCGGCGCCGCCACAGCGCCGTCCGCGGGCGCCCCCACGTAATCCGCCTTGTAGCAATCCTGCACCCACTCCCACGCGTTGCCGTGGACGTCGTACAGCCCGAACGGATTCGGCGCCTTTTCCGCCACCGGATGGGTGGAAAAATTGGCGATGTCGAAATACCAGCCGTACTTGCTGGCCTGCGCCGCCGTGTCGCCAAACGAAAACAGCGTCGTGGTGCCGCCGCGCGCCGCGTATTCCCACTCGGCTTCGGTCGGCAGCCGGTACACCTTGCCGGTCTTGGCGTTCAGCTTCTGGATGAACAGTTGCGCTTCGTCCCAGGTCACATAGACCACCGGCAGGGTGCGGCCCTTCACCGGGCTCGGGTTGTCGCCCATCACGGCAACCCAGTCCTCCTGGGTCACCTCGCGCGTGCCCACTGCGAATGCCGCGACCGCAACCGGATGCTGAGGCTGCTCGTCCTTCGGCGCGAGAAACGGGCTGAACGGATCGGGCTTAGTGCCCATCAGGAACGTGCCCGCCGGAATCGCCGTCATCTCCGGACAGTCCGGGCAGTCGCGAAAGGTGGCGACTTGCGCGCCGGCCGGCCACCCCAGCAGGCCCGCCAGCAGCGCGAGCGCCGCAGCCGCGCGGACACCCACGGTGCGCAATCCTATTTCGTCAGTTTGGTGACGAGGTTGGTCTTGCCATCGCTCGTGTAGGTCATCTTCACGACCGTGCCGATGCTCAGTGTGTTGATGTTGACGTCCGGAGCCAGCACGTACTGCGTGCCGGCGCAGGCACATTCACCCGCGGCTACCACGATGATGGTGCGCGTCTGCAGGCTGATCTCGGCGATCTCACCTTCGCGCTCGTCGGCGAACGCCGCGCCGGCGGCAAGCAGCAACCCGGCAACAACGGCAAATGTCTTGAGCATGATGTCCCTCGTGCCCGCTGGGGCGTGAAGCGGTATTGGCCCGATTATCACCGCCCTGCGAAACGGCGCAAGCGCACCCTCAGGCTGGCAGGGTCAGGTGCAGCCACGGCGCTTGGGGGCGGCGGGTGCCGGTGAAGCCCGGCGTCAGCTCAGCGGCCAGCGGAATGAACTGCGGGTCCAGGCGGCCAGCCAGGGCATACAGGTACTCGGCACCCTCCCGTGCCCATGGCCCGGCGAACCCGGCAACCCCGGCCGCGGCGCGCTTGCGGTCGAACTCGACCGTCGAGCGCACGAATTCCTCGTGTGCCTTGGCCCCCGCGGCAAAGGGCGCGAGCCACGTCAGGGCACGCGCCAACGCCCCGCCACCGTCCCTGTACCAGTCCTGACCGTGGGTGGATGCCGCCAATGCGGCAACCGCCAGCGGCTCCAAGTCATAGACCACGTAGTGCAGCGCATCGCGCTCGGCGAAGTCCAAGGTCGTGCCGTCGCTGCGGATGTTATCGGCCAGTTGTTTGGCGAACGCGGCCCGCGCGCGCTCGACCAATCCGGCGTCCCCGCACGCGAATGCGGTCAGGGTTGCGAGTTTGACGCGGTGGCTTTGCCAGTTGTTCGTGGCGGTGCCGCCCCTAAGCTTAGGCATCGCATCCAGGTACCCCGTGGCCATGGCGCGGCAGAATGCGCGATACCCATCGGCGATGCCCGCCCGGTCCGCCTCCGGCAGCAGGTCGAACGCCACCAGCATGCGGTCGAAATCGGTTTCGTCGATCGGATTGAGGCTCGGGCGATACACCGCCAGCCATGCGGCGATGAACTCAGCCGCCTTGGCCGCGAACGCTCGGTCCCCGTTGAGCCGCGCGCCCAGCGACGCATCGAGCGCGGCCTGCCAGTCCCGTTTGGCCTCGGCCGACTGATCGTAGATGCCTTCGTGGGGCAGCGTGCCTTCGGTGTGCACCACGGGCATTGGCTGCGGCGCCCGGGTCACCGACCGCTGCGCCGAACGGAGCGCGTAGACCCCCATCGGCGTCGCGGCCAAACCGAACAGCGAGGCGGCGGATTGCGGCGTCACCAGTGCAAACGGTGGATCGGCCGCAACCGCTCCGGTCGGGAGCGCGACAACGGCCCCGGCCAGCGCCAGCATCTGGCGCCGCGACAATCCCGCTAGTGAACGAAAGCTCGTTCGCATCGGTGCTCTCCCTAGGCGGCATTGTGCCACTCCCGGAAGCAAACACCCATCCGATGCGGGAGTGGCCGGTCCGCAGACCGGCCACGTGCTCGCAGTACTAGGCGCTCAACGACGCGTAGTCAGTGTAGCCCTTCGCGCCCGGCGTATAGAACGTCGCCATGTCGGGCGGGTTGATCGCCGATCCGGCTTTCATGCGGGCGACCAAGTCCGGGTTGGCCAGGAACGGCCGCCCGAACGCCACCAAGTCCCCGCGGTTCTCGGCCAGGGCTTGCTCGGCCGTCTCGCGGCTAAAGCCGCCGGCGACGATGAACGCGCCGCCGAACCGCTTGCGCATCTGCAGCTTGAACGGGGCCGGCACCGGTGGCGCGCCCATCGCCGAGTGATCAACCAAGTGCAGGTACAGCAGCTTCATCGCCCCAAGCTTCTCGGCCAACGTGTAGTACTGCTCGTCGACGCCATCGAACGCGCCGGTCGCCGCCGCCGCGCCATAGGGCGACAAGCGAATGCCAAGACGCCCGGCGCCGATCGCAGCCGCCACCGCCGTCGCCGCTTCGATCGCGAAGCGATTGCGGGCCGCCGCACTGCCGCCGTAACCGTCGGTGCGCTTGTTCACGTTGCCGTTCAGGAACTGCTCGATCAGGTAGCCGTTGGCACCGTGCAGTTCGACGCCATCGAACCCGGCCTCAATGGCAAGCTTCGCGGAATCAGCGAATTCCTTGATCGCCTGGGCGATGTCGGCTTCGGTCATTGCCGCCGGCTTGCTGTGATCCAGCATGCCGCCTTGGTCGGTCCACATCTGGCCCGGGCACACCTCAGCAGTGGACGACACCACGCGCGCGCCGGCCGGCATGTTGTTCAAATGCGAAACACGGCCGGTGTGCATCAACTGAACGACGATCTTGCCGCCGGCGCGGTGCACGGCATCGGTGACCAGGCGCCAGCCCTTCGCTTGAGCGGCGTTGTACAGCCCCGGCATGCGGGCATACCCCATCCCGTTCGGGGACGGCGAGGTGCCTTCGGTCACGATCAGCCCGGCGCTGGCGCGCTGGCCGTAGTACTCGGCCATCAGGGCATTGGGCGTGTTGCCTTCGGAATTGCGGCACCGCGTCATCGGCGACATCACGGTACGATTCTTCAACTGCAGGCCACCAAGCGCGAACGATTCGAACAGCATGTCGACAGACCTTTCAGGGTTCCGGGGAGGGATCGGGCAAGCGGCCATTGGGCGCACGCGCCCGGGCCACGTTCATTGATGCATATCAATATGTATGCCGGATGGCCCGGCACGGCAACCGCCCCGCGCCGCGGCCGGGCTATGCGGGTTGGTCCGGGTCGCGCTTGCGCGCGCCGGTGAGCATTCCCAGGAGCAGGGCGATCAGCAGCAGCGGCGTGGTGGCCCCGGCAGCACCGGCCACGGAGCCGTCCGCCACGCTTTGCGGCGGCGCTGCAGCGCGGGGACCGCGAACCGCCAGCACCAGCCCGAGCCCGGCCACCGTCAACGCGCCCCCGATGATCGCGGCCGCTTGAATCGCCCCCAGCCACGCCGCCAAGGCAAGGAACCCGGCGGCCAGCAAGAACCCAAAACCCGCCACGAGGAGGACAGCGGCGAAGCAAAAGACCGCCACGCGAATCGCGGCGACCCGCACCGCCCGCCGGATCTTGCCGCCCAGCGGCGCGACTCCGAGCCCAACCAATGCCGACCGAAGCGCCCCCATCATCGCCGTTCCGGTCACCGCCGCAGCATCGTTCCGGCCACCAGTCCGATCGCAGCGGCGACCACAACGCTGGTCAGGGGGTGCGCTTTCACAACACCCTCGACCACTTCTTCCAGTTCACCGGCCCGGCCGGCCGCCTCGGAGATCGCCTGCGTGACGCCCGCCCCGCCGCGCTGCTTGAGCTGATCGGTCAGGCGCTCCAGGTCGGCACGCAGCTTCGCCACGTCCGCGGCGATCGTCTCGAAATCGACGTCCTCGCTGTGGGTCTGTTTCATCGAAAATCCTCCGGCGGAGCACTATCTACTGTTCAATGTTGGATGAAGAATCTAAGTAACACGCAGATTCCTTAGCGGATTGTCGACAGATCCACCATCCGCATAGTTGCTTACCCGCGGCGCGCAATTTCCCGTCGAGGCCTTCTGCAAACCTACAATTGTGGCCAACCCTGTGCGCAATTGGACACCACGGTTCGTCATGGTGTCGGAGACTGTGAACCGCGCGCCACCAGCCCAGAAGGAAGACAACATGCATATTCGACCCATGGTTCCGGCCGCGCTGGCGATTGTCTGCTTCGCCCTGTCCGCCTGCATCATCATCCCGATTCCGTAGGCCGCGGTCGCGCGCGTACCGGCCCCACCACGCCACCGCCCCAATCTTGCCGTAACATCGGCTACCGCACCCGGCCGGACGGAGACCCATGGGCGAGCAGATCATCACCCCCACTGCCACGGCGGATGCGCACACCAGCGACCGGGTCCGTCAGGTTCTCCTGATCGCCGCCATCGTCGGCGGCGTGTACCTCTGCTACCGGATGGCGTTGCCGTTCGTCCCATCCTTGGCGTGGGCGCTCGGCATCGGCGTATTGGTTGCGCCGATCCACAGCCGCCTCGAGCGTTGGCTTGGCGGGCGGGCCATGGGCGCCTCTGCGTCTGTCATCATCGTGGCGGTCATCGTTGCGGTGCCGGCCATGTTCGTGATCCACCGGTTGATCTTCGAGGCCGCCAAGGGTGCGGAGCTGGTCAAGGCCAGCATCGAGACCGATGCTTGGGCCCAAGCCCTGAACGCCAATCCGCGCCTCGCGCCCATCGCCGATTGGGTGAACCGGCAATTCAACCTGCCGCAAATGGCCGGCAACGCCGCGGCGTGGCTCGCCAACTCCAGTGCGTCCTTCGTCCGCCTTTCGTTCGTGCAGCTCGGCGGAATGGTGCTGACCTTCTACTTGCTGTTCTATTTCCTGAGGGATCGCGGGTCGGCCCTAGTTTGGCTCCGCGGCCTGTCGCCGCTGTCCGACACGGAGATGGACACGCTGTTCGAGCGCGTCGTCGACACCGTGCATGCAACCCTCTACGGCACGGTCGCCATCGCCATCGTGCAGGGGACCCTGGGCGGCCTGATGTTCTGGTGGCTCGGCCTGCCGGCGCCGATGCTGTGGGGCCTGATGATGGCGCTGCTCGCGATCGTGCCGGTCTTCGGCGCCTTCATCATCTGGATTCCGGCGGCGATCTATCTCGCCATCATCGGCCACTGGGGGCAGGCCCTGACATTGGCGATTTGGGGTGGCTTCGTCGTCAGCACGATCGACAACGTCTTGTACCCCATGCTGGTCGGCAATCGGCTCAAACAGCATACGGTCGTGGCGTTCATCGCGCTGGTCGGCGGGGTCACCGTATTCGGCTCGTCGGGCCTGATCCTCGGGCCCGTCGTAGCCGCGGTGACGATGCTGCTGCTGGAAATCTGGCAGGCGCGCCTGCGCCACCAGTAAGACGCTCAGCGCTTCTTGCCGAAGATCTGGTCCCAGTTGTTGCGGTAGCGGTCGGTGACGGCCTTTTGGCCCTCACCGTCGCTGCGACTCAACTTCTCGACCGGAGCGCTAGCGGATGGCTTCGCATCTGCCTTGCCTTCCGGCGCGGGTGCCGCCGCGGCCGTGGCGCTTGGGGCAGCAGCGGGTGCCGCCTCAGCCTTAGCCGCTGGCTTTGCCGAGCTACTCGTCTTCTTGCCGGCCGACATTCACGCCTCCTGCCACCAACCGGTCAAACGGCATCAGCGCCTCCACCGGAAACGCCTCCTCTTTGGTCTTGCCGGCGCGGGTGAACCACTTGCACGTGATCCGCCCTTCCTTGTCGGTGCCAATGACCGTCATCTTCGGGCCGTCGGACTTGAGCCGGACGACATCTCCAACAGTGAAGTCCACGGCAATCCTTTTGGGCAGCTAGCGCTGCGGGCGGAATGCCCACAGCCCGCGTCGAGTATCACGTCTGCCGCCGCCCGTCGCGGGCCGCGGATGGCGATGTGAGCTCCCTTGCAACGGCGAATACGTAGTCCCTCTCATGCCCTGCGGTGGCCATCCGGCGTAGGCTGGTCTCCATGTACAGGCTTCTTGCGGTGACGTTGCTTGCGGCAATCCAGGCTTGGCCGGTTGCCGCCGGGCCGATTGAGGACGGGACGGCCGCCTACAATCGGGGCGACTATGCGACCGCACTGCAGATATGGCGGCCGCTGGCCGACCGCGGCGACCCCGACATTCAGGTGTTCCTCGGCAACATGTTTGCCTTTGGTCAGGGCATGCCGCGAGACTACGTCGCGGCCACCCAGTGGTACCGCCTGGCCGCCGACTACGGCCAGCCGGACGCGCAGTACAACCTTGGGCTCATGTACGACGGCGGCCACGGGCTGCCGCAGGACTTCGTCCAGGCGCACGTGTGGTTTGCGCTCGCCATCGCGAACTTCCCAGCATCCCGCACCAAGGACCGCGCCGATGCGGACGAAGGACTGCGGTTCGTCGCCGCCAAGATGACGCCCGAGCAGATCGCTGAGGCGCGAACCCTTGCGTCGGCGTGGAAGCCTAGATCGCGCTAGGTTTTGCCCAGTCCGGCCGGGCGAACGCTGGTACGAGGGAGGGGACTTGAACCCCTAAGCCCTTGCGGGCAGCGGATTTTGAGTCCGCCGTGTCTGCCGTTCCACCACCCTCGCAACGGGGTGAAACCTACTCTCGCTGCCCCATCCGCATCAACCCACTCGCGCGGCGGGTGGTGCGAGGCCGCGGCGGCGGCCGGGCGGGGCATGGACTCTCGCCCCCCGTTCTTTGCCCTATGATCGATCCGCAGCGTGGTCAGGGGTTGCCGGATGCGTGGCGTACAATCGATCGCGGTGGCCCTGTCGGTGCTCCTCACCGGCTGCGGCGGCGGGGGTGGTGGGGGCGGCGGCACGTCGAGCCCCTCGCCCACCGCCGCGTTTGAAACCGGCGAATACAACGCCCAGTACGGTCTGGGCATCGTCCGCGCCGCCTATTCCTATCTGCGCGGCGCGACCGGCGCCGGCGTCTCGGTCGCGGTGATCGACACCGGTCTGGACACCACCCACCCCGACCTTGCCGGCCGCGTCGCCGCCGGTGGCTTCGACTTCGTCGCGAATTCCGCCACCGTCACCGACCCCAATGGCCACGGCACCCATGTCACCGGCCTGATTGCCGCCAATCGCGACGGCACGGGAATGCATGGCGTTGCCTACGGCGCCCAGGTCGTGCCGCTCCGGTTCCTGAATGCCGCCGGCTCCGGTACATCCAACGACGCCGCGCTGGCATACAACCGCGCCGTCGCGTTGGGCGTGCGCATCATCAACAACAGCTGGGGCTCGACCGGGCAGGTCACTGGCACCACCGCGGTACAGTTCGCGGCGGCGGAACCGAATCTGCTGGCGGCGGTGCAAAACGCCGATACCAACAACGCGATCAGCGTGTTTGCCGCCGGCAACGGCGTGCAGATCTTCGGCACCACGGTCGGGTTCGCCAACCCCACCGTCGAGGCCGGCCTGCCGCATCTGTTCCCGGCCTTGGCCGACACCTGGGTCGCCGTGGTGGCCGTCGATCGCAACGGCAACCTGCCCACCTTCAGCAGCCAGTGCGGCGTGGCGGCGTCGTGGTGCATCGCAGCGCCGGGCGGCGGCACGGCCGCCGGTACCGCGATCTACTCCACCGCCGCGGGTGGCGGCTACACGCTGTACTCCGGCACGTCGATGGCCGCCCCCCAAGTGTCGGGCGCCCTCGCATTGCTACGACAATTGTTTCCGACCCTCACGGCCCAGCAGATCGTCGCGCGCCTGTTCCTGGCTGCCAACCGCAACGGCCAATACGGCAATTCCACGATCTTCGGCCAAGGCCTGCTCGACATCGAACGCGCCACGCTCCCGCTCGGCTCCCTCGGCATCGCCATCGCAGGCGGCACGCTGACCGGCCTCGGAATATCAGGGATCAGCTTCGGCCCGGCGTTCGGCAACGGTCTTGAGGAGTCCCTGGCCGGCCGTACGATGGTGGTGTTCGACAGCGTCGACCGCGCCAAGTTCGCGGTGCGGGTTGGCGATCTCGCCCGGCCAACGGCCGCGGCGTTCTCTGCCCAGGATCGCTTGCCGGTATTCGGCCTCACGCCCCGTACCCAGTCGCTGCACGTGGGGCGGGCGGAAGCCGCCTTCGCGTTTGCCGCAACCGCCAGCGCCCCCGCTGCACCCAGCGCTGTGTCCGCCTTCACCCTGTCGCTCCCGACCTACACAGGGCCACGCCTCTCGCTCAGCTATGCCACCGACCCCGCGCTCGCGTTCCGGATGGGCGATACTGCCGTGGCGTCCCAGGCCCTCGCCGCCCCCGCCGCACTCGCCGTCCCCTATCTGCAGCTGTTTGACCGCGCTGTCGGCGCCGCCGCCGCAACATCCTTCGGCACCGTGCGCGCCGGTGCGTTCGTGCACCGCAGCGATGCCGACGACATCGACGCCGGCGGCGGGATGGTGGAGTGGCGTTCACCCGCCACCAACCGCGGCGCCGTGGCGCTGCAGCTTGGCACGGTGTTCGAGCGCGACACGGTCCTCGGCACCCGCGGCACCGGCGCCTTTGCCACCGATGGAGGCACCCGCACGACGTTCTGGGGGGTTACCGCCGACCTCGCGGTGACCCCGCGTGTGCGGCTGATCGGCGCGGCCTACCAGGGCGCAACCCACACCGTACCGGCCGGTCCGTCCCTCATCGACCGCATGTCGACTGTGGCCACCAATGCCGTTGCCGTGGGCGTGGTGGCTACCGATTGGTGGGCGCCGGGCGACCGTGCCGGCGTGATTGCCAACCAGCCCCTGCGCGTCACAAAGGGCACCGCGACCCTATCGCTCGCCACGGGCATGGATGGCGCCGGACAGGTTTCGGCTACGGCGGTCGAAGCCGGGCTTAGCCCCTCAGGCCAGGAAGTCGACCTGCAGGCGTTCTACCAGCGCACCACCGGCGCCCTCACCCTCAGCTCCAGCGCTCTAGTGCGGCGGCAGCCGGGCCACGTCCGCGCCAACGGGCCCGAGGCGGCGGCTCTCGTGCGTCTGCAGCTCGCGTTTTAGCGCGCGAACAGTTGTTTCCGCACGGGCATGCGGCGCACTAGATTGGCGCCCATGATGATCGACGAACTCACCCGCGGCAGCCGCGGTCCGCTGCTGATCGCGCTGGCCGGCATCGGCATCCTCGGCACCGCCCTGGCGTCGCAGTTCTTCGGCGGATTGAACCCGTGCCATCTGTGCATGTACCAGCGCGGGCCGTATGCGTTCGTGATCCCCGCCGCCATGTTGGCCGCAAGTTTGGTGCTCGCGGGCCGCGATCGTGCCGCCGCCGCCATCACTGCGCTGTGCTCTGCGGCGTTCGTGATCGGTGCGGGCGTCGCGACGTTCCACGTCGGCGTCGAACAGAAATGGTGGGAGGGCTCCAGCGCGTGCGTCGGCGTGGCCTCCGGCGCCGCCAAGACGGTCGACCAGCTCCGCAGTCTCCTCGAGACCGCGCCGGTGATCCGGTGCGATGAAATCGCTTGGCAGATGTTCGGTATCTCGATGGCCGGCTACAACCTGATCGCGTCCGTCGCCCTCGCCGTATTCGCGCTGATCGCCGCCCGCATCCTGGCCTACCGGTGAGCGCCCCCACACGCCTGCCCGGCGATCCCACGGCGCGCCAGGAACTGGAACGTGCGCTCAGGGTCGACCACGCCGGCGAGTACGGCGCGATCCGCATCTACCAGGGCCAACTCGCCGTGCTGGGGCGGGGCCCGAGCGGCGCCACCATCCGCCACATGGCGGAACAGGAACAGCGCCACCTTGAGGCATTCGCTGCCTTGCTGGCGGAACGGCGGGTGCGCCCGACGCTGCTATCGCCAATTTGGCACGTTGCCGGCTTCGCGCTGGGCGCCGCCACCGCCCTGATGGGCGAAAAGTCCGCCATGGCGTGCACGGTCGCCGTCGAAGACGTCATCGACGACCACTACCGCCGCCAAAGCGAGCGGCTGTCCGAGTCCGAACCCGCCCTGTGCCAGACCATCGACGCTTTCCGCGCCGATGAAGCCGGTCACCGCGACACCGCGTTGGCCGAGGGCGCCGAGCAGGCCCCCGCCTACGACCTGCTAAGCCTCGGAATTCGCACGGGAACTAGGCTTGCGATCTGGTTGTCGGAACGATTGTAGACAGGTCGGCGTAGCGTAACGTCCCGTACCGTTCCGGCTAGGGCTCCAGGACGGTGTCCCAGTAGAGAAAGTCGCGCCAACTCTCGTGCAGGTGGTTGGGCGGAAACGCTTGGCCGGCACGCTGCAACTGAACCACCGTTGGTTCGATCGGCATCTCGCGCGGGAACATGTCGGCCTCGTGCGGCAACCGCCCGCCCTTTTCCAGGTTGCAGGGCGCGCAAGCGGTGACGACGTTATTCCACTTGGTTTGGCCGCCGCGCGAACGCGGGATCAGGTGGTCGAAAGTGAGCTCGGATTCGGTGCCGCAGTACTGGCAGCGGAAGTAGTCGCGCAGGAACACGTTGAACCGGGTGAACGCCGGCCTGCGGCTAGGGGCCACGTAACGCTTGAGAGAGACGACCGACGGAAGCCGGACGCTCATGGTTGGGGAGTGCACGACCCGGTCGTACTCGGAGACGATGTTCACGCGTTCCATGAACACGGCCTTTACCGCCTCCTGCCACGGCCACAGCGACAGGGGGAAGTACGACAGCGGACGAAAGTCCGCATTCAACACCAGGGCCGGGCAGCTCTCAGGCGCCATCTTCCCTCCCCGGGGCCGACCCGATCACGCTCCCAATGGGCCCCGCCGGTTGATCAATATCTTGGCGATTCCACTAGCGCTTGGCTAGTGACGTTCGCGCGACGGTCAGGCCAAATGGTCGGCCAAAAACCGCCCGCCGAGGTACAAGCTTTCGGGGTCGATGCCGTGGCCGATGCCCGGCGCGATGTGCCAGCGCACCGACGCGCCAGCATCGCCGAGCGCGGGTGCCGCGTCGAACAACGCGGTGACCGGAACAACTTCGTCGGCGTCGCCGTGGCTCAGCAGAATCGGCGGCAATTCGCGCGCCAAAGGCTCGCTGGATCGGGCGAAGATGCCGGAGTAGCCGACCACCGCCGCCACCGGCACCGGCCGCCGCACGCCGACGTGCAGCGCCAGCATCGTCCCCTGGCTGAAGCCCACCAAGCCCAGGGCCGACGGCGCCAAGTTGTGACGCATCAGCTCCGAATCGAGGAACGCATGCATCGTGGGCGCGGCGGTCGCGACCCGTGCGCTCGCGTCGAGCATCATCTGTTCCGCGTCACCGAACCCGGCCGCGCGCAACGGGAACCATTGGCGTCCGAAAGCGGTGCCGGGCACGGTCTGCGGTGCGTTGGGAGCGACGAACACGGCGTGGGGCAGCATTTCGCGCCACGCATCGGCGAGGCCGATCAGATCATCACCGTTCGCCCCGTAGCCGTGGAGCAGCACCACCAGATGCCGCGCCGTGCCGCGTGCCGCCGGGACGCGCGGACCATCAAGCTGTTCGACCATGCGGTACTATGTTGGGACGTTGCCGGGCGGAGACAGTGCATGGGCAGAGAGGTTGTGTGCAAGGCGGTCATCGGCGGCGCCTCGGCCGAGGGCCGTGCGCTGCTGGAGACCGACGAAGTTCTGTTCCGCGGCACACGGCGCCTAAAGCTGAAGTTCGCCGCCATCACCATGATCCAGGTGACCGGCGACACGCTCGTGCTCCGGCATGTCGATGGCGAGGCACGGTTGTCCCTCGGTGCCAAGGAAGCGACGCGCTGGGAGGCGTTCATCCGCAAGCCCCCGGAGTTGCTGACCAAACTCGGGATCGGCGCCGAGACCAAGGTCGCGGTACTGGGGGTACACGATGCCGAGTTCGATGCTGCGGTCGGCGCAGTTGTACAGGTCCGCCGCGACCGTCGCGCCAAAGGGCTGGATTTGGTCCTGTTCGGCGCCGAAGCGCGAGACGGGCTGGACGGGTTGAAGGACCTGGAGCGGCTCATTCACCCGGCGGGTGGGATTTGGGTTGTGTACCCCAAGGGGCGTACGGAGATCCGCGAGGCAGACGTCCTGGCTGCGGGCCGTGCAGCGGGTTGGAAGGACGCCAAGGTGTGCCGTTTTTCGGCCACACACACCGCGTTGAAGTTCGTTATTCCGCTGTCCGCACGCCCACCGGCGCCTGCCCCGGCCCGGCGTGTAACCCGCCGGGCTTGAGTGCGAAGCTGGCCCCCGCCAATACAACACCCCCTGCGACCGTAAGCACCATCGGCAGTTCCGTGCCGTCAGCGAACAGTTCCGGCGCCACGGTGCCGAGCGCCGAGAACACCATCTGCAGAAATCCGACCATCGCCGAACTGGTGCCAGCGAACTCCGGGTGCACGCTAATCGCTCCCGCCATGCCGTTCGGAAACACGAGGCCAAGGCCAAACACGATCACCGTCATTGGCGCCACCAGACCGACGATGGAGGTCGCCCCGGTTGATGCGACCACGACCAACGCGGCCGCGCCGGTCGCGGCGGCGATCAGCCCGAGCGCGATCATGCGGTCGATACCGAGGCGCACCGTCAGACGGCTTGACGCGAACGAGCCAACCGCAAACCCGCAGGCCACCAGTGCAGCGTAGGTTGCAAACGCGGTGGGCGACATCCCCATCATCGTGATCAGCACATGGGGACCTTCGGACAGAAAGGTAAACATCGTGCCGAACAACAGCGCCGCGGGCAGCGCGTAGAACAGGAACGCGCGCGAGCGCAGCAGCTTGAGGTAGTTGCCGGCCAGATCGGCGGGGCCGGCGCCGATCTGCCGCTGCTGGTTGGTCTCCCCCAGCAGGCCGAACGCGAGCACCAGCATCAGGAGCCCGAACGCCGCGACTAGCACGAAGTTGGCGCGCCAGCCCGCCGCCTCGAACACGAAGGCGCCGAGTAGCGGCGCGAGGGCAGGCGACACGGCTAGTGCCAACGAGACGTTGGCCAGCGCTTTGGCCGACCGGCTGCGGTCGAACCGGTCGCGGATCATGGCGCGCCCGACCACCGGGCCAGTCATGGCGCCAGTGGCCTGGAACACCCGCGCAACGATCAGGGCTTCGATGCTCGTCGCGGCGGCGGCGGCGATACTGGCCAGCACATACAGCACCAAGCCGCCCAGAAGGACCGGGCGGCGGCCGAACCGGTCCGACAACGGGCCAGCGATGAGCTGCGAGAACGCGGCGCCGATCAGATAGACCGTGAACGTGAGTTGCACCATCGTGGTGCTGGTGTTGAACACGGTCACCAGAGCCGGCGACGCCGGCAGGTAGATGCTGGTAGACACCTGCGACACCGCCACCAGAGCGGGCGCAAACGCCACGATCCGGGCGTCGGTGACGGTCTTCATGGGCTGAGCCTAACGGTAAGATTGCGATATATGCCCCGTTCCGGGGGTTAGCAAGCGCGGTGCCGTGACGCGGCGGCCCACCCCGACACGGCGCAAATCCGCTACAGTGGCCCCCGTTCGCGTCTAGATTCTTGCGAGTCCTATGAAGACCTTTCCGACGACAATGGTTCTGGCCGGCGTGGCAGTGTTCATGCTGCTGCTGACATTCACCGCCGGCATTTCGCTGGCAAGCCCGCACCCGCGCCTGCTGTTTGTGGAAATCCTGGCGGTGCTGGTGATCATCGGGCTCGCGGTAACGCTGGGCGTGTTGCTGACCGGCGTATTGGGCATGCTGCGCGGGGGCACCTTCAACCAGAAGACGGCAACCACCTTGATGCGGGCGCGCGTCATCTCGCAGGCGGTCACGGTACTGCTGATGATGGTCTACGCGTTCGTCCACGGCTGAGCGGCGCGTCAATGGTGAAGCTGGACCGGATCTACACGCGCGGCGGCGACGGCGGCGAAACATCGCTGGGCGACGGTTCGCGCGTTCCCAAACACGACATACGAATCGCTGCGATCGGCGCAATCGAGGAAGCCAACGCTGCCATCGGCGTAGCGCGCGTCCACATGACGCCGGCGCACACCTACGATCCGATGGTCGAACGCATCCAGAACGACCTGTTCGACGTGGGCGCCGACTTGTGCGTGCCCGATCCGGCGGGTGACCGGCTGCGCATCCACCCAGCCCAAGTGAAGCGCCTGGAGGCGGAGATCGACGCAATGAATGCGGGGTTGCAGCCGCTGACGTCGTTTGTGCTGCCCGGCGGGACCAACGCTGCGGCCCACTTGCACCTGGCGCGCACAATCCTTCGCCGCGCGGAGCAACACGTGGTGGCGCTGAACGCACGGGATGGCGTGAACGACGCGCTGTTGCAGTACGTGAACCGGGCCTCGGACCATCTGTTTGTGCTTTGCCGTACCCTAAACGCCGAGCACGGCGACGTGCTGTGGCGGCCTGGGGCAAACCGCGCCTAATCCGATGAAGGTGCTGGTCGCGATCAAGGCGATCGCCGACCCGAGCGTTGCGGTTCGCGTCCTGCCCGACGGTTCCGGGCTCGACCGCAGCAACGCGCGGCTGGTGATGAATCCCTACGACGAGGTTGCGCTCGAAGCGGCGGTGCAGTTGCGCGAACAAGGCGTGGCGGCCCACGTGACCGCCGTGGCCATCGGCGGGCCGGAATGCGAGGCAGTGCTGCGCACTGCACTGGCTATGGGGGCGGAGCGTGCGATCCGTATCGACGCACCGGCCGGCCCGGATGTCCTTGCTGCGGCGGCGGCGCTGCGCGCAGTGGCCATTGAGGAAACGGCGGACTTAGTGCTGACCGGCAAGCAGGCGGCCGACGACGACCGCGGCGATCTGGGGCCGATGGTGGCGGCCTTGCTCGGTTGGCCGCAAGCCACCGCGGCCTCCGCGATTCGCGTCTCGGACGGCGTGGCCTATGTGCGGCGCGAAACCGACATGGGCGCGGTCGACATCGCCGCCGACCTGCCGTGCGTGATCACTACCGACCCGCGCCTGAACGCCCCGCGGTTTGCGCCGTTGGGAGCGGTGTTGGCGGCCCGCAAGGTGCAGATTACGTTGCGCGCTGTCGCACCGCGCAACGGCACGGCAGCGCGTGCGGAGCACTACGCCTTGGCCGAACGGCAGCGCGAGTGTGTGCATGTGAACGATGCACGTGAATTGGTGCGCGCGTTGCGCCAGCGAGGAGCGCTGTGATGGCGGCGCTGGTAATTGCATCTCACGACAATCGCGAACTGCGCGAGGCAACCAGGCGCGTAGTGACCGCCGCGGCGGCCCATTGGGGCCCAGTCGACGTGCTGGTTGCCGGGACGAACTGTGCCGCAGTGGCGGGAGCAGCCGCAGGGGTTGCCGGCGTGGCTCGTGTTCTCTTAGCCGACGGCGAGGCTCTGGCGGGCGGTTTGGCGGAGCCGCTAGCGGCGCTGATTGCTGCCCACGCGGCGAATTATTCGGTGGTAGTGGCTGCCGCGGATTCCTCGGGGCGCGAGACGTTGCCGCGAGCGGCCGCCTTATGCGGCGCCGTCAGTGTCGACAACGTGGTGCAAGTGATCTCGGCAACCACGTTCGTGCGCGCCAGTCACGCCGGAACGGTGCTGGAAACCGTCGCTGTGACCGCGCCAGTGACGTTTGTGACCCTCCAAACCGGCGGCTTTGTGCCGGCGGCCGCTAGCGGCGGTCTGGCCACCGTCAGTGTGGTGTCAGCACCCCCGCCATGGCCGCGCACGCGGGTGACTGCCCGCGGGGCGGGAGCCGCCGGCGGCGAACGTTTGGATTCGGCACGCCGCGTGATTGGCATCGGGCGCGGCGTTGACGGCGCTAGCATGACGGTGGCGACGCGCATCGCCGCCGCCATCGGCGCGGTGCTGGGGGCCAGTCGCCCCGCGGTCGACGCCGGGTTACTGCCGGGCGAACTGCTGCTGGGTCAAAGCGGGAAGACGGTGACGCCGGACCTGTATCTGGCGCTCGGGGTTTCCGGCGCGGTGCAACATGTGACAGGCTTTCGCGACTCTCGTGTGATCGCCGCGGTGAACAGCGACCCCAGCGCACCGATCTTTGCTGCTGCCGACGTTTGCTGGGTAGCAGACTTGGCCGATGCATTGCCCGCGCTGGAGCGGGCGCTGATGGACCCCGACCTCCAATGACTCCGGACATTCGCACAATCGGCGTAGTGGGCGCAGGCAACATGGGCAACGGCATCGCCCAAGTGTGCGCGCTGGCCGGATACACTGTGGTCATCTACGACATCGACGCGGCCAAAGTGGCGTCGGCGCGCGCCACCATCGAAACGAGCCTAGGCCGGCAAGTGCGGCGCGGCACGGTGAGCGCCGACCAAGCGGTGGCTGCCGTCGCCAAGGTTCATCCGACCGGAACCATCACGCACTTGAGCCCGTGCGAATTGGTCATCGAGTCGGTGAGCGAAGACGAGGAGGCCAAGCGCGCAGTATACGCCGCGTTGCAACCGGTGCTGCGGCCCTCGGCGATCCTGGCGACCGATACTTCCTCCATCTCGGTGACCCGGCTGGCATCCGCCACCGAGCGCCCAGCGCAGTTCGTCGGCATGCATTTCATGAACCCGGTGCCGATGATGGAATTGGTGGAAGTGATCCCCGGGGTCGCCACCGCGCCACACGTGACTGCCTCGATTGAAGCGGTGGCCCGGCGTTTGGGGAAGACGCCGGTGGTCGCGCAGGATTTCCCTGCCTTCATGGTGAACCGGATCCTGGCGCCGATGATCAACGAGGCGATCTATGTCTTGTACGAGGGCGTAGCGACGGCCGACCGCATCGACGCCGCGCTAGAACTGGGCGCGCACCACCCGATGGGGCCGCTCAAGCTGGCAGACTTCATCGGCCTCGATATCGTGCTGTCGATCATGCGGGTCCTGCACGAAGGCCTCGCAGACCAAAAGTACCGGCCGTGTCCGTTACTGATCCGCTACGTCGAGGCAGGGTGGCTGGGCCGTAAATCGGGGCGCGGGTTCTATGACTACGCGTTCGACCCGCCCAAACCGACGCGGTGACGTTCAGGTACCGGCGACGTAGTCGGTAAAATGGCGCAGGAGCGCCTCGGCCTCGGGCGAGTCCCAGGCGGCGGGCCCGGCCATGCGGCCGACGACGCGGCCGTCGGGGCCAACAAGAATCGTAGCCGGTAGGCCTGTTACCGCGAATTCACGCTGTGAGCGGCCTTGCTGATCGAGGTAGATGGTCAACGCGAGCAGGCTGTTGCGCTCGAAGAACTTCTTCACGTCGGCGATGCCGGTGCGGTCCTGGCTGATGGCCAGGACGACCAAACGCCCCGACATCTCGGCCTGAAGGGCGTCCAACGCCGGCATCTCGGTCTTGCACGGCACGCACCACGTGGCCCAGATGTTGACCAGGACATAGTGGCCGCGGAATTCGGAGAGGCGGTGGGGATTGCCGGCCTTGTCGGTGAACGCCACATCGGGCGCTGGCTCGGTACCCGGCGACAGGATAAAGTTCGCGACCGACCCGGTGATCAGCGGACGCGCCGATTCCAGCAGGGCACTTGGCACTGCCTGGGGTGCGTTGCGGCCGGGCAAAAGCATGACCCCGGCGATTGCGCCCAAGGAGACGGCGGCGGCGGCAACAATGATCCAAGCCGCCCGCGATTTCCGTTCCGGATGCACCGTCGCCATTTCAGCCCCTAACACCCGGCTCACTCAATGAAACAATCGCGTGCCAACGTGGCAAACGCCAAACCGGCTGCGGTCCCTGCCCCGCGCAAAAAGACCAGCGCCAACAGCATGTGGGGCGGGCGCTTTGCCGCGGCCCCCAGCGCGCTTATGGAGCAGGTCAACGCATCCATCGCGTTCGACAAGGCCCTGGCAACCCAAGACCTCGCCGGTTCGCGGGCCCATTGTACCATGCTGATCGAGACCGGCATTGTTAGTGCGGCAGACGGTCGCGCCATATTGAAGGGCCTTGAGAAGATTGCCGGCGAGATCGCCGCGGGCACGTTTACGTTTACGCCGGCGCTCGAAGACATCCATATGCATGTCGAGGCGCGGCTCGGAGAGTTGATCGGGCCCGCCGCCGGACGGCTGCATACGGCGCGCTCGCGCAACGACCAGGTGGCGACCGACCTGCGCCTGTGGGTGCGCGACGCCATCGACCGCTTGGACGATACCCTGCGCGATCTGCAAACTGCTCTGGTAGAGCGTGCGGAGGAACATGCCGGCACCATCCTGCCGGGCTTCACGCATTTGCAGCCGGCCCAGCCCGTGACGTTCGGCCACCACCTGCTGGCGTATTTCGAAATGCTGGACCGCGACCGCGGCCGGATGCGGGACTGCCGCGCGCGGCTCAATGAGTCACCGTTGGGCGCCGCGGCGCTGGCCGGGACATCGTTTCCGATCGACCGCAAGCGCACGGCGAGTTTGCTGGGGTTTACCGCGCCGTGCGCCAATTCGATGGACGCGGTTTCGGCGCGGGACTTCGTGATCGAGTTCCTGGGTGCGGCGGCAATTGCGGCAACCCACCTATCGCGGCTGGCCGAGGAGTTGGTGATGTGGGCGAGCCCAGCGTTCGGGTTCATCACCTTCTCGGACGCGTTTTCCACCGGTTCTTCGATCATGCCGCAGAAGCGCAACCCGGACGCTGCCGAACTGGTGCGCGGCAAAGCCGGGCGCGTGATCGGCGCACTGGTAGGCATGCTGGTGGTGATGAAGGGCCTGCCGCTGACCTACGGCAAGGACATGCAGGAAGACAAAGAGCCGACCTTTGCCACGGCCGAACAATTGGAGCTGTGCGTGCGGGTGACCGCCGGCATGGTGCGCGACCTCCGCGCCAATCCTGTGGCGATGCGTGCCAGTGCCGAAAAGGGCTACCTGACCGCAACCGACCTCGCCGACTGGCTGGTGCAGGCGTTGGGCGTGCCATTCCGCAAGGCCCACGAGATGACCGGGGCAATCGTGCGCGTGGCCGAGAACCGCGGCGTGACGTTGGCGGAACTTTCGCTGGCGGAGTTGCGCAGCGTTGAGCCGCGCATCACCAAGGCGGTGTTCCAGGCCCTGAGCGTCGAGGCTTCCGTGGCACGGCGCACGAGCCTGGGTGGCACTGCGCCAAAGCTCGTGCGGGCCGCGGTCGCGCGCGCCAAGAAGCGGCTGACACGGCCATGAGCCGGAGCGCGTTGGTCGTCACCGCCGCAGCGCTGATCGCCGCGATCGCCCTGTCCGGCTGCGGGCGCAAGGGCGACCTGGAACCGCCTGCGCCTCGCGCCGCCACAACCCGTTAGGCACAAGACGATGGATCATTTTCAGTACCGCAACGGTGAACTGTGCGCCGAGGACGTACCGGTGCGCCGCATCGCCAAAGATGTAGGCACGCCGTTCTATTGCTATTCGACCGCGACCCTGCGGCGCCACTACGAGGTATTCGCCGCTGCGTTTGCGGGCGTGCCGGCAACCGTGTGCTACGCGGTGAAGGCCAATTCGAACCTGGCGGTGATCGCAACCCTGGCGCAATTGGGCGCCGGCGCCGACGTGGTTTCCGAAGGCGAGATGCGGCGGGCGATTGCGGCAGGGGTCCCGCCAAAGAAGATCGTCTTTTCCGGCGTGGGCAAGACCCGCGCAGAGATCACCGCGGCGCTCGACGCCGGAATCGGCCAGTTCAACGTTGAGTCCGATTCCGAGTTGGCGCTGATCGCCGAAGTGGCGGGCACGATGGGCAAGCGCGCGCCGGTCGCAGTGCGGGTGAACCCGAACGTGGACGCCGGATCCCACGACAAGATCTCCACCGGCCGCAAGCACGACAAGTTCGGCATCGCGTGGCCGAAAGCGCGCGAAACCTATCGCGCCGCCGCGAAGCTGCCGAGCGTCGAGGTGGTCGGCGTAGCCGTGCACATCGGCTCGCAGATCACATCGGTGGGACCATTCACAGCGGCGTTCAAGTTCATCGCCGGTGTGGTGGGCGACTTGCGCGCCGACGGCCACACGATCCGCCGCATCGACTTGGGCGGCGGGCTAGGGATTCCGTACCTGGATGAGACCCCGCCGTCGCCGGAGGAATACGCCCGTGCCGCGATCCGCGAAGTTGGCCACCTGGGGTGCGAACTAGTCCTGGAGCCGGGGCGCCTGCTGGTGGGCAACGCTGGCATCCTGGTTACGGAAGTGCTGCACCTGAAGGATGCCGAAGGGGTGCGGATCGTGATCGTCGACGCGGGGATGAACGACCTGGTGCGGCCCGCCATGTACGGAGCGCGCCACGCCATTATTCCGGTGGCCGAGGCCGCCCGCGACGCGACCCGCGAGCCCGCCGATATCGTCGGCCCGGTGTGCGAGACCACCGACCGGTTCGCCAAAGAATGGCCGCTGGCACCGGTACGGACCGGTGACTTGCTGGCCATGCGGTCGGCGGGCGCCTACGGATCCGCCATGTCGTCCACGTATAATACCCGGCCCCTGGTGCCCGAGGTGATGGTGAACGGCGGCGATTTTGCCGTGGTTCGCCCGCGTCAATCCTTCGCGAGCATGCTGGCCGGCGAGGCCATGGCGCCTTGGCTCACCCCCGCCACCGGCCTAAGATCGAAAGCAATCCGATGAACGAGACAACGCCCTCACCGCTCACCGCGGTCGCCCGCCGTCTGCGCATCGCGCAGCTAGCGGTGGCTTGGGAGCGGCTGTGGCCGGCGCTATGGCCAGCCGTGGGCGTGATCGGCACCTTTGTCGCGGCCGCCCTGTTTGGTTTGTTCGCGGGGCTGCCTGGGTGGCTGCATACGCTGCTCATTGCGGCGTTTGGGTTGTTGCTGATCGGGGCGCTGTGGCGTGGAATTTCCGGGTTCTCTTGGCCGGACCTGCACGACGCGCGCCGCCGCATGGAACGCGAGACGGGCATTTCACACCGGCCGCTGGAAGCCCTGTCCGACACGCTGCCGCCGCAGAACGACGTCGCGAGCTTGGCTCTGTGGGAGGCGCATCGCCGCCGCGCGCTGAGCATGATCGGCAAGATGCGTGTGGGCATTCCGCGCGCAGGCTGGCTCAAGGTCGACCCCACCGGCTTGCGGGTGGCGATCGCCCTGTTCGTATTTGCCGGCGTCGTAGTGTCCGGCGGCACGTGGACCGATCGCATTGCCCGCGCCGTAGTGCCGGAAGTCCAGACCGTCCCGCCGGTGCCGGTGGAACTGGCGGCCTGGATTGCGCCGCCCACCTATACCGGCGTTGCGCCGATCTACCTGACTACCGCTCCGTCGCAGACCGCCGCCGCGAATGCTGCAGCGAAATCCGCTCCGCCGGTGATCAAGGTCCCGGCGGGCAGCACGTTCTTCGCTCGCGTCCACGGCGGCCACGCCGCGCCGGAGCTGCACTTGGATGGCGTAGCGACACCGTTCAGCACGGTAGATGCGCTCAACTTCCAGGTCAGCCAGGTGATCGACGCCGGTCACGCCCTGTCGGTTAGTCAGGGCGTAGGCGAGCTCGGCCACTGGGATTTGCTGGTGGTGCCGGATACGGCCCCCACCATCGCGTTCACCCAGCCGATCGCCGTGTCGGCGCGCAAGTCGCTCCAAATCGACTACACCACCGCCGACGACTACGGCGTGCGCCAAGCCAAGATCCATGTGCGCCGCGAGGACGGCAAGGGCACCGAATTCACGCTCGAGCTGCCCCTGACTGCGGTAAGCCCGAGGGCCAGCAAGGGCTCACGGTTCTACGACCTGACGCCCAACCCGTGGGCCGGCCTGCCGGTGATCATCAACCTTGAGGCGATCGACGCTTTGGGCCAGGCAGGCGTGTCGGAAGACTTCCGCATGACGCTGCCGGAACGGGACTTCAAGAACCCGGTGGCGCGCGCGATCATCGAGCAGCGCCGCATCCTGGTCCAAGACCCGGACGCCAACCGCGATGTCGTGGCCTTTGGCCTCGACGCGGTGGCCGAGGTGATGCACGACGACATTCCGCTGGGCGCGTACGTGCAGCTGCGCAGCGCGACCAGCAAGCTCGGCCAAGACAAGTCTGAAACCGCCACCAAGGAAGTGGTGGACCAGTTGTGGGACCTCGCCTTGCTGCTGGAGGAAGGCAACCTCGCCGTGGCCGAACGCGCGCTGCGCGAGGCCGAGCAAAACCTTCAGGATGCGCTGGCCCGCAATGCGCCCGACGAAGAGATCAAGCAGGCGATGGACCAGTTGCGCCAAGCGATGCAGGAATTCCTGCAGCAGCTGGCCCAACAGCAACAGCGCCAGCAGCAGCAACAACAGCAGCAGGCCCAAACGCCGCAGCAGCAACAGCAACAACAGCAGCAGCAGGACCAGCAACAGCAACAGCAGCAACTGACCGAGCAGCAGTTGCAGCAGATGCTGGATCAGGCCCAGCAGATGGCGGAACTGGGCATGCGCGATCAGGCGCAACAGATGCTGCAGCAATTGCAGCAGATGCTGGAAAACCTGCGTCAGGGCCAGCAACAGCAGCAGTTCGGCCAGCGCGCCCAGCAGGACCGCACCATGCAGCAACTGGGCGACCTAATTCAGCGCCAGCAGAACCTGCTCGACCGTACCTACCAGCAAGGCCAGGGCCGCCCGCCTCAGCCGCCGCAGCGCCAGCAGCCGGGGCAGCCGGGGCAGCCGCAGCCAGGGCAGCAGCAAGGCCAACAGGGTCAGCAGCCCGGCCAACAACCGGGCCAGCAGGGTCAGCAACAGCCCGGCCAGGGCCAGCAAGGGCAGCAGGGTCAACCAGGCCAGCAGGGCCAAGGGCAGCAGCCGGGCCAGGGACAACAACAGGGCCAGCAGGGCCAAGGGCAGCAAGGCCAACAGGGGCAAGGTCAGGCCCAGGGCCAAGGCCAGGGGCAGCAAGGTCAGGGACAGGCCCAGGGTCAGGGCCAAGGCCAAGCGCAGGGGCAAGGCCAGGGCCAAGGGCAGGGGCAACTCGGGCAGGGCCAGGGTGGCCAAGGTCAAGGCGGCCAGGGCCAGGGTGGCCAAGCCGGACGTGGCGCTCCGGGCACTCCGGCAACGCCGGGCGAACAGGAAGCCCTGCGCGGCATGCTGGGTGACATGATGACCCAGTTCGGCCAGTTCGGTGATATTCCCGACCAGTTCGGCAACGCTGAGCGCGCCATGCGTGGCGCCGCCCAGGCGCTGGAACGCGGCGACAACCAGCAGGCGGCCCAGTTGGAGGGTGAAGCGCTGGACCAGCTACGCCAAGGCGCCGGCCAGATGTTGCAGCAGATGATGGCCCAAGGCCAAGGACAGGGGCAAGGCCAAGGACAGGGGCAAGGCCAAGGTCAGGGCCAGGGACAAGGCAACCGCCAGGGCTTCGGTCAGCTGCAGCCGGGTGGCGGGTTTGGCCAGCCGCGCGATGGCGGCCTGTTCGACCCCTTGGGCCGTCCGATCCCGGGCCGCGGCAACGACCTTAGCAATACCGTCCAGATTCCCGAGCAGAGCGATCTGCAAAAGGCGCGGGAAATCTTGGACGAGTTGTTCAAGCGGGCCGGCGAATTGGGCCGACCCGTGCTGGAACGCGACTACTTGGAACGGCTGCTAAAGCGCTTCTAAAAAGCCGTTAGCGGGCCGCAGCCGCTTTGGGCGCCGCGTCCGGCGCTTTCTCGGCCGCCTTGGCCGGAGCCTTCTCGCCCGCAACCGCAACTTCGAACGTCACGGCCACACCGCGCGCGGCTTCCGGCGGGTTCGGTACGCGGGTCGTGAAATCGTGGGCCTCGTGCGCGGCCAACTGGGCCACCGGGGCGTCGAACGTCCAATTGAAGATTTCCCGGCCGCGCACGTCCAGAAGCGCGCCGCGCAGTTTGGGCACCGGTTGCACCTCGGCAGTGATGTTGGAAATCATCCCGGCGATCACGATCACCGGCGTCGCACCGTCCAGCGTCTGGCTGGGCACAATGTCGCCTACCATCAACGGGAACACCTGGGGCTTAGCCAGCCCGACGAGTTCGTACACCTTGCTGGCGGGCGGCCACAAATCCATGACGGTGGAGCGGGCGAACACGGCGCCGCCGCCGAACGCCAGGAGTACGACCCCAAACGAGGCCCACCCAATGATTGCGCCCCACCGGCGCGGCTGCGGTGGCGGAGTCATGCGTGGCGCCCGCGGGCGCCGCGGGCGCTCCGCCTGGACCGTCATTTCCTCAATGCTGGGGACTTCGACGTCGTCGTCGCTGTCGTCGGCCATCGGCGCGGCCACGGACCGGGGCATGTCGCCGGGCGGCGGTTCATGCCACGAGTTCCCGCACCTAGCGCACCGTACCGTCCGTCCGCTGGGGATGAGGGCGCCCGGGTCGACCGAGTACCGAGTATCGCAGGACGGGCAGGTTAGTATCATGCGAGCGGTTCGCCCGTAGCCCTTCGTATTGCGAGCCTTCGGTTTATATGTCCTGCCCGGGGCTGAAGCAAGGACTGCCCATTGCTAGACGGACCGAACCCGCTATGCAATCCTTTGTTCTGAAAGGATGAATCAAACCGCACAGACCGAGGTCGTGCGCCTTGATGGCGTGGCGATGCGTTATGCCACGGGTCCCGAGGTATTGCGGAACATCGACTTCCGTCTAGACGCTGGATCGTATCACTTCCTAAGTGGTCCCAGCGGCGCCGGAAAAACCTCGTTGTTGCGCCTTATGTATCTGGCACACCGAGCTTCTTCGGGCACCGTCCGGGTGTTCGGGCACGACATCGCTTCGAGCCCGCGCCGCTCCCTGCCTGGCCTGCGACGGCGCATTGGCGTGGTGTTCCAGGACTTCCGCCTGCTCGATCACCTATCGGTTCGCGACAATGTAGCTCTGCCGCTCCGCATCGCCGGCGTGGATGAACCGGTGATCCAATCCCACGTCGCAGAGCTGCTGAATTGGGTCGGACTGGGCAACCAGCTCGAATCCAAGCCCACCACCCTTTCGGACGGCGAGAAGCAGCGGGTGGCGATCGCGCGCGCCGTGATCGGGCGCCCGAGCCTGCTGATCGCGGATGAACCGACCGCCCGCGTGGACGAAACCCAAGGGGTCCGCATCCTGCGCCTATTCGAAGAATTGAACCGCATCGGCACTACCGTCGTAGTCGCGACCCACGACCAGCACTTGGTGGACCGCTTCCACCACCGTGTGCTGCGCCTAGAAGACGGCCGCATCACGCTGGAGCGCGACGGCCGCGCCCCGGCCCTGACCCGGGAGGCAGGCCGTGTGGCAACGCCGCTTTGATCTCCCCCTGGGCGCCGACGGCACCACCCGGTTCGTGCCGTGGCTCATTGCGGTAATGGTATATCTGGCAGCGCTGGCGCTGGCAGCGGGCATGGCAACCGCCGACGCGGCTAGCCGCTGGAACGCGGGCCTTGCCGGCACGGCCACGGTCGAGATCGCCCCGGCCAGCGACCGTGCCACCACCGATGAGCGCGTCGGTGACGCCCTGGCGATCTTGCGAGCCACTCCGGGCGTCATTGCCGCCACCCCCATCTCGGAAGCCGAAGTGGCGGAACTGCTGGCGCCGTGGGTAACCACAGGAGAGTTGCCGTCCGAACTCACCCTGCCCCGCCTGATCGACGTGCGGTTTGATCCGGGGACTGCCGTGGATCTGCGCACGTTGGGGGCCAAGCTCTCGGCGCTGATTCCGGGCGCCCGGTTGGATGATCACGGAACCTGGCTGCAGCGTCTGCGCGCCCTTGGGACCTCGGTCCAGATCGCCGCTGCACTGGTGGTCGCGCTGATTGCGGGCGCTTCCGCCGCGACGGTGATCTTCGCCACCAGCGCCGGACTAGCGATCCACCGCGAGGTCATTGAACTGATGCACTGGATTGGGGCGCGCGACGCCTATGTGGCACGGCAGTTCCAATCCCATGCGATGTCCCTGGCGCTGCGCGGCGGGGTCGCTGGCGTGCTGATGGGTGCCGCGACCCTGGCCGGGTTCCGCGCCCTGATGGGCCCGAGCCAGGGCTCGTTGCTGCCCGACGTGGGCCTGGGGCCAGCCACCTGGGCTGCCCTGGCGATCCTGCCCCTCGCGGCGGCCGGAATCGCGACGTTGACGGCCAAGGCCACCGTTTTACGGGCCCTGCGGCGCTTGCCGTAGGCCGGAACGAAGCGAGAACTTCTGCATTGACCGTGCCCGGGTAGGGGCGCATATCTACCCGCCCTCAAAATCCCCTTATGCTGGCCGCCATGGACTCAGTCGCCCCGATCTCTCAGCAAATCTGGGACATGAAGTACCGCCTCAAGGGGCCGGGCGGCGAAGCCTTGGACGGCACGATTGAGGACAGCTGGCGGCGCGTAGCCAACGCATTGGCGGCGGGCGAACGCGAGCCGAACCGCTGGGCGGGGCCGTTTTATGAGGCTCTGGCCGATTTCAAGTTCCTGCCCGCCGGCCGGATTCTGGCCGGTGCGGGCAGCGGCCGGGATGTAACGCTGTTCAACTGCTTCGTCATGGGAACGATCGCGGATGACATGGGCGGCATCTTCCAGGGCCTGAAGGAAGCGGCCCTGACCATGCAGCAGGGCGGCGGCATCGGGTACGACTTCTCTACCCTGCGGCCGCGCGGCGCGCCAGTAAAGGGCGTGGGCGCCGATGCTTCCGGCCCCCTGTCGTTCATGGACGTGTGGGACGCCATGTGCCGGACCATCATGTCGGCCGGTTATCGCCGCGGCGCCATGATGGCGACCCTGCGCTGCGATCACCCCGACATCGAGGCGTTTATCGAGGCGAAGAAGGAACCCGGCCGCCTACGCATGTTCAACCTTTCGGTGCTGGTCACCGATGCGTTCATGACCGCGGTGAAGCACGACCTGCCGTGGGAGCTGAAGTTCGGCGGTTCGGTGTTCAAGAGCGTACGGGCGCGCGAGCTGTGGGAAACCATCATGCGCGCGACCTACGCCTATGCTGAACCCGGTGTGATCTTCATCGACCGCATTAACCAGCGGAACAATCTGAACTACGTCGAGTCCATCGCCGCGACCAACCCGTGCGGCGAACAGCCCCTGCCCCCGTACGGCGCATGCCTGCTCGGCTCCATCAACCTGGCGCGCCTGGTGGTCCAGCCGTTCGAACCCAGCGCCGCCATCGATCTGGCCGCGTTGGATGAACTCACGGCCACGTCCGTGCGGATGCTCGACGACGCAATCGACGTGTCGCGCTATCCCCTGCCCGAGCAGGACGCTGAGGCAAAAGCCAAGCGTCGCGTCGGGCTCGGTGTGACCGGCCTCGCCGATGCACTCATCCTGTGCGGCGTGCGCTACGACTCGGACCGCGGCCGCGAATTGGCCGGTACCTGGATGAAGCGCATTTCGCGCGCCGCTTACCTGGCTTCCACCGAACTTGCCGCCGAAAAGGGACCGTTCCCCCTGTTCGACCGCGACAAGTACCTTGCAAGCGAGAACATCCGCGGTATGGATGAGGACGTGCGGGCGGCAATCGCCAAGCATGGGATTCGCAACGCGCTGCTGACCTCGGTAGCGCCGACCGGAACCATCTCGCTCTTCGCCGACAACGTGTCGTCGGGTTTGGAGCCGGTGTTCAGCTTCACCTACGAGCGGAGCGTGCTGATGCCGGATGGCAGCCGCAAGTCCGAGCCGGTCACCGACTATGCCTACCGGTTGTTCCGCCTGATGAAGGGCGAGTCGACGCCGCTGCCGCCGGCATTCGTGGACGCCCAGGCGATGGCGCCGACCGACCATGTGCGGATGCAAGCAACCCTGCAGCGCTACGTCGATTCAGCGGTATCCAAGACCATCAACGTTCCGGCCGACACGTCGTTCGAAACGTTCCAGAGCGTGTACCTGCAGGCCTACGAGTTGGGGTGCAAGGGCTGCACCACGTACCGCCCGAACGAAGTGACCGGATCGGTGCTTTCGGTGACCCCGGCGACGCCCAAGCGCAAAGCCGAGTTGGAACTACCGCTGGACATGCCGCGGGCCGCGACGAAAGAGAACTTGGACGCCGGCGCGGTTGTTTATATGACCAAGCCGTTGGACCGGCCAGGCGTCCTGCCCGGCGCCACATACAAGGTGCATTGGCCGGAGAGCGACCACGCGATCTACATAACCATCAACGACATCGTGCAGGACGGCCGGCGGCGGCCGTTCGAGGTGTTCATCAACTCCAAGAACATGGAGCACTACGCCTGGACCGTGGCGCTAACCCGCATGATCTCAGCGGTGTTCCGGCGCGGCGGCGACGTAAGTTTCGTAGTCGAAGAACTGAAAGCAGTTTTCGACCCGCGCGGCGGCCAATGGGTTGGCGGGAAATACGTTCCGTCGCTGCTTGCGGCGATCGGCGAAGTGATCGAACAGCACCTCGTGGCAATAGGCTTCTCTTCCGGCCGGGATGACGAACAGGAAGCCGAACGCGCGCCGCCCCTGAAGCTGGCCGCAGGCGAGCCGGCGCCCCGCACGGATGCTCGCTTTCGGCGGTGTCCCAAGTGCAGTATGCCGTCCCTGATCCGTCAGGAAGGGTGCGACACATGCTCGAGCTGCGGCTTCTCCAAGTGTACGTGATCGGCGGAGCGGCCTGACCGTGCGCGTTGCGATCCGGCTGGTATTGGGCGTGGTGCTGCTGGCAGTGCTGGCAGGTGCGGGGTATGCGGGCGTCTGGTTCTACGCTGCCAACGCAGCCGAATCCCAAGTGCGCGAATGGGCCAAGGCCCGTGAGGCCGACGGCTACCAGATCACCATCGGCGCGATCACGACCGCCGGATTCCCGCAGACGATTGCGATGACTGCGCGCGATGTGGCGGTAGCCAAACCCAACGACCCCATTGCATGGCGGTGGACCGCCGAGAGCATCGTCGCCAACCGCAAGGTGTACGGTTCGTCCAACGTCGCCGTTGCGGTGGTGGGAAACCAGACGCTCGCCTATCGCATTGGCCCCGACGAAAAGACCGCGCGGATTCAGACGCGCCGCTTCGCGATCGATGTGCGCCCGGGAAACAACGCGCTGATCATCGACATCGCGGCGTTGATCCTGACGCCCGATGCGGATGCCGCCCCGATCACGATGAAGAGCGGTTCATTCCGCGTAACGCTGGGCGATGGCGATGCGGCAATTCCCGAGGGTACGCGCACAATCGCCCGCATCGACACGCTCGTGATTCCGGACAACCGGCGCGGTCCCTTGGGCGACACCATCGACCTGCTGACAAGCGACTTCACGATGTCTCGGGCGCTCGACACCTTTAGCCTGCCGGGTGCGTTGGATCGCTGGCGGCTGGCCAAGGGCTACCTCAACCTGAAGGCCAGCGAACTGCGTTGGGGAACGCTGAACATGGCATTTACCGGCCTGCTCAGCGTGGACGACCAGTACCGCCCGACCGGCTACCTGAACGCAACGATCAAGGATTTCAGTCAGGCCATCGACGCATTCTTTGCCGCCGGCCGGATCGACGCCAAGGCACGCGCGGATGTCACGACGATGATGGGATTCCTGCAATCCCGAGGTGGGGGCGGGGGCGTTGGATTGCCGATCGAAATCACGGCCGGGGAAGTTGACGTCGGCGCGATGAAGCTCGGAACCGTGCCGCCGCTGTTTCCGCGACTGAGCCCCTAGGGCTTGCCGCTGTTGGCCTGACCGGCGTCGACGATCTCGCGCCGGATGCGGCGCGTACGGGTGAACAAGTCCCGCAGGGTTTCGCCGTCGCCCCACCGAATCGCCCGCTGCAGCCGGGCCAAGTCCTCGTTGAACCGCCCGAGCATTTCGAGCACCGCCTCGCGGTTGGCGAGGAAGATGTCGCGCCACATCACCGGATCGCTCGCGGCGATGCGGGTGAAGTCCCGGAATCCGCCGGCGCTGTACTTGATCACCTCGGATTCGGTGACCAATTCGAGGTCGGCGGCGACACCGACGATGTTGAACGCAATCAAGTGCGGCAGGTGCGAGGTGACCGCGAGTACGAGATCGTGGTGCCGCGCATCCATGATCTCCACAAGGCTGCCGGCCCGCTTCCACATTGCTGCGATCTTGGCCGTCGCCGCGGCGTCCGTGCCCTGTTCCGGGGTCAAAATGCACCAGCGTCCCTGAAACAAGTCGGCGAAGCCCGCCTCCGGGCCGGAATGTTCCGTGCCGGCAACCGGGTGTGCGGGAACCAGGTGCACCCCGGCGGGGATTAACGGCGCAAGCTCGCGCACCACGGCGTGTTTGACCGACCCGACGTCGGTGACTATGGCGCCCGGCTTCAGCCTCGGTGCAATGGCCGTAACGAGATCGACGTACGCTCCCAGCGGTGTGCACAGCACAATGACATCGGCGCCATCGGCGGCTTCGGCCGGATCGGCAAACACGGCGTCTGCCAGCCCAAGTTCCATCACCTTGTCGCGGGTCGCTTGCGTCCGGGCATTCGCGACGATCGAGGATGCCATGCCCTCGCGGCGCAGGACGCGCGCCAACGATGAGCCGATCAGCCCGACGCCGAGCAGCGCCACGCGGCCGAGGCTCGGGGCTGGATGGGGCGGGGTCACGCCGGCCCCAGGAATTCGCCGAGCGACTGCACCATGGCGCGCAATTCGTCCTCGCGCCCCACGGTGATGCGCAAGCATTCGCCCAGGCCGTAGGCCTTCATGTCGCGCACTAGAATGCCGCGCGCCGTGAGGAACGCGTTGGCGCCATCGGCTTGCGCTGCACCACCGGGAAACCGGACCAGAACGAAGTTGGTAACGCTCGGGAACGGATGGAGCCCAAAGCCACGCAGCTGCTGCACCAACCACGGGCGCCACTGGCTATTGTGCTCCCGGACCGTGGCCAAGAAGTCCTGGTCACCGACGGCAGCAATACCGGCGGCCTGCGCCGGCACTGTCACGTTGAACGGCGCGCGCAGGCGGTTGAGGACGTCCGCAATGGCCGCGGGGCAGTTGCACCACCCAAGACGGAGCCCGGCGAGCCCATACGCTTTGGAGAAGGTGCGGGTGACCACCGTGTTCCCCGCCGCGACAAATTGGTCGCCCGCGGTGTAGTCGGCGGCATCGACGTATTCCGCGTACGCGGCATCCAGAACCAGCAACACGCCAGCGGACAGCCCGGCGCGTAGACGCGCGACGTCGGCCGTCGGAATGTACGTACCGGTGGAGTTGGGGTTGGCGACAAACACAATCTTGGTCCGCGCCGTCACCTTGGCGAGCAGCGCATCGACATCGACCGTACACTCGCGCTCCGGCGCCGCCACGGGGGTGGCGCCGACCGCATGGGCGACCATCGGATACACAACGAAGCCGTGGCCGGTGTAGAGCACCTCATCGCCGGCGCCGGCGTACCCCAGGCCCAGCAAGTGCAAAATCTCGTCGGACCCGTCGCCACACACGATGTTGGCCGCAGCAACGCCGTGGCAGGCGGCAATGGCGGCGCGCAAGGCGGTGGCGCCCGAGTCGGGATAGCGGTGCAGGTTGGCCGCGGCCTCCTGGTACGCCGCGACCGCCTTGGGGCTCGATCCGAGGGCGGATTCGTTCGAGGACAGCTTAATTGGCTTGGCGATGCCAGGCACCGACGAGCGGCCCGCGACATAGGGCGGAATGCGCAGGGCCCCGGGACGCGGCTGCGGCAGTGCCGCCGAGGCATCCTGCTGGTGATTGGTTCGCGCGGACATATGTTTGGATTTGGCCGGTGCTTGGGCGGGCGGAGAGTACAAGAGAAGCGAGGGCCGCACAAAGCAAAGCTCCGGCGCCCCACGGCGTTCTTTACCGCGGGGCCAAACCCGCTATGCTGCTTCGGGTATCACCATCATGCTGCCGTCGCATCGCACTCGCGCCGATACACAAGGCGCGCCGGAAGGGTTCGCGGTCGAGCTTGGACGCGACGCTCCGCTAAAGCTTGACTGCGGCGTAACCCTTGGGCCGTTTACGGTCGCCTATCAGACCTACGGCACCCTCAACGCCGACAAATCGAACACGGTCCTCGTGTGCCACGCGCTAAGCGGCGATCAGCACGTCGCGTCCGCCCATCCCATCACAGGCAAACCGGGCTGGTGGCACATCCTGGTGGGGCCGGGCCGGCCATTGGATCCCAGCCGGTACTTCATCGTGTGCGCCAACGTCTTGGGCGGCTGCATGGGGACCATCGGTCCGTCCAGCGTCAACCCCGAGACCGGCAAGCCGTACGGACTTGGGTTCCCCGTGATCACGATTGCCGACATGGTCCGGGCGCAGGCGATGCTGCTGGACTATCTCGGCATCGCCAACGTGTTTTGCGTCATCGGCGGGTCCATGGGCGGGATGCAAACCCTGCAATGGGCAGCGATGTATCCAGAACGCGTATTCACGGCGATTCCGATCGCCTGCGCGGCCCGCCATTCCGCCCAGAACATCGCGTTCCACGAAGTCGGGCGCCAGGCGATCATGGCCGACCCCGAGTGGCGCGGCGGCGAGTACTCGCTGCACGACACGACCCCGCGCGCCGGCCTCGCCGTGGCGCGCATGGCGGCCCACATCACCTACCTGTCAGAAGCGGCGCTGCGCCGGAAGTTCGGACGCAAGCTGCAGAACCGCAGTGCGTTCACCTACGGCTTCGACGCCGATTTCGAGGTGGAAAGCTACCTCCGCCACCAGGGCATCACGTTTGTGGAGCGCTTCGACGCGAACTCATACCTCTACATCACCCGCGCCATGGACTACTTCGACATGGCGGCCGAGCACGGTGGGGTGCTGGCGAAAGCGTTTGGCAACACGAGGGTACGGTTCTGCCTGGTGTCGTTCACCAGCGACTGGTTGTTCCCCACTTCGGAGATGCGCGAGATCGTACACTCGCTAAACGCAGTGGCGGCCGATGTGAGTTTCGTTGAGATCGAGACCGACAAAGGCCACGACGCGTTCTTGCTGGACGAGCCGGAGTTGCATGCCACCCTCGGGGGATTCCTCAATGCCGCAGCCGAGAAGCGTGGTCTTGCCTAGCGCCGCGGGCGTGCTGCCGGCGGTGCCGGCGCGCAGCGAGGCGCGCCGCCCCACCGATATCCGTGTCGATCTGCGCCTAATTGCGACGATGATCGAACCGTCGTCGCGGGTATTGGACGTTGGCTGCGGCGACGGACAGTTGCTCGACTACCTGGTGCGCAACCGCGGTGTGGTGGGGCGCGGCATCGAACTCAGCCAAGCCGGAGTGAACGCCAGCGTGGCGCACGGGCTGTCCGTCGTGCAGGGAGACGCGGACACGGACCTTGGCAACTATCCAACCCAGGCGTTCGACTACGTGGTGCTGAGCCAGACGTTGCAGGCCACCCGCAACCCGAAGCGGGTGATCTCGGAGTTGGTGCGCATCGGCCGCAAGGCGATCGTGTCGTTCCCTAACTTCGGCTACTGGCGGGTGCGCTGGCAGCTCTTGCTGCGCGGCCGGATGCCGCAAACCGACGCGCTGGGCCACCAGTGGCACGAAACGCCGAACATTCACCTGTGCACCATCCTCGACTTCGCTGAGCTGTGCTCGGCCATGGGCGTGAAGATCGAGCGCAGTATCAGCCTCAACCCGAAAGGCCGCGCAGCGGTCCTGCAACGCGGCCGTATGGCCAACCTGTTCGGCGAGCAGGCAGTGTTCATGCTCAGCCGGAACGGCGAGCGTTAACGCCCGTCGGTCGACCGGGCGGTTAGCGCACGGCGCCGCCCCAGCGCCATCGGCCGCACGGCGGCGTAGATCTGCTTTGACGCCTCCGCCACCAAGACCCCGCCCACGCCGAATCCGCGCTGGCCCAGGTTCTCGAACGCCGGCGCGCTCCGCAGCATCAGCTTCCAGCGCAGCGGCGGCGTGAACAGGCACGAGCGCACCGACAGCGGCGTAAATAGGTTCTCCTGCAGCAGACTGACCAGTTGGGGCGGCGTATAGGGTCGGCCGTGCCCAAACGGAGTGCGCTCAAGCCGCGCCCAGATGCCGAGGCGATTGGGGACAACCAGGAGCAGGCGCCCGGTCGAGGGCATTACCCGCCAGCATTCGCGCAGCATCGGCCGGACGTCATCGCTGTTTTCAAGCGAATGCACGACCAAGACGCGGTCCATCGATTCATCCGGCAACGGCAGGTCGGTCTCATCGGCAAGGCAGACGTGCGACGGCTGCTCGGCCGGGGGTGGCCAGCGGAGCACGCCTTGGGCCGCGGGCATCACCGCAATCACGCGCTGCGCCTCATCGAGCAACGGGCGGAGGAACGGGACCGCGAAGCCGAGCCCAAGGACAGCTAAGCCCTTGCAGTCGGGCCACGCCTCCCGCACCCGCCGGCCGACGTAGCGCCGGGCCATTTGACCCAAGCCGGTTGCATAGAATTCGCGCAATTGGACGACATCGGGCCGCATGCACATACACTAGCTTGCATCGGGCTGACGGGGCCATTCGCCGGCTACAGCCCTTAGGCAAACTGGGTTTGACGCGCACGGGAGCAATCGGATTAGACTGCGGGCCCTGCAGCCCCTGTGGTTGGCTCGGTGCCGCACTTGCATAGAGGACCGAATGGCGAAGATTGAGGTTAAGGTCCTCAAAGTCCTGCGCGACAACTACGTTTACCTGATTCACCACCGCGGCAGCGCTTCCGTAGCCGTCGTCGATCCCGGGATCGCGGGTCCCGTCGTGGTGAAGCTCGATGAGTTGGCGTGGCGGGTGAAAAAGGTTCTGTGCACGCACCATCACGCCGATCAGATCGGCGGGAACCTGGATATCAAGCGTGCCTACCACTGCGGTGTCGTCGGACCGGCCGGCGAAGCGCCGCACATCCCGGGCATCACCCAGCAGGTGAAGGAGGGCGACAAAATCATGATCGGCGACGCCCAGGCCGAGGTCATGGAACTGCCCGGGCATACGAGCGGTCAGGTCGGGTACTACTTCCGCGACGCCGCCAGCTTATTCTGCGGCGATGTTCTGTACCCGATGGGCTGCGGCCGGACCTTTGAGGGCACGGCTGAGCAAATGTGGAACAGCCTGAGGCGAATTCGCAGCTTGCCGCCCGATACCAAGATCTACTGCGCCCACGAGTATTCGGGGCGGAACATCAAGTTTGCCCGGTCGATTGACCACGCCAACCCTGCCCTGAAGACCCGCGGCGATGCGGTGCGGGCCTTGGTCCAGGGCGGCGAGATGGGGGTCCCGTTCAAACTGTCCGACGAACTGGGGACCAATCCGTTCCTGCGGGTGGACGATCCTGCGTTCCAAGCCGCGGTTGGCATGGCCGGGAAGTCGCCGGTCGAGGTCTTTGCCGAATTGCGCCGCCGGCGCGACGAAGTTTAAGCAATTTGGCCGGATTGACCGGCGGTGGCCGGGTACTCTCCATCTTGCCGAAAAATTGGATTAAATTTTAGGTAATCTATTCCCATTAGCTTTCTCCCTGCCTGAAGGGCATTCGGGCGGGAGGCGATGGGATGACGGTCGGCCACGGTTGTGCCGGTCCAACGGTTTCGCTCGGCGGCGCGGGTCGCCGGGCGGGCGCGTCGGGCGATTGGGTCCGGTAGCGGGGCGTGCCGGTTTCGCTCGCCACCTTCGGCTCGGCAGCGGCAGCTCCTTCGCCGGGCCACGCACGGCTTTCGTTGGCTGGTGCCGGGCCCGCGGATCGCCCCAATCCGCCGCGCGACACCAGTTTCCGCCGCAGCATTGGGCAGAGCCAACCTGCAGACGCTTCCCCCACCGGGAACGGGTGGCGCGAACTCCAGGAACCCACCGAACGCGGCGCAATTCCGTTTCGTGCAGACGGGGACCGGAGGGCCGTGGCGGTTCTGCCCCGGTCTTGCTCCGGCGCCCCGCCGTTTGTCACGCAACTGATCGCCCAGCAATGGATGCCCGCCAATCCGGGCCCGGACCATGCGCGGCGCGGCGTGGAGGCGTACCGAGTGGCCCGGCGGCGCGCCCAGCCGGAGGTCGTATTGGGGCCAATCGCGTCATTTTCGGCCGTGGTTTAGGCTCATTTGTGCGCTTTGTTACAAATTCGCGTCAATGTGGCGCACCCCCTTTTCAACCCCCTATTGCGCGCCGATATCTCCACCACGAGCGACGGACAGTGAGCTTGCTCACGGGATCGCCACTCGAAACGAACTCGCAATCTGGAGACCCTCCCATGAACAAGTTCCTGACCGCTTCCGCCGCCGCCGCCGTTCTGGTTGGCTCGATCGCCACCGCCCAGGCCGCAATGATCGTTCCCGCCCAGTTCGCTGCCGGCACCGTCGCCGCGACCAACGAGACCGCGCAGACTGTGACCATCGGCAAGGACGTGTACTACGGCGTGACCGGCGTGGACGTTGGCGCTGATGTCGCCTACGCGTTCGTCATCGAAAACGGCAAGCGCGTCGTGATCGCGACCCTCCCGGTCAATGACGGCCCGAACGACGACAACGCCGCGACCGAGTAACAATCGCTGCCTCCCAGCGATCGACAGCGGGCGCGCCGGTGGCGCGCCCGCTCCATTTTTTCCGCGGCCCAGCGACAGAGGTAGGCCATGAACACCACGAATGCCCGTATCGCGCTGGCGCTCGTTACTGCACTGGGAATCTTCGCGAGCCTGCCCGCTGCCGCGGGTGTGATCGTGCCGGCTAAGTTTGCCAATCCGCCAGCGGCCGCGCCGGCGCCCCATGTCGTCGGCGCCCACTTTGTCGAGGGAATGGTTACGGCGATCGGCCGCGACACCATCGCGGTCGGGGCCGAGACTTACTTCCTCAATGGGCTTGGGGACCTAGGCGGCATCACGTCCGGCGACACCGTCCGCGTCACGTACGTCCTGCAGAACGGCAAGCGAGTTACGTTTGGCGTCGATGAGCTTGGCGCCGATTCCGCCGACGAGGCGCAGTAGCCGCTCTCAGCCCAACTGCAGAATGATGTCCTCGGACTCGTCGAAGGTCGATTCGAACTGGCCCAGTTCATCGTCGCGCAGGCCGAAGCTGATTTCCTTCCCGTTCGCAGACTTCACGGCAACGCGGGCGTTGTAGCAGCCATGCACCAATCCGTGCTTGTCCTTGACGTAATACTTGCGGATGCGGAACGAGTTGTCCGATACCCGCGGGCCGGTGAAGAACACCGAGGCTGACTGCAGGTTGCCTCCCGGGAACGGCGTGCCGACCAGCTTCCCGATCGCATCCGGCGCCAGCGCCATAAACATCAACGTATCGATGCTGTGCAGTCCGCTCAGTTGCGGCCAATCCGTGGCGTCGCCGTCCTGGATCATACGGTTGTAAGCGCCGACCAGAAAGTGTCCGGGCCGGGCCTTGGACACGAGGCGCGCCAAGTTGATGGTCACCTCGCCGACGACATAGCCGCCGACGTCGGCACCGACACTGCCGCCCTGGTAAAACTCGTAGTGGCTGCCGAAATGGACGCCACAGCGCAGCCGGGGGACGGTTAGGGCCTCGCCGTCGGCAATGCTGCGCGCCGCATAGGTGTAGCTAAGGGCCAGGACGATGGCGCAGAACAGGGCGACATCCCCACCGACGCCGTAATGCGCGTTCCACACATAGAAGCCGTCACCGGTCGTCGTCATGCGCAACTGCGACGGCATGCCGAGCGCACGGCAGTGGTGTCCCGCCAGCCGGATGTAGTGCGCGAGTACATTGACCAGCACGGTCTGCTCGACCGGCTGGTACAGCGAGAAGCTGACGATATCGAACAGGGCAATCGCCCGGCATTCGAAGTGGGTGATCGAATAGGCCCGGATGGCGCCATTTACGGCCGCCGAGATCTCCGGCCCCGAAGGGAGCGCCAAGCGTATGGGCACATCGCGGCAGCCGGCGGCCAAGAGCGGCGCTACTTCCGCCTCGGATCGCAATTCGCGATCAAGCTGGAGGATTCCTGGGTTGCGGCGCGCCACTGCCGGCACCTGATACGACGGCACGAAAACGATCTGCAGGCCGCCTGGCACCCGCCGCCACGCCGTGATGACGTTGGCGCCCAGCTGCGAGACCTTGCGCAGGCCGGCGTCCAGCTCGCGCAAACTCGCGGCCGACAGGTCCGACTTTGAGGAAGGATCCATTGCCCCCGGGCGCTGCGATCAAGAAGGGACCGCAACCGTAACCACCCCCGGCACACAGGGCAATGACCTGTTAGCCGACCTTGGCTCCCACCATGGAACAGCCGCTAAGGTCGATCCCGGTAAGGTCGACCCCCGTCAAATCGGCACCGTCCAGATTGGTCTTTTGAGAATTGCCGGTGGCTTTGCCGTCCTTCGCCGACATCTGCATGGGCTTCAGGACGGCGCCACGCAAGTCGGCCCGGGCGAGCTTGGCATTCTTCAGATTCGTCCCCATCAGCACGGCACCGCCGAGGCGAGCGCCATCGAGGCTGGCGTTCGACAGGTCGGTCAGCACCAAGAGGGCCTTCGCCAGGTTGGCGCCCGTGAGCTTGGCCTCGCGGAGAATCATCCCGGACAGATTGCGTCCGCCCAGGTCGATGAAGCTGAGGTTCGCCCCGATCAACACACAGCGCTCCCCTTCCCGCCCGTTGGTCTCGATCCACAGCACGTGATCGCCGAACGCCCGCTTTACGTTGGGCGGCAGGTTGTCCATGCCCACACCCTTGCCGGTGACAAGATGTGTGTCGGTCAGGTTGCACTGGCTGAGGTCGACGCCCTGGAGATTGGTGCCTTCGAGTGCCGCACCGCCGAAGTCGGTTTGGCCGGTCACCGCGCGCGAGAAGTTCGCGCGCCCCAAATTGGCGCCGATGAACCTTGCGCCCGTGAGCCGCGCGCTCGACAGGTTTGCGTCTTCGAGATTCGCCTCCGACAAGTTGGTGCCGGTCAGGTCGGCGCCGGACAGCAGCGCGCCTTTGAGGTTGGCGCCGATCATGCTGGAGCCCTGCAGGTTCGCACCGCCCATTTGCGCACGGGCCAGCGAGGCGAAGTTGAACGTGCACTCGCTCAGGTCGGAAACCTTACGGCCAACTGACGATTCACCACCGAACATGATGGTACCGCCGCGCAGGTCCGCGCCATCTAGGTTTACGTTGTTCAAGTTGGCGCCGCGCAAGCCCACGCCGCGCAGGATCGAGCCGGACAGATCGGCGCCGGCCAGGTTGGAGCCGGTGAGGTCGGCTCCGAAGAAGTCCGCCTCCATCAGTTTGCTGTTCTGGAAATTGGAGCGGCTGAGTTTTGCCCCAACCATGCGGGCTTTGCGCAGATCGGCCTTGGAGAAGTTGAACCCGGCGAGGTCGGCCTGGGCAAGGTCGATCTTGCGACCGGACGGGTCCTCTCGAAGCCACTTAGCGTGTAGTTCGAGCGCCTGCGCTATCGCCTCCGCAGCCATGGGTATGCAGTGACCTTGGACAATGCAGCGCGGACCGTCAAGTGATCCGCGCCACCGGCCGAGCCTGGCCGAGGGGCCTAGCCGCCGTTGTTTGCCTTCAACAGTGCGGCAATCGCCTGCGGCGCGGAATTGGCAATCGAAAGAGCCTGCACCCCCAGTTGCTGTTTGATCTGCAGTGCTTCAACCGTTGCGGTCTCCGATGCCAGATCGGCGTCGACGAGGTTGCCGACCCCTTCTTTCAGCACGTCGATGAGGTTCCCGGTGAAGTCCTGCTGGATCTCGATCCGCTTGGCCGAGGTCCCGAGCGCCGTGAGGGCGGTGGAGACGGTGGCGATCGCTTGGCTGACCGCGGTGAGCGCGGTAGCCGCCTGGGTCGCATCGGACAGGGAGGCAGTTTGCAGAGCCAACGTGGTGACATCGATATGTTGCGCACTGACGGCGATGACGCTGCCGCGCACACTCGCCAGCACGTTGTAGCTGGTCGCCGCCGCATCGATCAAATTCTTGCCGTTGAAGTCGGCGGTGCCGACCACGGTCGTGATCTGCCCCCGCAGGGAGGTGAACTCTTCGTGGAGCGCGGTCTGCGATGCGGCGTCGAGGCCCGACTGGCTCGCCTCCACCGCCTTGGCCTTCATTTCGGTCAACAGGTCCGAAACGGCGGTGGCGCCATCGATGGCTGTGTTCACCACGGCGTCACCGAGGCTGAGGGCGGTCTTGACCGCCGTCATGCCGGCAATCTCGCCGCGCAGATTCTGCGCGATGGCGAATACGGCGGGATCGTCTTGCGGTCCGTTGACCTTGAGTCCGGTCGTAACTCTCAGTTGGGCGACCGAGAGCGAGCGACTCGCGGCATTCAGGGCCTGCAACGCGAGCATTTGGCCCGCATTGGTATTCACTGAGATGACCATTCGGTCCTCTCAGCCCCTCAGGGCAACCAAGCGTGAAAGCGTTTTGCTCGTCGTCCCGGGGCGGGCTGCAGCGTTTCTGCCGCGTATCTGGTGCCCGCCTGGCGCCGCCGCCATCGCCGGGGTTACCCCGGGGGCAGCGAATTGACCAAAAGATATCACACGAACCGCGGGACGCAACAGGTTGCCGCACCAAGCGTTAACCTCAACGCTTGCCTTGCTCCGGTTCGCTTGCGTGCGATAGGTTCCGCCCCGGAGGGGTGCCAGAGTGGCCGATCGGGGCGGTCTCGAAAACCGTTGTACTTGCAAGAGTACCGTGGGTTCGAATCCCACCCCCTCCGCCATCTACCGAATCTAACTGTATGTTTTTGTTCAGTTATTTTCGGTAGATGGTTTCACGGCCCCAATATGGGCCCCAATCCCGGTCTTCGATTGATTGCATGGTGGCACCGGCAATGCCGAGTGTCTGCATTCCTCGGTCGCTGCCTCCTCGGGCACCATCACCAACCGTGAACTGCTTCGTCTACGTCCTCGGCACCAACGCCGACCACGACCCGCGCACCTACGTCGGCTGGACGACCGACCTTGCCCGGCGCCTGGAAGAGCACAACGCCGGAACGGGCGCAAAATCTACGCGCGGTCGTACTTGGGCTCTGCTCTACGCAGAACGATACCAGA
>CANKGV010000007.1 GCA_947481575.1 Alphaproteobacteria bacterium
GGGGGCGTGGCGGCGGCCGGCGCGGGCGCGGGGGGCGCAGGGCGTGGAGCGGGTGCGGGCGTAGCGGCGACCGGCGCCGGCGCGGCGGCGGCAGCGGCAGCGGCAGCGGCAGCGGCAGCGGCAGCGGCAGGGACGACAAAATCGCGCGCGCGGATCCATTCGTTGGCGAAGTCGCGCAGCAACGCGCCTTCGAGCACGACGGTGGCGAGGACCGGGTCTTTGTCGCCGGGCGCACTGGCGAGCAGGACGACCTTGGCGGAGGTGACGGCGCGGTCGACCTGCGCTTCAACGTCGGCAGTGGTCGCGCCGCGCGGCGGCGGTACCGAGCACGAAGTCACCACCGGCGATGGATCGGAGCAGGTCAGCGCCTGGGGCGCGGCGCTGCCGGCGCTGAGGATCGCGCCGCCGAAGCCGGCCGGCTTGGACGCGCTGCCGTTGGAGCCGTGAAAGAAGACGGTCCAGGTCGTGAGGGTGTTGCCGGTAGAAGCCAGCACAAAGCGGGCGACGACGATCTGGACGAATACCGTGTTGCCGGGCTGCCCGACATCCGCCAAGGCCACGCCGTAGCGCAGGAAGCACTGACGGTGACCGTCGGCATCCTGCCCGCACTCGGCGCGCGGGCGGTCCTGAAACCCAACTACCCCTTGCGCAAGGGCGGGTGATGAGAGCAGAAGAGCGGCGAGCGCCGCGGGCAATGTCCGCACGACTCATTCTTATCCCGGCGTAACGGGGATAGGAATCCCCCGCGTGCCGTTTCCCCGCTGCGGAGCGGGGCGCCCGCCTTTGGCGAGGCGTTAACGTCATGGTATGTTTGGACAAATGAGCGCTGAGAACATGATGTCGGTGCGCCGCCGCCCGGTGGTGCTGTGCGTTTTGGACGGGTGGGGCCATCGCGATGACCCCCACGACAACGCGATTGCGGCGGCCCGGACCCCCAACTACACCCGCCTGATGCAGACCTGCCCGGTGGGATTCCTGGACACTTCGGCGGAATCCGTGGGGTTGCCGCACGGCCAGATGGGCAATTCCGAAGTGGGCCACATGAACCTGGGGGCCGGGCGCGTGGTGGAGCAACTGCTGCCGCGCATCGATACCGCCTCCGGCGCCGGGTTCACCGCGAACGCGGGGCTGCAGAAGTTCATCGCGGCGCTGAAGGAAAGCCGCGGCACGGCGCACGTAATGGGGCTCCTTTCCACCGGCGGGGTGCACTCGCACCTCGATCACTTCGCGCCGCTGGTGCAGGCGGTGGCGCGCGCCGGCATTCCGGTGCGCATGCATGCATTTACCGACGGCCGCGATACGCCGCCCAAGAGTGCGCTGGACCAGTTCGCCGAGTTCGAGGCGCGGGTCGCCAACCTGGGCAACTTCAAGTTTGCGACGGTGATCGGGCGCTACTTCGCAATGGACCGCGACCGCCGCTGGGACCGCACCGAACGCGCGTTCCACGCCATCGCCCAAGCGGAAGGCCAAGCGGCGATCACCCCCCGCGCGGCGATCGAGGCGGCCTATGCGCGCGGCGAGACCGACGAGTTCATCCAGCCGACGGTGATCGGCCACTACCGCGGCATAAACGAGGGCGACGGGATCCTGGTGGTGAACTTCCGCTCCGACCGCGTGCGGCAAACGCTGAGCGCGCTGGTGGAGCCGGAGTTCGAGGGCTTTGCCCGCGCGATGCGCCCGAAGCTGGCAGTGGCGGCCGGCATGACGGACTATTCCGAAGCGCTGAGCGCGCGGCTGATCACGCTGTTCCCGCAGCAACCCTTGCACGGGACGTTGGGCGAGATCGTTTCGCGTGCCGGCAAGAAGCAGCTGCGCATCGCCGAGACCGAGAAGTACGCCCACGTGACGTTCTTCTTCAACGGCGGCGAAGAAACGCAGTTTGCCGGCGAGGACCGCATTCTGGTGCCGAGCCCGAAGGTCGCGACCTATGACCTGAAGCCGGAGATGTCGGCGGTGGAGATGACCGACCGGTTGGTCGCGGCGGTGGTGACCGGGACCTACGACTTCATCCTGGTGAACTACGCCAACGCCGACATGGTGGGGCATTCCGGCATCCTGGAAGCGGCCACCAAGGCGATCGAGACCGTGGACGCGTGCTTGGGCCGCCTGGAAACCGCGGTCGTGAAGACCGGCGGCGTGCTGTTCATTACCGCCGACCACGGCAACGCCGAGATGATGCGCGACAATTCCACCGGCCAGCCGCACACCGCCCACACCACCAACCCGGTGCCGGCGATTCTCGTGAACGCGCCGGCCGAGATTACCGGCCTCGCCCATGGGTGCTTGGCCGATGTGGCGCCGACGCTGCTGCCGTTTTTGGGGCTTGAGCAACCGGCGGCGATGACTGGCAAGAACCTGTTGGTGATGAACGCCGCCGTGGCGGCGAAGCGGGCCGGACGGGCGGTGTGAACCGCACCGCCGGCAGGGCTGGGGCGTTCCTGCTAGCGGCGCTGTTCGCGACCGCCGGCAGCGCGCAGAACGCACCTGCACCGGGCGGGCCGCCGGCGGCGGAACGGCTGCTGCAGTTGGAGCAGCAGCTGGAGCTGAGCCGGCTGCGGCAACAGACCCTGGTCCAGCAGGCGCAAGACTTGGCGCGCGAACTCAGCACGCTGCGCTCGCGGCTCGTGCTGGCGGCGAACGCCATTCAATCCCAGGAAGAACAGATCGCCGCGATCACCGCACGCTTGGAACCGCTCAAGGCCGAGGAGGCCGCGAAGGCCGGCGCGCTGGAATCGGAACAGGCGGAACTCGCCAAGGTGCTGGGCACCCTGACCCGCATCGCGCGCGAACCCGCGGCGGCGCTGATGGCGGCGCGCGGCGACGCGCTGGACCAGGTGCGGGCAAGCGTGCTGCTGGCCGCACTGGTGCCGGCGCTGGAGCAGCGCGCCGGCGTGCTGAACCGCGACCTCGAGCAGGCGCGCGCGCGACGCCGCGAGATTGCCGCCGAGCAAGCCGCGCTAAAGACCGCAACGGCCCTACGCGAGGCGGAGCGCGCCAACTTACAGGCGCTGCTGGACCAGCGCACGACGGAGCGCACCCAGACACTGCGGGATCAGGCGACCGAGCAGGCCAACGCCGGCAAGCTGGCCGATCAAGCGTTCGATTTGCGGGCGCTGATCGAGCGGCTGGACGCCGCGGCGCCAGACGATGCACCGCCGGACGGGACGCGGCCGTTTGCCGATGCGCGCGGGCGGCTAAGCCTGCCGGTGCGCGGCACGGTGACGGGCGGCTATGGGCAGCGCGACCCGCTTGGCATCCCCGCGCAGGGCATCACGATCTCGGCACTGGCGGATGCCGCGGTGGTGGCACCGTACGATGGCAGAATTGTGTTCGCCGGGCCGTTCCGATCCTACGGGCAACTCTTGATCATTTCTCACGGCGGCGGGTACCATACGCTGATTGCCGGGCTGTCCCGTATCGACGGTCAAGTGGGCCAATGGCTGCTGGCGGGGGAGCCGGTCGCCCAGGCCAGCCACGGCGAGAACGGAAAATCGGCGGTGTACGTAGAGCTGCGCCGCAACGGCGAGCCTATCAACCCAAGTCCGTGGTTGGCGGCTCGGTAGGAAGGGTGAGCATGATCAGGGCAGCCATTGCCGCGGCACTTGCAGCGGTCCTGTTCCTTACGCCGGCATCCGGCGTCAAGGCAGCAGCAGACGACAACGCCTACAAGCAGCTGAACCTGTTTGGCGACGTGTTCGAACTCGTTCGAGCCAAGTACGTCACCGACGTGGACAGCCAAAAGCTGATCTATGCCGCCATCAGCGGCATGCTCACCGCCCTGGACCCGCACTCGGCGTTCATGGACTCCGACTCGTACAAGTCGATGCAGGAGCAGACCTCCGGCCAGTTCGGCGGTCTCGGCATCGAAGTGCGCATGGAGGACCTCGGCGTCCGCGTGGTGCGCCCGATGGACGACACCCCTGCTTCCAAGGCCGGGATCAAGGCCAACGACATGATTACTGCGCTGGACGGCGTGTCCCTCAAGGGCACCCCGCTCAACGAGGCGGTGGACAAGATGCGCGGCAAGATCGGCTCGCCGATCAAGCTCACGGTGGTGCGCGACGGCGTGGAAAAGCCGTTTGACGTCACCGTCAACCGCGACGTGATCCGTCAGGCATCCGTGACTTCGCGCCCGGAAGGCACGACGGGCTACATCAAGATCACCTCGTTCACCGAGCAGACCTCGACCGGCCTCAACAAGGCCATGACGGATCTGAAGACGGCGCTGGGCGACAAGCTGGAGGGCTACATCCTGGACCTCCGCGACAACCCGGGCGGATTGCTGGATCAGTCGGTGGCGGTAGTGGAGACGTTCCTCGGCCAAGGCACCGTGGTGCTGACCCGCGGCCGCGACCCGAACAACGTGTCGCGCTACGCCGCCCGCAAGAACGATCAGTCCGCCGGCAAGCCCCTGGTGGTGCTGATCAACGGCGGCTCCGCTTCGGCCTCCGAGATCGTCGCGGGCGCCCTGCAGGACCACAAGCGCGGGATCATCATGGGCACGCAGTCGTTCGGCAAAGGCTCGGTGCAGACCATCATCCCGCTCGGCGAGTACGGCGCCATGCGCCTGACCACGTCGCGCTACTACACGCCGTCGGGCCGCTCGATCCAGGGCACGGGTATCACGCCCGACATCCTGGTGGAGCAGGGCCGTCTGGAACCGCTGAAGGCTCCGGCCGCGCAGGTCGCCAACCCGACCCCGCGCGCTGCCGCCGGCGCTGCGGCAGCAACGCCAGCACCCGCCGCGGCAACGCCCCCTCCGGCGCCGACGGACTACCAGCTCGCTCGCGCGGTGGACATGATCCACGCGCTCGCCACCTACCAGAAGGTCGCGACCAACTAAGACACCGCTGGGCTCGCGCCCAAGTCAGGAACGGTAATGGCATACATGTGGTTCGGTGTTTCCAAGGTGCGGGTCGCGGTGGTCGGGGTGGCCGTTGCGGTGGGGTTGGGCTTTGGCGCCCAGCTTGCCCACGGCGTCGACACCAAGACCTACGGGCTGTTGAACCTGTTCGGCGACACCTATGACCGGGTGAAGCGCAGCTACGTGGAAGCCGTGCCGGACGAGAAGCTCGTGCGCGCGGCCCTGAACGGCCTGCTCGCCGCGCTTGACCCGGAGTCCACGTTCCTGACCCCCTCCGACTACAAGGCCCTGCAAGAGCACCGCGGCCACGTTTATGACAGCCTGGGTCTGGTCATCACGATGCAGGACGGCGAGGCGCGCGTGATCGCGCCGCTGGACAACACGCCGGCAGCACGCGCGGGCCTGCAGCCCGGCGACCTGATCGTCGATATCAGCGGCACGCCGGTGTTCGGCATGACGCTGACCGAGACCATCCAATCGTTGCAGGGCGCGCCCGGCTCGACCGTTGATTTGATCTTGGTGCGCCCCGGCGTCGACCCGTTCCTGGTGACGCTAACGCGCGAAACCGTCGCGGAACCCAAGCTCACCTATCGCTTGGTGGGTGGCGAGGGATATGTCCGCATCCCGATGTTCACCGACACGACGCCGGCCGAGCTTGCTGCCGCCATCGACAAGATGCGCGGCCAAGCCGGCGTGAACTTTGAAGGTGTGGTGCTTGATCTGCGCGACACCCCGGGCGGCCCGCTCGACGCGGCGCTCAAGGTGGCGGACGCGTTCATCGAAACCGGCAAGATGGTGGAAACCCGCGGCCGCGGCGATGCCGACGTAAAGGCCTACACCGCCACTGCCGGCGACATCCTGAAGGGCCTCCCGGTGGTGGTCGTCGTCGACGGCGGCACCGCCTCGGTGGCGGAAGTCGTGACGGCGGCGCTACAGGACCGCAACCGCGGCATCGTCGTGGGATCGAAGACGTTCGGCAAAGGCTCGGTCCAGACGCTGGTGCCGATGGGCGACGCCGGCTACGTGCAGCTGACAACCGCGACGTACTTCACGCCCGCGGGCAAGTCGATCAATGAGGGTGTCCTGCCCGGTACCCTCGTGGAGCAGGCGCGTCTGGTGCTGCCGCAATCGCAGTTCCCGCGCCGCACCGAAGCCACGCTGAAGGGCGCGCTGGACATTCCGGCGGGCGGCCCCGGCGGCGGCACGGCGCCAGTGGAACGCACCGACCCCAACGATTACCAGCTAACGCGCGCGTTCGACCTGCTGCACGCGCTGTCGGTAGTGCACCAGGGCCGCACCAACTAGCGTGACCCGAACGCCCGTCTTCCACGTTCCACGGGCCGCATGAAGCTTCCCAAGCTGCCGAAGCTGCCCAAGTTCGGGCGCGGCAAGGCGAAGGCCGCTGCGGACGAGGAAGTAGACGACCTCGCTGGGCTGCTTGACGACGACGACAACGACGCTGCCGCGGCGGACGATGCCGAGGACGATGCGCCGCCGGCTCGTCCCGGCCGCCCCGCCGCGCGCTCGCCGGCCGCCGATGACGACGACGGTGACACCGGCGACGACACCGGCCTCAAAGATCCCAATGGCGACGAGCCTGACCTAGACGCAGGTGCCGACGACGACGCCCCGCCAGAGCGGGGCGGCAACGACGATGACGACGATTTCGTTCCTGACGATCCCGACGACAACGACGACGGCAACTTCGCTTCGTCGTTCGACGACGAGGACGAGGCGGCACGGCCGGCGTGGCGCAATCCAATTCTGCTTTCCTCGGTCGGTGTTGCGGTGCTGCTCGGCATCGGCCTGGCGTGGTTGGCCGCCAGCTTCGATTGGGAGGGCTACCAGCAATCAACGCAGCCGCGGATGCAGGTTGCGGCGCTACCCCCCGCCCTGCCGGCGGGCGCAGTTCCTGCGGCAGCCGTTGGGGCACCTGCGCCCGCCGCCACCCAAGGGGCCGCCACAGCGGCCACCCCCGCCGCAACCCCTCCCGCGGCCACTCCGCCGGGCGCACGCGCGCCCACCGCCACGCCTGCAATCGCCCCGGCCGCAGTTCCAGCGGCACCAGCCGCCGCCCCCGCGCAGGCCGTGGCGCTGGCCGCAGTTCCAGATCCGGCTTTGGTTGCGCCGGGTGCGGACGGGCCCCTGCCCGTCATCGCGCCGGACGGCCGGCAAGCCTGGAACGTGTACGCACGGCCCTTCACTGCCCCCGCCGGCGCATCCAAAATCGCCATCGTGGTGGGCGGACTGGGATTGAGCCAGGCCGCGACGCGCGCCGCGATTCAGCAACTGCCGGGGGTAGTAACGCTGGCCTTTGCGCCCAATGCGCCAAACTTGCAGGATTGGATCGCCGAGGCCCGCGCCGCGGGCCATGAGGTCGTGCTGCAGTTGCCGATGGAGCCGGAAGGCTTTCCTGCCAACGATCCGGGGCCGTACACGCTGCTCGCCAACGCCACGGCCGCCGACAACCTGGAGCGCCTCCACTGGCTGCTGTCGCGATTCACCGGATACGTGGGCGTAACCAACTATCTGGGCACCAAGCTTTCCACCCAAGCCGATGCGTTGAAGCCGATCCTTGCCGACCTGCGGGAGCGCGGCTTGCTGTTCCTCGATTCGCGCGAGACTAACGACAGCGTGGCCGGCAAGGTTGCCGCCGAACTGAAATTGCCGCGCGTCATCAATAACCGCTTCATCGACGCCAGCGCGTCCCGTACCGGCGTGGATCAGAAGCTCGCCGAACTGGAGCGCATTGCCACCGCGACCGGCACCGCCGTTGGTATCGGGTATCCCTACCCCGTCACCATCGAACGCGTGACGGAGTGGGCCAAGTCGCTGCCCGGCAAGAACATTGTCCTCGCCCCCGTTTCCGCAGTTGCCGCCGTTGACCCGGTCAACTGACCCCCAGCGCAGTGCGCCGCCATCGCCGTTCGCCCACCTGCCGTACCGCCAGGGGGTCGGCATCATGTTGCTAAACGATCGCGGCGACGCACTCGTGGGCAAGCGCATCGACATGACGTCGGACGCCTGGCAGATGCCCCAAGGCGGCATCGACGATGGCGAACAGCCCGAGCAGGCCCTGTGGCGCGAGTTGCACGAGGAAGTTGGCACCGACAAGGCCGTTGTCATCGCCCAGGCGCGCGAGTGGCTCACCTACGAGTTCCCGCCGGACCTCCAGCCCAAGCTGTGGCGCGGACGCTATCGCGGGCAGGCGCAGCTGTGGTTCCTGTTGCGCTTCCAGGGCACTGACGCGGACCTCGACCTGGACAAGCACACCGACCGCGAATTCAGCGAAGTACAGTGGGTTGAGCCGCGCCACTTGCCCGACTTGATCGTTGGTTTCAAGCGCGAGTTGTACGAGCGCGTGCTTGCGGAGTTCGTCGATCACCTGAAGCTGCCCGTGCCGCGGTGAGCGAGCCCGCGCCCGCACGCACGCTGGTGCGCTCGATCGGGTTCACCACCCTGGTCCTGTACGGTCTTGGCACCATCATTGGCGCCGGCATCTATGTGCTGGTCGGCGAAGTTGCCGGCGCTGCCGGAATGCGCACGCCGCTCGCCTTTGCCGTGGCGGGAGTACTCGCCGCGCTCACTGGCCTGTCCTACGCCGAACTGACCGCGCGCCATCCTGCCGCCGAGGGCACCGTGGCGTTCGTCCAGGCGGCGTTCGGCAGGCGATGGCTTTCCCGCTTGGTCGGGGCAGCTTTGGGCGTGGTCTTGCTGACCGGCGCGGCGACCATCGCACTCGGCGGCGCAGGCTACCTGGCCGCGGCCGTGCCCGCACCGGTGCCGGTAATTGCGGCCAGTGTGGTGGTCCTGTTTACCGGGATCGCCTGCCTGCGCGTGAAGAACAGCGCCTCAACCGCGGCGATCATGAGTGCAATCGAACTAGGCGGCATTGCATTCGTTTTCGCCGTTGGCAGCCCGGCGCTGGCGCACTTGCCGGCGAACCTGCCGGCAATGATTCCCGCCGGATCGAGCGAGGCGCTCGGGCTGCTGGCGGGCACGTTCATCGCGTTCTTCGCGTTTCTGGGCTTCGAGAGCATGGCCAACATGGCCGAGGAGACGCACGACCCGGGCCACACGATGCCCCGCGCCATCCTGGCGGCGATCGCGATTTCCGCGGTGCTGTACGCCGGGGTGGCGCTGGTGACGGTATTGGACGTGCCGCTCGCGGAACTTGCCACCTCCGCCTCGCCCCTGCTGCTGGTGGTGACGCGCCACGCGCCCCAGTTCAGCACGGCCTTCCAGGCAGTTGCGGTGATCGCCACCCTCAACGGCGTATTGATCGAGATTCTGGTGGTGGCGCGTCTCGGCTATGGCATGGCCGCGCGCGGGCACCTGCCCCACTGGTTCGGCACGCTGCACGCGACCACCCACGCGCCGGTGCGAACTACGCTGGTTGTTGGCGCCATTCTGATGGCACTGGTGACGGTGGTTCCGTTCAGCCTGCTGGCGCGCGTAACCAGTGGAATAACACTGGCGATCTTCGTCGCCGTGAACCTGTCGCTGTGGACCCTGCAGCGGCGCGAACCCCGGCCGGAATTGACGACGCGGGTGCCCCATTGGGTCCCGCTGGCCGGCGCCGCAGCGTGCGGATTGCTGCTCGCGGGCAGCGTGCTTGGGTAGGTTCCCCTGCGGCCAGATTTTCCCGATTTTGCAAGCGATTCGTTCGCTGGACCGGCTCCGGACGGCCCGGTATCAAGGGGCATGACTGCAGGGCACAGCGGGACGCAGACGTAGCGATGGTTCGGGGGACGATCACCGGCGCCGCCTTGGCGCTATGCCTATGCGTGCCGGTCGCGCTGGCCGCCAATCCGCCCGTGGCGGCACCCGCGGTCACCTCCGGGCTTTCGGAACACGCCTACACGCTGGGCAAAGGCGACACCCTCGACGCGATCCTGACGCGCGCCGGAGTTTCGCCACAGGACCGAGCCAACGCGATTGCGGCCATGAAGGGCCGGTTCGATCCGCACAAGCTGCAGATCGGCGACCGCATCGTGGTGACTTTGGGTGGGGGCAAGGCTGGTCCGGCGCTGGTGGCGTTGCAGCTGCAGCTGAGCAAAGGCGCCGACGTAGCGTTGCTGGCGCGGCTCAAGGGCGGCTTCGAAATTGTCGACCCGGCGACCGCCGCCGCCACCGGCGCGACCCGCAGCGGCACTGATGTGCGCATGATCGCCGGCGCAGCGGGCTATGACATCAGTGCGTCGCTGAAGGCGGCCGGGTTATCCCTGGTTGCGGTGCAAGGCGTGCGGGCGGCGCTGGGATCGGTTGCCAGTGCGCTGCCCGCCGACGCTTCGCTGCGCGTGCTGGTGCACGATGAGATCGACGCGGCGGGCTACCGCACGCCTGCGCCGGTGAGCGTGGCGATCGCCTATGGCGGCCGTGAAGTGAACACGTATCTCTTTCCGATGACCAATGCGGCTACCGCCTATGTGGACGGGAACGGGTGCGGCGTTGTGCAGGCACGCCTCGATCCGCCCCTGCCGGAGGGCAAGCTGACCTCGCCGTGGGGCTGGCGCACCAATCCGGTGCTGAAGCGGGCGGAGTTCCACAAGGGCATCGACCTGAGCGCGCCTGCGGGTACGCCGGTGGTGGCGACCGCCGATGGCGTGGTGGAGTTTGCCGCGCGCCGGGGCAACTACGGCCTGATCGTGAAGGTCGACCACGGCGCGAATTTCGCCACCGGGTATTCGCACCTGAAGGGATTTGCGCCTGGCATCAAAGCCGGCACCCGCGTGCAGCGCGGCCAGGTAATCGGATACGTGGGCCGTACCGGTCTCGCCACCGGCAATCACCTGTACTACGAGGTCTACGTCAACGGGGCGCAGGTTGACCCGCTAGGCGCTGCGCCCCTGGTTTCGACGTGCCTGACCGGCACGGACCTGGTGCAATTCCGCCGGTTCACATCGCCCTATCTGCTGGCCGCGCACGAATAGAAAGGGCCGCGTATGCGGCCCTTTCCAAACTCAACCGATACTTGAGCGCCCTACCGGGCGGTCGCCAGCAACTCGCGCAGGATCGCGATGGTCGTGTTGGCGGTGTATTGCTCGCCGTCGGTCTTGGAGGCGGCTAGGCGCTCTTCCGCGGCCTTGATGCGCACGTCGAGCTTGGCCCTGTCCAGATCGGCGACCGGCACGGCTTCATCCGCCAACACAGTGCAGCGGTCGTTGGACACTTCGGCGATGCCGCCGGTGATGTAGATGCGGTCGCTGACCGTGGTGCCCTGGAAGATCTCGAGCACGCCGGGGCGTACGGTGGAGATGACCGGGGCGTGGCCGGGCAGAACGCCGAAGTCGCCTTCGGTGCCCGGCACGACGATCATGTCGACGGCCTCGGAACGCAACTGGCGCTCCGGCGAGACGAGATCGAACTGCACTTTGTCGGCCATGGATCGCTGTGTGCCTTAGGCCGCCGCGGCCATCTTCTTGGCCTTGGCCACCGCGTCGTCGATGGTGCCGACATACATGAATGCGGACTCGGGCAGATCGTCGTGCTTGCCTTCGCAGATTTCGCGGAAGCCGCGGATCGACTGTTCCAGCGGCACCAACACGCCGGGGATGCCGGTGAACACTTCGGCCACATGGAACGGCTGGCTCATGAAGCGTTCGAGCTTGCGGGCGCGAGCCACCGTCAGGCGGTCTTCTTCCGACAATTCGTCCATGCCCAAGATGGCGATGATGTCCTGCAGCGACTTGTAGGTTTGCAGAATCCTCTGCACTTCACGGGCAACCCGGTAGTGCTCGTCGCCGACGATGCGCGGGTCCATCATGCGCGAGGTGGAGTCGAGCGGATCGACCGCCGGGTAAATGCCCTTTTCGGCGATGCTGCGCGAGAGCGTCGTGGTCGCATCCAAGTGCGAGAACGAAGTTGCCGGCGCCGGGTCGGTCAAGTCGTCGGCGGGCACGTAAATGGCCTGCACGGACGTGATCGAGCCCTTGTTGGTCGAGGTGATGCGCTCTTGCAAGTTGCCCATGTCGGTGGCCAGCGTCGGCTGGTAACCCACCGCGGACGGGATGCGACCCAGGAGCGCCGACACTTCGGAGCCCGCCTGGGTGAACCGGAAGATGTTGTCGATGAAGAGCAGCACGTCCTTGCCCTCTTCGTCGCGGAAGTACTCGGCCAACGTCAGGCCGGTTAGCCCGACGCGGGCGCGAGCGCCCGGCGGCTCATTCATCTGGCCGTACACCAGCGCGGCCTTGGACTCGCCGTCGACCTTGATAACGCCGGATTCCAACATCTCGTGGTAGAGGTCGTTGCCTTCACGGGTGCGCTCACCCACGCCGGCGAACACGGAGTAACCGCCGTGCGCCTTAGCGATGTTGTTGATGAGCTCCATGATGATGACGGTCTTGCCGACGCCCGCGCCGCCGAACAGGCCGATCTTGCCGCCCTTCGCGTAGGGCGCCAGCAGGTCCACGACCTTGATGCCGGTGACGAGGATTTCCGACTCGGTCGACTGGTCGACGAAGTCCGGCGCGCTGCGGTGAATCGGCGAGAAGTGCTTGGCGTTGACCGGGCCGCGCTCGTCCACCGGCTCGCCGATGACGTTCAGGATGCGCCCCAACGTAGCAGCGCCGACGGGCACGGTGATGGGGGCGCCGGTATCGCGCACTTCCTGGCCGCGAACCATGCCGTCGGTGGAGTCCATGGCGATGGTGCGAACCGTGCTCTGGCCCAGATGCTGGGCAACCTCGAGCACGAGGCGCTTGCCGTCGTTGGTGGTTTCAATCGCGCTCAAGATCGCGGGGAGCTGCCCTTCGGGGAACTCCACGTCCACCACCGCGCCCAATACCTGGGAGACGCGTCCGACGTTGTTGCTTGCTTTGCTCATGGTTCTACTCCAGCGACCTCGGGTTAGACGGCTTCCGCGCCCGAGATGATTTCAATCAGTTCTTTGGTAATCGCCGCCTGGCGCGCGCGGTTGTAGCTGAGCGTCAGCCGGCTGATCATTTCACCCGCGTTGCGGGTGGCGGCGTCCATGGCGCTCATCTGCGCGCCCTGGAAGCTGGCGTTGTTTTCGAGCAGCGCCCGGAACACCTGGACCGCGAGGTTGCGTGGCAGCAACTCGGCGAGGATTTCACTCTCGTCGGGCTCCGCTTCGTAGCTCGCTTCGCCCGGCTGCTTGGCGGCGCCTTCGTCCACCATGGCCGGGATCAACTGCTGCTCGGTGACAACCTGGGAAATCACCGACTTGAACGTGTTGTAGAAGATCACGCAGCGGTCGAACTCACCCGCGGCCATCATCGCCATCAGCTTTTCGGCGACTGCCTGCGCATCGGTGAAGCGCAATACCTTGCCAGCCGACAACTCCGCGGAATGGACGATGCGGCTGCCGTGGTCGCGGCGCATGCCGTCGCGGCCCTTTTTGCCGATCGTCATGATCTTGACGGTCTTGCCCTCACCCAGCAGCGCCGCGATGCGGCGGCGGGCGTTGCGCATCAGGTTGGAATTGAGCGCGCCGCACAAGCCGCGGTCGGACGTGACGATGACCACCAAGACGACGTCGTCCTTGCCGGTGCCGGCCAGGAGCTTGGGCATGTCGTCGGTCTTGGGCGTGCCCGCCGCGATCTGGCCCATGACGCGGCTCATGTGCTCGGCGAACGGCCGGGCGGAGAGCGCCTGTTCCTGCGCGCGGCGCAGCTTCGACGCCGCCACCATCTTGGTGGCCGACGTGATCTTGCGCGTCGACTTCACGCTGTCGATGCGCTTCTTGAGGTCCTTCAGGCTCGGCATGGGCTGCTTTCGCTCGCTCCGCGCTGGCCTTAGGCGAACTTCGCCGCGAAGTCGCCGATGATCTTCTTCAGCTTGTCCTGGGTGCCATCCGACAAGGCCTTTTCGGTACGGATGGTGGTCAGGACGTCGCTGTGCTTGGAGCGCAGTTCCGCCCGCAACGCGTTGTCGAAGCGGGTGACGTCGGCGACCTTCACCTTGTCAACAAAGCCGCGTACGCCGGCGAAGATCGAAATCACCTGCTCTTCGATCGGCAGCGGCGAGTACTGGGCCTGCTTCAAGATCTCGGTCAGACGATCGCCGCGCGCCAGCAGGCGCTGGGTGCTCGGATCCAAGTCAGAAGCAAACTGCGCGAACGCCGCCATCTCGCGGTAGCTGGCGAGTTCGAGCTTGATGGAGCCCGCGACCTGCTTCATGGCCTTGATTTGCGCGGCAGAGCCCACGCGGCTCACCGACAGACCGACGTTAATGGCGGGGCGGACGCCCTTATAGAACAGGCCGGTTTCCAGGAAGATCTGACCGTCGGTGATCGAGATCACGTTGGTCGGAATGTATGCCGACACGTCGCCGGCTTGGGTTTCAATCACAGGCAGCGCGGTGAGCGAGCCAAGACCGGCCTTTTCACCCATCTTCGCCGCGCGTTCCAGCAGGCGGGAGTGCAGGTAGAACACGTCGCCCGGGTACGCCTCGCGGCCCGGCGGGCGGCGCAGCAGCAGCGACATCTGGCGGTACGCCACGGCGTGCTTGGACAAGTCGTCATACACGATCACGGCGTGCATGCCGTTGTCGCGGAAGTACTCGCCCATCGTGCAGCCGGTGTACGGCGCCAGGAACTGCAGCGGCGCCGGATCGGAAGCCGTAGCGGCGACGACGATCGTGTATTCGAGGGCGCCCTGTTCGGCGAGCGTCTTCACCACCTGGGCAACGGTCGAGCGCTTTTGCCCGATCGCGACGTAGATGCAGAACAGCTTGCCCTTGTCGTCCTTGGCGGCTTGGTTGATCGCCTTTTGGTTGATGAACGTGTCGATCGCCACGGCGGACTTGCCGGTCTGACGGTCGCCGATGATCAACTCGCGCTGGCCACGGCCAACCGGCACCAGGGCATCGATCGCCTTGAGGCCCGTCTGCATCGGCTCGGTGACGCTCTTGCGCGGAATGATGCCCGGCGCCTTGACCTCGACGCGCATACGCTTCGCGTCTTTGATCGGGCCCTTGCCATCGATCGGGTTGCCGAGGCCGTCGACTACGCGGCCCAACAGGCCCATGCCGACCGGCACGTCCACGATGGTGCCGGTGCGCTTGACGACGTCGCCTTCTTTAATGCCGCGGTCGTCGCCGAAAATCACGATACCGACGTTGTCGGTTTCCAGGTTCAGCGCCATGCCGCGCAGGCCGCCCGGGAACTCGACCATCTCGCCGGCCTGGACGTTGTCGAGGCCGTGGGCGCGGGCAATGCCGTCGCCGACCGAGAGCACTTGTCCGACTTCGGACACCTGCGCTTCGGTGCCGAACCCGGCGATTTGCTCCTTCAGGATCGAGGAGATTTCGGCGGCACGGATTTCCATCACGCAACCTCTTTCATGGCACTGCGCAGATTGTTGAGCTTGGTTTTGAGCGAAGAGTCGACCATGCGCGAGCCGACCCGAACGACAAGGCCGCCAAGAATGGCGGGATCAACCTTGGCGGTGAGCCGCACGTCGCGGCCGACCACCTTGGCGAGGGAAGCACGCAGCGCGGTCAATTGGGCGGCGCTCAGGGGCTTGGCGGCGGTGACTTCCGCGGCCACCTCGCCCTTGTGGGCCGACACCAGGACGCGGAACTGCGCGATCATGGCGGGCAACAGGAATAGGCGGCGGTTGCGGGCGGTGATGCCGACGAAATTGGCGGTTAGCCCGGTGATTGCGGCCTTGGCGAGGACCGCGGCGACGGCCTTTTCCTGCTCGTGCCGCGCCAGCACCGGGCTGCGGATCATGCGGGCAAGGTCGGGACTGCCGGAAATCATGGCGTCCAATTGCTCAAGCCCGCCGAGCACGGCGTCGATCTGTTTCTGATCGCGCGCGAGTTCGAACAGCGCAGTCGCATAGCGACCCGCGAGCCCGGAAACGATGCTGGTCTCAGCCGTCAACGGAACCTGTCCTGGGAGTTGCCCTGATGGACGGCGCGAAGCAAACCACTGCGCACCGTAACGAATTGAAACTCAATGATAATTTCGACAGGCACCAAGCCTGCCGGAAAGTTGGCGGATAGCTAACACATTCGACGCCAGGGGCGCAACGCTTGTCCCGGTGGTTGGGAGCTTTTGTCGCCCCTGTTTGGGGGTGCCTAGGCAGGCAATGGCGCCCGTGCGTCCCGGCGTTTGCGGCGGGCGATCAGTGGCGGGCATTTGCGCTCGTCGTAGTAATCGACTTGGCAGTCCAGGCACTGCAGGCATTCGTTGGGGTTGATTGCCCCAGTAGGCGAAATGGCCCCAATCGGACAATCGGCCTCGCAAATGCGGCATTCGGTGCCGCACTGCGGTTTGCGGCGCAGCCAAGTGAACATATGGACCCGCCCGAACACCGCCAGGGAGCCACCCAACGGGCACAGGAACCGGCAGTAGAACCGCTCGACGAACAACCCGGCACCCAGGAGCACCGCGGCGTAGACGACGTACGGCCATTCGCGGGCAAAATGCGCAGTGATCACGGTCTTGAACGGCTCCACCTCGGCGGCGCTTTCCGACCAGTCGAGCGAGACGAAGGCGAGGCCGAGTGTGGCGGCCGCGGCGATGTATTTAAGCGCCCACAGGCGTTCCTGGACGCCGGACGGCACGGTGAACTGGCGCACGCCAAGCAGCACCGCGGCCTTGTTGAGCAGCTCCTGCAATGCGCCGAACGGGCACAGCCAACCGCAGAACACCCCGCGGCCGAGCACGAACAGCGATAGCGCGACGTAGACCGACAGGATGAACAACAGCGGATCGAGCAGGAAGCTGGTCAGGGGGATGTGGCTGAACGGCGCCTGCAGGTAGGACATGACGTTCACCACTGAGAGCTGGGCGCCGGCATAGAGGCCGAGCCAACCTAGGACGAACGTGAGCACCGCGACGCGCACGCCGGTGTAGAGGCCGCGGTAGCGTACCAAGATGTTCTGGAACACGAACACCAGGGTCACCACGGTAAGAAGCGCACCCAGCACGGCGATGCGGCCGGAGCGTTCGCGCCACAACTGCACCCAGGCGGGAACGGGCACTTCCTCGACCTGGGGCAGCAGGATTAGCGCGGCCGGCAGGCGGTAGGCGACCGGCAGAGCGACGGCCATGACCTTGCCGTCCGCGGCTTTGCCGGGCACGACGACTTCCAGCGTCCACGGTTTGATCGGGTCGAGGCCGGCGGTGGGCGGCAGGAAGATCGCGGCGGCCTCGATGCGGTCGATCGGCGCGCCGGTTTCTTCTTCCGGGATCGGCACCGTGCGCAGCATGCCTTCAATGAACGGGATGACCTTGGCGTCCTGGACGATGCGCAGGGTGTCGAAGAAGAACCCGGTGGCGGTCTTGTTGTGATGGGTGTTGGCGCGGTCGAACGCGCCGTCATTGGCCATCCATACGATGAGGCCGCCGGGGCCTTGGCGGTTGGCGAGTTCGTTGTAGCGCTCGTCGCCGAGCAAGTTGACGCCGATGGTGGGCGGCGAGAGCAACCCCACGTACAGGTTCAGGAACGCCGCTGTCGTGTCGGCCGGCAACGCTTGGTCCGGCTTCGCGCCGGCGCCACCGGCCTTGGTGAATGCGGCGAGCACATCAGCGATCGGCACCTGCCGATGCACGATCGCGCCCATGGCGAGCAATTCGTCGAATGTGTGCTTGGTGAAGCTGTCGCGGTCGAGGGCGGGCTCGGTGACGACACGGCCGCCGGCGGCAAGCACGTGGGCGTTGAATACCTTGCGCGACGAACTCTGCATGCCGTCTTTCAGCAAGCGCGCAGTCACCGACGCGCCCTGCACCCAATCCGGCACCACCGAGCGCCAGTCCTGGAGCGTTGCGGCGGCGAACCCGGCAATGAAGTCGTCGAGCTTTTCGCGCTTCACGCCGCGGTCAACGATCGACTCGTGCTCTTCGATCAGCGCCGCCCCGGTGATTTTGCCCTCGACAGTCATGCCGCCGATCATGTCGAGCGGAGCGCCGGTGTAGCCGGTGGCTTTGACGATGTCGTAGGTCGAAAAGATGAACCCGGCGAGTTTGCCGCCAATGGTAACGGAGAGCGCGGGCGGCGTGCCTTCGGCGGGCGCGACCTGTTCGGCGCCGGGGAATACCTGCTGAATCATCTGCGGCGTAAGGCGCGCCGCGAGATCGGGATTATCGGCGGCAAGCGCAACGGCCGCGCCGATCACCAGGGCGATCGCAGCGGCGGCACCCGTCTGGGGCAGGCGGAGGGGGGGCAAGCGCACCGCCGGACCGTAGGGCCCACCTGCCCCCGGTTCAACCTATGACGCCAATTCGAACAACCCAGCGACGGAAGCCGCCGAGCTACAGGAAGCTGTAGGGATCCACGTCGACCGCAAGGTGAACGCCGCCCGGCACCGGGACCGCCCCGAGCCAGCGGCGCAGGTAGTCCTGCACATTTACGGCGCGGGTCGCTTTGACCAGCAAACGGTGACGGTGACGCCCGCGCAGGACCGCGAGGGGCGCGGGCGCCGGACCGAGCACGTGGACATCCGGCACGGCTGGCGCCGCGCGGGCAAGCGCCCGGACGAACTGGGCCACGCGGTCGGGGTCGGTGCCGGAGGCGATCAGCGCGACCATGCGGCCGAATGGCGGCAGATCGTGGTCGCGGCGTTCGGTGGCTTCGCGGGCGATGAACGCGTCGCGGTCGCCCGACAGCAGCGCCTCCATGACGGGATGTTCCGGCGCGTAGGTCTGCAGGAACACACGGCCGGGACGCTCGGCGCGGCCGGCGCGGCCGGCGACCTGGCTGAGTAGCTGGTAGGTGCGCTCGGCGGCGCGCAAGTCGCCACCGGCAAGGCCGAGGTCGGCATCCACCACAGCGACAACGGTAAGGAGCGGGAAGTGGTGGCCCTTGGCGACGATCTGGGTACCGATCAGGACATCGACGCGATGTTCCGCCACCGCACGCACGAGATCGGCGGCGGCGGTGGGGCCGGCGATCGTATCGCTGGCCATGACGGCGGCGCGCGCTTCGGGGAATAGGCGCGCGACTTCTTCGGCGACACGCTCCACGCCGGGCCCGCAGGCGGCAAAGCTGTTGGGCGCCGTGCAGTTCGGGCACTTTTCTGGAATCGCGGCGTGGAAGCCGCAGTGATGGCATTCGAGGCGGCCGGCATGGCGATGTTCCACCAGCCACGCCTGGCAGTTCGGGCACTCCATGCGGTGGCCGCACGAGCGGCACAGCGTGAGCGGCGCGTAGCCACGCCGGTTCAGAAACAGCATCGCCTGGCTGCCGGCGGCGAGCGCCTCGCCGACTGCCTTCACCACCGTCGGCGACAGCCAGTGGCCGCGCGGCGGCGGATCCGTGCGTAAGTCCACCGCGGAGATCGTAGGCAGTTCCGCACCGCCGAACCGGTCCGGCAACTGCAGGTGCCGGTAGCGCCCGGACTGCACGTTCACGACGGTTTCCAGCGACGGTGTCGCCGACACCAGTACAACAGGAATATGCGCAAGGCGCCCGAGCACGACGGCCATGTCGCGGGCGTTGTAGATCACACCTTCTTCCTGCTTGTAGGACCCGTCGTGCTCCTCGTCGACGACCACCAGACCGAGGTCCGCATACGGCAGGAACAACGCGGAGCGCGCACCAACCACCACCGGCGCGGTGCCATCGGCCACCGCTCGCCACGTGGCGCGGCGACGTGCCATCGGCAGTTCGGAATGCCATTCGGCGGGCGCCACGCCGAAACGCGCGTGGAAGCGCTCCAGCCATTGCGCCGTAAGCGCGATCTCCGGGACCATGACGAGGGCCTGGCGGCCGCGCGCCAATGCTTCGGCGACCGCGGCGAAGTACACCTCCGTCTTGCCAGACCCGGTGACACCTTCGAGCAGGGTGACGGAGAAATCCCCGGCGCCGGCCGCAGCGCGTAGTTCAGCCGCTGCCTGCCCCTGGGCACCCGACAAGGCGAGGCCCGTGTGGTGCGGGTCTGGGCGCGTGAAACCTTCCTCCGCGGCGAGACGAACCGGAACCAGCGCGCCGGCATCGGCCAGGGCGCGCACGACGCCCGCCCCGACACCCGCCGCTTCCGCAAGGTCGGCCGCCGACCGGGGCGAGCCACCGGCGGCCACTTCGAGCACCCGGCGGCGCTGCGCAGTCAGCTTGGCGGGCGGATTGGCGGCGGCCACATAGCCGACGCGGAACCGTGGTTCGCTCAGTGCCGCTGGGACACTCATGGCGAGGCGCAGGGCGGCGCCAACCGGCGACACGGTGTAGTTCGCCAGCCAGCCCAGAAACTCGCGCCGGTACCTTGGCATCGGCGGTACCGGCAGCTTGGCCGCGATGGAGCGAAGCTTCGCAGGCGGCACGTCCCCCTGCCCCGCACCCCAAACAACCCCGGCCACTTGGCGCGGACCCAGCGGCACAGAGACAAAATCCCCCGGCGCGACGGCCATTCCGGCGGGTACGCGGTAGTCGTAGGGCCCCCGCAAGGGCAACGGCAGCAGCACGCCAACCGTGCCGGCGCCTGTGGTCCCAACGGGTTGGGGTGAGGTGGCAGTGGTGCTTGCCATCGTCTACACTGTGTCCATTGGAGCGGGGCGTAACAAGCGCACCGCACTCTCCGCTAGAGGAAATCGCGTGCACAACCTTCGTGAGAACGGACGGTGAGCGCGAAACTGGGCCACGCGGCCGATGACGGCGCGTTCGGGTTCTCGGACAGCGACGTGCTGGAATTCCTTGCGCGCAACCCATCGTTTCTGGCTGACCACCCCGAAATCCTGGAAGTGCTGACACCGCCATCGCTGCGCACCGGGCGCCGCGTGCTAGACATGCAGCAATTCACCATCGAGCGGTTGCAGACCACCCTGGGCAAGATGCGCGCCCACGAGGGGGATCTGTCGCTCGCGGTCCACGACAACCGGTCGAGCCTGTCGCGCGTTCATGCGGCGATCCTGGCGCTGTGCGAGCCGGGTGCGCTGGACGACCTGGTAGCGGTGATCACCGACGAGCTGCCTGCGATTCTGGAAGCGGATGCGGTGGCGATCTGCGTTGAGGGCGACGAGACCCAGTTGGGCCCCCTACCCGCCGCACCCGGTGTGTGCCTAGTGGCAACCGGCACCGCCGACGCAGTAATGGGCAAGGATGAGGTGCGGTTGGTCAACGACCCCACCGCAGCCAACACGGCGTTCGGGGTGATCGCCGCGTCCATTCAATCCAGCGCCCTGCTACGCCTGCAATTGGGGCGCCCGCGCCGCTCGGCATTTGTGGCGCTGGGCAGCCGGGACGCGGCACGCTTCGAGCCCGGCCAGGGCACCGAGTTGCTGGCGTTCTTGGGCGAGGCTTTGAGCCGGCGCCTGCGCGAATGGCTGGACCGGGCGCCCTGACGCCAGAGTTTGCCGGCGACGCAGCGGTCGCCGCTGCTGCCGCCGATTGGCTGGACTGGTTGCGCCGCGAACGCCGCGCCTCCCCTCACACCGTTGCCGCCTATCGCCGGGACCTTGGCGCGTTTCTGATGTTCCTGGGCGAACATCTGGGCGGACCGGCGACGATGACCAGCCTCGCCACACTGCGCGCGAGCGATTTCCGCAGCTATCTGGTGGCGCGCCAAGGCGAAGGCTTGGTGGCCGCATCGCGGGCACGGGCGCTTTCGACCGTGCGCAGCTTCTACCGGTTCCTGGCGCGGCAGGGCGTGATCGAGAACCCGGCCCTGGCAGTGGTGCGGGCGCCGAAGTTGCCCCATGCGGTGCCGAAGCCGCTGACGGTGACCGACGCGAAGGCGGCGCTGACCATGGCCGGCGAGCCGACCGGCGAGCCGTGGATCGCAGCGCGCGACGCCGCGGTGCTGTCGCTGCTGTACGGCTGCGGCCTGCGCATCGCCGAGGCGCTATCGCTGAACCGGCGCGCGGCGCCGTTCGGGCCGACCATGATTGTCACGGGCAAAGGCAACAAGCAGCGCATGGTGCCGGTGCTGCCGGTAGTGAAGGCGGCAACGGAGGCGTACTTGCTGGCCGTGCCGTTCGCGCTAGCCGCCGACGGCCCCCTATTCGTAGGCGCCCACGGCGCGCGGTTGCGGGCCGAGATCGTGCAGGCGCGGATGCGCGCGGTACGCCGCGCTCTGGGGTTGCCCGAGACCGCGACGCCCCACGCACTGCGTCACAGCTTCGCCACCCACCTCCTGGCGGCAGGCGGCGACCTGCGGTCGATTCAAGAGCTCCTAGGCCACGCTTCGTTGTCGACGACGCAACGTTATACCGAGGTCGACTCGGCCAGCCTGTTGCGCACGTACGACAACGCCCACCCGCGCGCACGGATGGAAAAGCGCCGCGCCTAGATGTGGATGGCGCGGCCGATCGCGCCGAGTGCCGCTTCCTTCACGGCCTCGGCCAGGGTCGGGTGTGCGTGGCAGGTGCGCGCGACGTGTTCGGCGGTACCGCCGTACCCCATGGCCACCACCACTTCGTGGATCAGCGTCCCCGCCTCGGGCCCAAGAATGTGGGCGCCGAGAATCGTACCGCTGCCCTTTTCGGCCAGAATCTTCACGAAGCCATCGGTGAAGCCGTTGGCGCGGGCGCGTCCATTGGCGAGAAACGGAAACTTGCCCACCGCGTATTCGACACCGGCCGCCTTGAGCTGTTGTTCCGTCTGACCGACCGCCGCGGCTTCGGGCCACGTGTAGACGACACCGGGGACCTGGTTGTAGTCGACGTGCGCGTGCAGACCGGCGATGTTCTCGACGCAGGCAACGCCATCTTCCTCGGCCTTATGGGCAAGCATCGGACCGGGAATGCAGTCGCCAATCGCGTAGATGCCGGGGACGCTGGTGGCGAAGTGGGCATCCACTGCGATCATGCCGCGAGCGTCGGTTTTGACACCGACCGCTTCCAGACCGACTCCTACAGTGTTGGCCTTGCGGCCAACGGCGACCAACACGACGTCGGCCTCTAGCACCTCTGCGTCGCCGCCTTCGGCAGGCTGAACCGTCAGAGCCACGGCCTCGCCGCGGACGGTCGCGCCGATGACCTTGGTGCCAAGGCGGAAGGTCAGCTTTTGCCGCCCCAGCAGGCGCTGCAGCGTGGTGGCGACCTCGTCATCCATGCCCGGCAGGATGCGCGGCAGGTATTCGACAACGGTTACCTCGGAGCCCAAGCGGGCCCATACGGAACCCAACTCCAGCCCGATGTAGCCGGCGCCGATCACGATCAAGCGCTTCGGCACGGCGGGCAACGCAAGGCCACCAGTCGAGGAGACGATCCGCACTTCATCGACCGGCACGCCGGCAAGCGGCGTTGGGATCGAGCCGGTAGCGATGATGATGTTCTTCGCGGCGAGAGTCTGCGCGGCACCGCCATCGGCAGGCGTTACGGCGACGCTGGTGCGGCCCGCGAGCACGCCGGTGCCGCGCACATGGGCGATGTTGTGTTTCTTGAACAGGAACGCAACGCCGCGGGTGTTCTGATCAACGACCTTGTCCTTGCGCGCCTGCATGGCGGCCAGGTCGAGGGTCACGGTCCCCACGCCGACGCCGTGTTCGGCGAAGTGGGTTTGCGCCTCGGTATACAGATGCGAGGAGGTAAGCAGCGCCTTGGACGGAATGCACCCAACGTTGACGCAGGTGCCACCCAGACGCTCGCGCGCTTCGACGCACGCGACCTTCATCCCAAGCTGCGCGGCCCGAATCGCTGCGACGTAGCCGCCAGGACCGCCGCCGATGATGACGAGATCGTGGGTCTGCGCTTCCATCGTGGTCTCCGCCAGAAGAGCCGCAGGTCCGGTGTAGAACTAGTTGCCGCCTTTGCCGGTCCGCGCGCGCGGACGCGTGGGCCGCGGGGGCGGAAACTTGCCGCGCAACAGATTCACCAAGGTGCTGCCGATCGCAGCCGGTGAGTCGGCCACGGCAAATCCGGCGCTGCGCATGGCTTCCTTTTTTGCTTCCGCGGTATCCGAACCCGCGGAGATCACGGCCCCGGCGTGGCCCATACGGCGGCCGGGCGGCGCGGTGGCGCCGGCAATGAAGCCGACGATCGGCTTCTTCACACGGCTGCGGCGATAGAAGGCCGCCGCATCCGCTTCGGCAGAGCCACCGATTTCGCCGATCATGATGATCGCTTCGGTGCCGGGGTCGGCCAGGAACAACTCCAGCACTTCCAGATAGACGGTACCCGGCACGGGATCGCCGCCGATGCCGACGCACGTGCTTTGGCCCATGCCGGCGCGGGTGGTTTGTTCCACCGCCTCGTAGGTGAGCGTACCGGAGCGGGACACGATACCGATCTTGCCCGGCGTGTGAATCTGCGCGGGCATAATGCCGATCTTGCACTGACCCGGCGTGATGATGCCGGCGGTGTTCGGGCCCAACAGGCGTGTGCGCGAACCCAACAGCGCGCGTTTTACGCGGATTTCGTCGAGCACCGGAATGCCTTCGGTGATGCACACGGCGAGTTCCAGGCCGGCGTCGATCGCCTCAAGAATTGCATCGGCCGCGCCGGGCGGCGGCACGTAGATCGCGCTGGCGGTGGCGCCGGTGGCTTCTACCGCTTCGGCAACCGTGTCGAATACCGGCAAGCCGAGGTGTGTCGTGCCGCCTTTGCCGGGCGTAACGCCGCCAACCACCTTGGTGTTGTAGGCAAGCGCCTGTTCCGTGTGGAACGTGCCCTGGGCGCCGGTGATGCCCTGGACGATGACGCGGGTGTCGGAATTGATGAGGACGCTCATTATGCGTTGGCCCGGGTGGCGGCGACGATCTTTTCAGCGGCATCGGTCAGGCCGTCGGCGGAGATGATGTCCAAGCCCGATTCGGCCAGGATCTTCTTGCCCAATTCGACGTTGGTGCCTTCGAGGCGCGCCACCAGCGGCAGCTTGAGCCCGACTTCGCGGGCCGCCGCAACCACGCCGTTGGCGATCAGGTCGCAGCGGTTGATACCGGCGAAGATGTTCACGAGGATGCCCTTCACGGCCGGGTCTTCCAGGATGATGCGGAACGCTTCGGCCACGCGCTCTTTGGGCGCGCCGCCACCGACATCGAGGAAGTTTGCGGGTTCGCCGCCATGGAACTTGATCAGGTCCATGGTTGCCATGGCGAGGCCGGCGCCGTTGACCAAGCAGCCGATGTTGCCGTCGAGCTTTACGTAATTCAGGCTGGCCGCCTGGGCGCGGATTTCTGCCGCGTTCTCTTCCGCTTCGTCGCGCATCTTGGCGACCTCAGGCTGGCGGAAGAGGGCGTTGTCGTCGATCGCCATCTTGGCGTCGAGGGCTAACACCCGGCCGTCCTTGGTGACGCATAGCGGGTTGATCTCGATCAGGGCCGCATCGAACGCGTGATAGGCTTGGTAGGCCCCCTGCATCAGCGTCACCGCGGCTTTCACTTCGTTGCCCTTGAGGCCAAGCGCAAACGCCATCTTGCGGCAATGGAATGGCTGCAGGCCGGTGGCGGGATCGACCACCACACGGATGATCTTGTCGGGGGTGTTGGCAGCGACTTCTTCGATATCCATGCCGCCGGCCACGGAGCCCACCAGCATCAGGCGGCTCACCGGGCGGTCGAGCAGAATCGAGAAGTAGAGTTCGCGGGCGATATCGACGCCTTGCTCGACGTAGACCTTGGAGACTTTCTTCCCCGCGGCGCCGGTCTGCGGCGTCACCAGGGTCATACCCATGATTTCGCGGATCGCTTTGACCGCATCGGCGGCGGTCTTGGCGACTTTGACGCCGCCGGCCTTGCCGCGGCCACCGGCGTGCACCTGGGCTTTGACGACCCAGACCGGGCCGCCGACTTCCGCCACGGCGGCCTCGGCTTCGGACAGGTTCTGGACCAGAACGCCCTTGGGCGTTGCGACACCGCGGCGCGCGAGCAGCGCCTTGGCCTGATACTCGTGAAGGTTCATCGATCCCCGCGTTGCAAGCCGGAGCTGGGGCGCGCAAGCGCCCAAGCGGCGGCAGGGGCGTTTCTTATAGGCAGCGCCCGTGATGATGGCAATTGGGTGGCCCGCGCGAAGGTGACGCAGCCCGCGCGCACGCTAGCCGCGCTTGGCCTTCTTGGCCTTCGCCGCCTTGGCCGCATCTGCGTGGGCGAAGTCCGGCGAAAGGCGCTTCACCGAATCCACGAGCTTTTGCACCGCCGATACGGACCGGCCGAACGCTGCCCGTTCACTCTTATTCAACGGCAATTCGATGACACGCTCGACGCCGCCGGCGCCAATAACGACCGGCACGCCGACGAACAGGTCGGTGACTCCATACTCGCCATTGAGGTGAGCGGCGCACGGCAGGACGCGTTTGCGGTCGTTGAGGTAGGCGTCCGCCATCATCATCGCGGCAGTGGCAGGCGCGTAGGCCGCGGACGAGGTCTTCAAGAGGGCGACGATCTCGCCGCCGCCATTGCGGGTGCGGGCAACGATTTCGTTGAGCCGCGCTTGGGTGGTCCAGCCCATGCGGACCAGTTCCGGCAGCGGAATACCGGCGACCGTGGAGTAGCGCTGCAGCGGCAACATATCGTCGCCGTGGCCGCCCAGGACGCAGGCGCTGACGTCTTGCACGGAAACGCCGAACTCCAGTGCCAGGAACGCGCGGAACCGCGACGAATCGAGCACGCCGGCCATGCCGACGATCTGGTTGGGCGCTAGGCCCGCAGACTTGCGGAGCGCCCACACCATCGCGTCGAGCGGATTGGTGATGCAGATGACGAACGCGTCTTTGGCGTAGCGGCGAATGCCTTCGGCGACCTTGCGGATGATGCGGAGGTTGATCTCGACTAGGTCTTCGCGGCTCATCCCGGGCTTGCGGGGAATGCCTGCGGTGACGATGACGACATCGGAGCCGCGGATATCGGCGTAGCTCTGGGTACCCCGGAGGGTTACGTCGAGCCCGTCAATAGGCGCCGCCTCGAGCAGATCGAGCGCCTTGCCTTGCGGCAAGCCTTCGACCACGTCGAATAGCACCGTGTCGCCCAATTCCTTGAGCGCGATGAGATGAGCGAGGGTCCCACCAATGTTACCCCCGCCGATCAGCGCGATTTTCGGCCGAGCCATCCCCCGCTCCCAAACCCGCGGCACGGAATAGGCCGCGAACCCGGCGGATATTGGCCACGGGCCGCGCCACCCGGCAACCCCTATTTCCGCTGCTACCCGTGGTCGCAGGATTACGGCACCGGGGTTGCGGTCCGCCGAGCGACACGCCATATGTCGCGCCTCGGGAACCACTGCGGATTGCTGCCATGCCCGAACAGAAACTCGCGTTTCAGGCCGAAGTCGCCAAGCTCCTGCATATCGTCGCCCACTCGCTGTACAGCAGGAAGGAAGTGTTCCTGCGCGAGTTGATCGCGAATGCAGCGGATGCGTGCGACCGCGCGCGCTACGAATCGCTGACCAAACCGGAAATCCTCGCCGACGATTCGGACTTCGCCGTGACGCTGCGCGTGGACGAGGCCGCCGGCACGTTGACGGTTGCCGACAACGGCATCGGCATGACGCGCCAGGAACTAATCGACAACCTGGGCACGATTGCCAAATCCGGCACCGCGAAGTTCGTAGAGCAATTGTCGGGCGACGCGGCCAAGGACGTATCGCTGATCGGGCAGTTCGGCGTGGGGTTCTATTCGGCGTTCATCGTTGCCGACACGGTCGACGTGATCAGCCGCCGCGCCGGCTCCGGCGAAGTGTGGCGCTGGACCTCGGACGGCCAGGGTGAATTCACGGTTGCTGAAAGCGCGCGCCCCGGCCGCGGCACGTCGGTGATTCTCCACCTGAAGCCGGACCAGAAGGAGTTTCTGGAGCCCGGCACGCTGCGCCAGGTGGTGAAGGCACACGCCGACCATATCGGGATTCCGGTGCGCTTGGCGGGCACGGAGACCGAGACCCTGAACGCTGCGTCAGCCCTGTGGACGCGGGCGCGCAAGGACGTGACGGACGAGCAGTACGCGGAGTTCTACCGCGGCATCAGCCACGGGTTTGACGCGCCGTGGAGCACGCTGCATGTGCGCGGCGAAGGCCGCCTGGAATACACCGCTTTGCTCTTTGTGCCGGGCACCCGGCCGCTCGATTTGTTCCACCCGGACCGCAAAAGCTCGGTGCGGCTGTACGTGCGCCGGGTGTTCGTGACCGACACGGTCACCGGGCTGGTACCGGGCTATCTGCGATTCCTGCGCGGTGTCGTGGATACGGAGGACGTGTCGCTCAACGTAAGCCGCGAAATGCTGCAGCAGGAGCCGGTGCTGGCCAAGATCGGCACCGCGCTTGGCCGCAAGGTGCTAACCGAACTGGCCAAGAAGGCCGAGAAGGAACCCGAGGAATACGCGAAGTTCTGGGACAACTTCGGTGCGGTGCTGAAGGAAGGCATCTACGAGGACGCAGAGCGCCGCGACGAAATCCAGAAGCTGGCGCGGTTCCGCAGCACCGCCAACGACGGCTGGAATTCGTTGGCCGAGTACGTGGGGCGTATGAAGCCCAGGCAGGACGCGATCTATTACGCGTCGGGCGACGACCTTGCCCGGCTCCGCACCAGCCCGCAATTGGAGGGCTTCCGCGCGCGCGGCGTGGAGGTACTCCTGATGACCGACGCGGTTGACGAGTTTTGGATTCCGGCAGCGGGTACCTTTGACGGAAAGAAACTCGTTTCGGTAACCCGCGGCACGGCCGACCTGAGCAAGGTTGCAGCGTCTGAGCCTCCCAAGGACACCGCGGAAGCGCCGCCGCCGGCCGACGTGGCCGTGTTGGTAGCGCTGCTGAAACAGTCGCTGGGCGACCACGTAAAGGTGGTGCGGGTGTCGGACCGCCTCGTCGACAGTCCCGTGTGCTTGGTGGCGGACGAGAGCGATCCGGACCGGCACCTTGCCCGTCTGTTGCAAGCCCATGGGCAATTGAAGGCGCCCGTTGTGGGCGTGTTGGAAATCAACCCGCGCCATGCGCTGATTCGTTCACTTGTTGCGTTGGCCAAGCAGCCCGGCAACCCGGACCGGCTCAACGACGCAGCCTGGCTACTGCTGGACCAGGCACGCATCTTGGATGGGGAAGCGCCGATCGACCCGGCCGCGTTCGCGCGACGGTTGGCGAGCGTAATGACGGCCTCGGCGAAGACCGCCTAGCGGGCTACCAGGCGCCGTTGTTCAGGCGGAACCGCATAGCCCCGATGATCGGCCCTTGGTCCTTGACCTGGACCAGCGCAACGGCGCCATCTGCGCCTTCCGCGACGATGCCACCCGGCACCGGGAACCGCGTGAGCTGCCCGCGCCATTGGCCGAGGTGAACGATGCTGCGGACCACGTTGGCGTAGCCGACCTTTTGCCCGGCGTTCTCGCCGCGCTCGATGGTCACCGACGCCCACGACTTGAAGAGCACGATCCACACATCGGCGACGTTCTTGAATTCACCCGTGGCGGCGCCCACTCGCAAGAAGGCGCCATCTTCGTCGCGATCAAAGCGCACCTCGGTCGGACCCGTCATCGGGTTTTCACGCGCCGCTTGAATCGCCCCTTCGACAGCCTTCTTGTCGGCGCCGATTTGCTCGTTCGTGCCGTTGACGATCATCTGCGGCGTGTAGACCGACGATAGTCCCAGTGCCTTCGTGTAGAGCTTCTGGCGCGTGGTCGCTGCAGCTAGGCCGAACGTGTCCTTCCAACCCAGGTAGTCCCAGTAGTCCACATGGAACCCGAGGACGATGATGTTCTCGTCCTGACGGCGTTGCAGTTCCTGCAAATACGCGTCGGCCGGCGGGCACGAGTTGCAACCTTGGGATGTAAATAATTCCACGACCACGGGACGGTCGCCAGCAAGCGCGGGCGACCAAACACCCGCGGCCACCAAGCCACCCACCGCCAACCCGAAAATCCGCAGAACCATGCGCATTCCAACAATGCTGCCGAGCCCATGGCCGGCGGGCCAATCACTTGTCGGTGACGCCCTATGAGGCAACCTTGCCACTCAGCAACCCGCGCAACACGAACTGAAGGATGCCGCCGTGTCGGTAGTAGTTTAGTTCGGTTTCGGTATCGATACGGCAGCGCAGGGAGATGAACTCGCTAGCGCCGTTTGCCCGCCGGATCACCAGCGGCACGACGCCGCGCGGCGTGAGGCCGGACGCGAGCCCGGCGAGGCTGAAGGTCTCGGTGCCATCGAGGCCGAGCGACTTGCGGTCGGTGCCAGACGGAAACTCAAGAGGCAAAACGCCAAGGCCGACCAAGTTCGAGCGATGGATGCGCTCGAAGCTCTCTGCAATCACTGCGCGTACCCCCAGCAGAGCCGGACCCTTGGCCGCCCAGTCGCGCGAGGAGCCGGTGCCGTATTCCTTGCCAGCGATCACCACCAGCGGAATGCCCTGCGCGCGATACGCCATCGCCGCGTCGTAAATCGACATCGCGCGGCCTTCCGGCATCAAACGCGTTACGCCACCTTCGGTGCCCGGCGCCAGTTCGTTGCGGATGCGGGTATTGGCGAATGTTCCCCGCATCATCACTTCGTGGTTGCCGCGCCGGGCACCGTACGAGTTGAAGTCACCCGTGGGGACGCCGAGGCCATTGAGATAGGTCCCGGCCGGCGTCGCTGCCTTGAACGAGCCCGCAGGCGAGATGTGATCGGTCGTCACCGAGTCGCCCAGGATCGCCAGTGCGCGCGCGTCGAGGATGTCGGTGATCCGGGATGGTTCGCGACCCATGCCGTCGAAGTACGGGGCTTGGCGCACGTAGGTCGACGCATCGTCCCAGGTGTAGGTGAGGCCGGTCGGGATCGCGATCGACCGCCATTCCGGCGCGCCCACCAGGGCTTCGCCGTAGCGCGCCGTGAACATGTCGGGAGTGATCGAGGCGCCCATCACCTCCGCGATCTCGCGCGAGGACGGCCAGACATCGCGCAGGAACACCGGCCGGCCGTCGGCGCCTTCACCGAGCGGCTCAGTGCCGAGGTCCCGCGCCATGGTTCCCGCCAGCGCGTAGGCGACCACCAGCGGCGGCGAGGCGAGATAGTTGGCGCGCGTGTCCGGATTCACCCGGCCTTCGAAATTGCGGTTGCCGCTGAGTACCGAGGCAACCACGAGATTGCTCTCCGTCACCGCCGCGGAAATTGCCGGGTCGAGCGGACCTGAATTGCCGATGCAGGTGGTGCAGCCGTAGCCGACCAGACCAAACCCGAGTGCGTTCAACGCGTCCTGCAACCCGGCGCGGTTGAGGTAGTCGGTCACCACCTGGGACCCCGGAGCGAGTGACGTTTTCACCCACGGCTTCACCCTGAGCCCACGCGCCACGGCCTTCTTTGCCAACAGGCCTGCCGCGATCATGACGCTTGGATTGGACGTGTTGGTGCAGCTGGTGATGGCGGCAATCACGACGTCGCCGTCGGTCAGCCGGTAGTCGTGGCCCTTCACTGCGCCCTGTTTGGGCGTGGGGTGGCCGTACGAATCGGTGAGGGCAGCGCCGAACATCGCAGCAGCGCGGGACAGCGGCACGCGGTCTTGCGGGCGCTTCGGGCCTGCCATGCTCGGCTCCACCGCACCGATGTCGATGGAAAGCGCGTCGGCGAACTCCGGCTCAACGGCACCGTCCTCACGCCACAGTCCCTGCGCTCGAGCGTAGGCCTCGACCAGCGCGATGCGGTCGGCGGTCCGCCCGGTGAGCTTCAGGTACGCGAGTGTCTCGCCGTCGACCGGGAAGAAGCCGCAGGTCGCGCCGTACTCCGGCGCCATGTTCGCGACGGTCGCACGGTCAGCGAGGGTCATTGCCCCAACGCCGGGGCCATAGAACTCGACGAACTTGCCTACTACGCCCTTCTTGCGCAGGCGTTCGGTGACGCTGAGCACAAGGTCCGTGGCCGTAGCGCCCTCACGCAGGCGGCCGGTCAGTTCGACGCCGACGACTTCCGGCACGAGCATCGACACCGCTTGGCCGAGCATGGCCGCTTCGGCCTCGATCCCGCCGACACCCCAACCGAGTACCGAGAGGCCGTTGATCATCGTGGTGTGACTATCCGTGCCTACGACGGAATCGGGAAACGCCTGCGTGACATTGCCGTTGCGCGTGGTCCAAACAACCTGCGCAAGCGATTCCAGATTCACCTGGTGGCAGATACCGGTGCCCGGCGGCACGACGCGGAAGTTGTCGAATGCGGTCTGGCCCCAACGCAGAAACGCATAGCGCTCGTGGTTGCGTTGCATTTCCAACGCGACGTTGCGCGCAGCGGCATCGGGGCGGCCAAACGCATCGACTTGGACCGAGTGATCGATTACCAGGTCGACCGGGGCGAGCGGATTGATGCGGCGCGGGTCGCCGCCCATGGCCGCCATTGCGTCGCGCATCGCGGCAAGGTCGACGATGGCTGGCACGCCGGTGAAGTCCTGCATCAGCACGCGCACGGGACGGAATCCAATCTCGCGATCCGATGGGCCCTTGCGCCAAGCCGCCACGCCTTGCAGGTCGGCCAAGGTCACGGTGCGGCCGTCGAACTGGCGCAGCAGGTTCTCCAGCAGCACGCGCAAGGAGCGGGGCATGCGGCTGAGATCGCCGAGCGCCCGCTCGGCCGCAGCGATGCTGAAATACTCATACCGTTGCGCGCCGACGTTGAGCGTGCGGCGCACGTCTCCCAGTTCGACCACCCGAATCCCCGCCGGTTACCTATTGGACCTCAAGCGATAGCAACGTCGCCGGGCCGAAACAAGGCGGCGCGGCGCCGCAACTTGGTACGGCGCGCCGGGATCGGCTAGGGTGCCCGCGCCGCGCGCTCTGCGGCATGTGGCAAGCCACCGGATCCCTCCAAGTGCTGTTCAGCGGACGCAAGCTCACCTCGGTACGCGGCGGCCGCACGGTGTTCGCCGACGTCGAATTCTCTGTTGCCGCCGGCCACGCCCTCGTGCTGCGCGGCCCCAACGGCAGTGGCAAGTCCACCCTGCTACGTCTCGCCGCCGGGTTTCTGCAGCCAACCGAAGGCACGCTGGAATGGGACGGCACTCCGGTTGCGGCCGACCTGGACGGGCACCGGGCGCGGGTCGCCTACGTGGGTCACGTTGACGCGGTAAAAAGCGCGCTGACCGTGGCCGAGAACCTTGGATTCTGGGTGACCTTGAGCGGCGGCAGCGGCGCCGACACCAAGGCTGCGCTCGCCGCACTCGGGCTGGCCGAGCTGGCGGACGCGCCGGCGGCGTACCTGTCGGCGGGGCAGCGGCGGCGCCTCAACCTCGCCCGGTTGGCGGCAAGCCGAGCGCCGTTGTGGCTTCTGGATGAGCCGACCGTGTCCTTGGACGCCCCTTCGGTGGCGGCGCTCGTGCAGATCGTCGCCGAACACTGCGCCGGTGGCGGCCAGGCGATCATCGCAACGCATGACCGTTTGGACCTTCCGGCGGTAGACACCCTGACGTTCGTGCCATGAGCGCGTTTGGACAAATCGTCGGCCGAGATGTGCGACTGGCCCTGCGCCAGGGCGGCGGGTCCTATTGGGCGCTGATTTTCTTCGTGCTCACCGTGACCATGTTCCCGTTGAGCGTGGGGCCGGACATGCAGCTGCTTGGCCGCATTGCCCCGGGCATTCTTTGGGTCGCAGCGGTGCTGGCGGCGATGCTTTCCCTCGACCGCTTGTTTCAGGCCGATTACGAGGACGGCACCTTGGAACTGCTCACGCTGGCCCCCCTGTCGCTGGAGCTGACCGTGCTGGCCAAGTGCCTGGCCCACTGGATCACCACCGGACTGCCGCTGGCGATCCTATCGCCGCTGTTGGGCATCCTCTTGAACCTCGACGCCAGTGCCTACCCGGTGCTGGTGCTCTCGCTGCTGCTCGGCACCCCGGTGCTGAGCATGATCGGCGGAATCGGTGCTGCGCTGACGGTGGGCATCCGCCGCGGCGGCGTGTTGCTATCGCTGCTGGTCCTACCATTGTATGTGCCGACCCTCGTGTTTGGCGTGCTGGCGATCCAGGGCCACATCGACGCCACCGGCGCACGCCCACACCTGTTCCTGCTGTCGGCGGTGTTGTTGGCGGCAACCGCCCTTAGCCCTTGGGCATCCGCCGCGGCACTGCGCCTCAACATTGAGTGACGCACCGGTTGCGCCAGCGACCGGAGATGCTAAGACTTGGGCCATCTTTCTTGCCCTAGGTAACGGTCATGGCCGGTCTGCACCGCTTCGCCAACCCCGGTACGTTCGTCCGCATCTCGGCCAAGGTTCTGCCGTGGCTGGCAGGGCTGACTGCGATTCTGATCGGTGTGGGGCTGTATCAGGCACTGCTCGTCGCACCGCCTGAGGCGTACCAAGGCAATGTGGCGCGCATCATGTACTTGCATGTGCCGAGCGCGTGGAACGCCATGATGATCTACGGCGCCATGGCGGTGGCAAGCGCGACGTGGCTGATTTGGAAGCATCCGGTCGCCGACGTTGCAGCGCAAGCCTCCGCGCCAATCGGCGCCATGTTCACCCTGACTGCCTTGCTGACCGGGTCCCTGTGGGGCAAGCCGACCTGGGGCACGTTCTGGGTGTGGGACGCGCGCATCACGTCGGTCACCATCATGCTGTTTATCTACTTCGGCTACATCGCGTTGCGCGCGGCGATCGAGGACGGCGAACGCTCGGCCAAGGCGGGCGCAATCCTAGCGCTCGTAGGTTCGGTGAACCTGCCGATCATTCATTACTCGGTGGTGTGGTGGAACACGTTGCACCAACCGGCGAGCGTGTTGCGCGCAGGTGGGCCGGCAATTGTCGCATCGATGCTTGTGCCGCTGTTGCTGCTGGCCTGCGGATTCACCACCTATTACCTCACTTTGCTGATCTGGCGCATGCAACGCGAGATCGTCGGGCGCCGCGTGCGCTCGCTGCGCGTGTTGCAGGCGCAGGGCTAGCTGGAGGGCATGGCCTCGCGCATCGCGCGGTCCAGCCTGAATCGGATTCATGGACGCGATTAGCGACTACCTTGCGATGGGTGGCTTTGCCGCATACGTGTGGCCGGCCTATGTCATCACCGTGGGCGCGATGGTCGGCATGATTGTGGTCACGCTGCGCGACCTGCGCCGGGACCGCAAAGCGTTGGCCGAACTGGAAGCGCAGAACCCGATGCGCAACGCACGGCGGGCCGCCCGCGCCACCCAGACCACCGGGATAGCCGGGCCCGAAGGAGATGACCGCATTGACCCGTAAGCGCCAGCGCATGATCTACGTCGTCGCCGGCATGGTCGCGCTCGGATTCGCGACCGGGTTGGTACTGTTCTCGTTGGGCGACAACCTCGTGTTCTTCTATAGCCCAACCGACGTCCTGCAAAAGGGCGCGCCGGCGAACCGCACGTTCCGCATCGGCGGACTAGTGGAAATGGGCAGCGTTGAACATGTCGCGGCGGATCAGGTGCGCTTTGTCGTGACGGATACCGCCAACACCATGAAGGTTAGCTACCAAGGTGTCCTGCCCAGCCTGTTCCGCGAGGGCCAAGGTGTGGTGGCGGAAGGCCGCGTCGATGCGGCCGGCGTGTTCGTCGCGCAGCAAGTGCTGGCGAAACACGACGAGACTTATATGCCGCCCGAAGTGGTGGATGCCCTCAAGAAGTCCGGCGAATGGAGGGGCAATTGACGGCTGAGCTTGGCCACTTCGCCTTGCTCCTCGCACTCATGATTGCGGCGGTGCAGGCAGTGGTGCCGTTGATCGGCGCCCAGCGCGATGTTGCGCCGTGGATCGCCGTTGCGCGCCCTGCCGCCTTCGGCCAGTTCCTCATGGTTGCGGTCGCATTCGCGGCGCTGATGCGCGCATTCCTGATTTCGGACTTCTCAGTGTCGGCGGTCTACCAGAGCTCGCACTCCCAGATGTTCTGGCTCTACAAACTCACCGGCACCTGGGGCAATCATGAGGGCTCGCTGCTCTTATGGATCCTGATCCTATCGGGGTTCGGTGCCGCGGTTGCCGCGTTCGGCACCAATCTGCCACCCGCGCTGCAGGCGCGGGTGTTGGCGGTGCAGGCGATGATCGGCGTCGGGTTTTTGTCGTTCATCGTATTCACGTCGAACCCGCTGGCGCGCGTGATACCGGTGCCGCCTGAAGGTTTGGGCCTCAACCCGCTACTGCAGGACCCGGGCCTCGCGTTCCATCCGCCGTTCCTGTACCTGGGCTACGTCGGCTTCTCGATGGCGTTCTCATTCGCGGTTGCCGCGCTTATCGAAGGCCGTGTCGACCCCGCGTGGGCCCGGTGGGTGCGGCCTTGGACGCTGGCCGCGTGGTGTTTCCTCACCATCGGTATCACCGGCGGTTCGTGGTGGTCGTACTACGAACTCGGGTGGGGCGGCTTCTGGTTCTGGGATCCGGTCGAGAACGCATCGTTCATGCCGTGGCTCGCCGGCACCGCCCTGCTCCACTCCGCCATCGTGGTAGAGCGCCGCGACACGCTGAAGTCGTGGACCGTGCTGCTCGCGATCCTTACCTTCTCGCTCAGTCTCCTGGGTACGTTCATCGTGCGCTCCGGCGTGCTGACATCGGTACATGCGTTTGCCACCGATCCCGCGCGCGGCATGTTCATCCTTGGGTTCCTGATCGTCGTGATCGGCGGGTCCCTGACGCTCTACGCACTCCGGGCACCCGCATTGAAGTCGGGCGGGTTGTTTGCGCCGATCAGCCGCGAAGGTGCCTTGGTGCTGAACAACCTGTTGCTCGCCACCGCCTGTGCCTCCGTACTGCTTGGCACCCTGTATCCGCTGCTGCTGGACGCGCTCACTGGCGACAAAGTCACCGTAGGGCCGCCCTTTTTCGATGCGACGTTCGGCCCGCTCATGGTGCCGTTATTGGCGGCTGTCACGGTCGGGCCGATGCTGCCGTGGAAGCGCGCCGACCTGATGGGTGCAGCGCAGCGCCTGCGTTTCGTGTTCATTGCAGCAGTGTTGGTCGGCTTCGTTACCTGGATCTTCACGACCGGCATGTCGTGGCCGGCCGCTGTTGGCATCGTGCTGTCGGTGTGGCTGGTCGTCGGCTCCCTGGTGCCGCTGGCGGAGCGCGTCAAACTGTTCAGCGTGCCGTTCACCGAATCGCTACAGCGCGCGGCGGGCATGCCGCGCTCGGTGTGGGGCATGGTGATGGCGCACGCCGGCCTAGGCTTCGTTCTGCTCGGGATCACCGTCTTGCTGACGTGGCAGACTGAGCTAGGCACGGTGCTGAAGCCGGGCCAGTCCGCGAGCCTAAATGGCTACACGTTCACCTTCGAAGGCGCCGGCAACGTGCGCGGCCCGAACTACACCGCCGTCCGCGGCGTGTTCAGCGTCACCCGCGACGGGCGCCCGGTCACGACCCTGGCGCCGGAGACCCGCTCCTACGTGGGTTCGGCCATGACGACCACCGAGGCATCGATTCGCCCGGTGTGGTTCGGCGATCTGTACGCCGCAATCGGTGAGTCGGATGGGGCCGGTGGTTTTGCCGCGCGCTTCTACTTTAAGCCATTCGTGCAGTGGATTTGGTTGGGCGCGATGGTGATGGTGGCAGGCGGATTCGTCTCGCTTTCGGACCGCCGTCATCGGGTCGGCGCGCCGGCCCGCCGCGGAGCGCCCGCGGGTGGCAAGATTCGCACTGAAGCTTCGGCGGCCGAGTAGACGCGTGCGCCCGGCGTTCCTGGTTCCGCTGATCATATTCGGCTTAGTGGCGGTCGCCCTCGGCATTGGCCTCGGGCTGCGGCCGGCGGAAATTCCGTCGGCGCTGATCGGTCAGCCGGTCCCGACCTTTGCGCTGCCTGGCGTGCCTAGCACGGCCCCGGGTTTGAGCTCCGCCGATCTCAAAGGCCAAGTGTCGATCGTCAACGTGTTCGCCTCGTGGTGCATCCCGTGTCGCGAGGAGCATCCACTGTGGATGGATGTGGCGAAATCCGGCAGCGTTGTACTCTATGGCTTGAACTATAAGGACACGCCGGAGAATGCAGCGCAGTGGTTGCAGACCTACGGCAACCCGTTCAAGCGCGTTGGCGGCGACTTCGGTGGACGGGTGGGTATCGACTTCGGCGTTTACGGGGTTCCAGAGACGTTCGTCATCGATGGCAACGGAGTCATTCGCATGAAGCATATTGGGCCGATTGACCGCGCCGCCCTCGACAACGAGATCCTCCCCAAGGTCCGCGAGCTGCAAGCCGCGGCCCAGGCAGCGGCAAAGGCGCAGTAGGTCCAACATGAACCGAATCCGTTCCGCGGCGCTCGCCGCGCTGATGGCGCTGGCGGCACTGACCGGCGCACCAGCGTTGGCGCAAACCACCATCGACGAGGTGCTGCCCGATCCGGCGATGGAGCAGCGCGCCATTGCGATCCACAAGCAACTGCGCTGCTTGGTGTGCCAGAACCAATCGATCCACGAGTCGAACGCCACCCTCGCTCACGATCTGCGCATGCTGGTGCGCGAGCGGTTGGCGGTCGGCGACACCGACGAACAAGCGATCCAGTACCTGGTTACTCGCTACGGCGACTGGGTTCTGCTGAAGCCGCCCATGAAGCCGGAGACGCTGGCGTTGTGGCTTGGGCCCCCGATCATCCTGATCGTCGGCGGCGTCGGCGCATTCGTGTATTTCCGCCGTGCGCGGCGCCGTGCGCCGGAGGCTCCGCTGAGCGAAGCCGAACAGCAGAGGGCGCGGCGCATGCTCGCCGACCCGGCCGACTGACGCGGAACTAGGGCACCAGGAGCAGTCGCGTGATTTGGATCCCGTTCATCGTGCTTGCAGCTCTGGCGGCGGCGTTCATCGTCGTGCCGCTGGTGCGCAAGGCGAAGCCACCGGCTGATCGCGTCGATCACGACTTGCAGGTCTATCGCGACCAACTACGCGAACTGGAACATGACGTCGCGATGGGGCTGGTCAGCCCTGCGGAGGAAGCTGCGGCGCGCCAAGAGATCGACCGGCGCGTTCTAGGCCTCTCCACCAAAGGCTATCGCCGCGCCGGTGGCGGCAAGATCCCGACATGGCGTGCGGCGCTGGCACTAGCGATCCTGATCCCGCTGATTGCCGGCACGCTGTACTTCGTATTGGGCTCGCCCGGCGTGGGCGACAAGCCGATCGCCAGCCGCACCGACCTGATCAGGCCGGTCGACGATCCCGATTTGGTTGCATTCATCAAGGATCAGGAAGCGGCGCTCAAGGCGAAGCCAGACGACGGCCAGGGTTGGGTGAACCTGGGCCGCGCGTATCTGATCAACGGCCGGTTCCAGGACGCCGTGGATGCGGTCCGCAAGGGCATCGCCGCGGGCGCCAATGGCCCGGACGAGCAAATGGACCTGGCTGAGGCACTCGTGAATGTGGCCGGCGGCGTGATCACGCCGGCGGCGCAAGAGGCGGTGGATGCTGCACTCAAGGGCGACCCAAGCCATCCGGCAGCCCGCTACTACGTGGGCCTGGCCCGCGCGCAAGCAGGACGGACTCAGGAGGCGTTCGACATTTGGCTGAAGCTGGCCGGCGATACCCCGGCGGAAGCGCCGTGGATGCCGATGCTGAAGCGGCAGCTGGAAGGCGCGGCCAAGACCCTGAAGGTGGACCTAGCCAAGGTGATGCCGCCGCCGCCCGACGCCGGACCGTTCGCTGGCATGAACCAGGAACAGCAGGTGGCGATGATCGGCCAGATGGTCGACCGCCTCGCCGAGCGCATGGTGACCACCCCTGATGACGCCCAGGGATGGCTGCGGTTGGCGCAGTCGTACCGGGTGTTGGCGCGCTACCCTGAGGCGCTCGACGCAGTCGGCAAGGCGGTGAAGCTGCTGCCGGACGATGTGGAAACGTTGGCGGAGCAGGCCGGCATCCTGCTTGCGGCCACGCCGCCCAATGCCCCGTTCCCGGACGCCGCCAAGCCGGTGCTACAGAAGATCCTGACCCTCGACCCGGACCAGGCCGAGGCGCTGTACTACACAGGCATGGCCGAGGCCGAAGCAGGTCACACGGACGCCGCCGAGGTTGCCTGGACGCGCCTGTTGAAGCAGCTAAAGCCCGACACTGGCGCCTACGCTGAGGTCAAAGGCCGCATCGACAAGCTCCACACACCGGCACCGGCGGCGCGCCCGTAAGGGTCGGCAAGCGGCCTGCCCGCCTTGACTCCCAGGGTTCAGGGGCCAAATATGGTTAATACCATGGCCGAAGTCTCAGCAGGTTCTTTCATCCCGCCCAACGCGGTCACGCCGCCGGCGCAGCCGTTGCCGCCGCCAGGGTTGGATTCGACCGTGCGTGTGGAGCGTGCGGCCAAGCGTTCCAAGGAGAACGAGGAACAGCGCGACGAGCAGAGCCGCGCGCGGGTCGATGCCCGCCGGGCGCAGACCGACGCCAGCCGGGAACGGCGCGAGGCGGACCAAGCCGACACCGAAGCCCGTTCGGACCAGCGCCGCGGCAACAAGCTCGATATTCGCGCCTGAATCGGCGCTGGCGACCAATCAAGGCCCGCTTGCGCGGGCCTTTTTCGTTGGGGCTAGGCGCCCTCGTTCGGCGCCGCGCCCGGCGGCGGATTGCCGTGGCGCGTTAGCAACGGCACCTGGGCCAAGCTGAACGCAAATGTCAGCGGCATGATGCCGAAGACCTTGAAGTCGACCCAAACGTCCGTACTGAAGTTGCGCCAGACGACTTCGTTCACGATGGCGAGCACAACGAAGAACGCGCCCCAACGAATGGCCAGCACCCGCCAGCCCTCGTCGGTCAGTTGAAACGCCGGTCCCAGTACGACGCGCACAAAGTTCCGGCCGATTGCCAGCCCGACAAAAATGAACGCCGCGAACAGACTGTTCACGATGGTCGGCTTGAGTTTGATGAACGTGTCGTCGTGCAGGTACAGCGTGAGCGAGCCGAACACGAGCACGACCACCGCCGTGACCATCGGCATGGCGGGGATGCGCCGCTCGCGCACCAGCGAGACGATCAGCGACAGGGTGATGGCGACCATGAATAGGCCGGTACCCCAATAGATTCCGGCGCGGGCGTTGGCGATGAAGAACACCGCCAGCGGCCCCGCCTCGATCACCAGGCGGACCAAGGCCGCGCCGCCGCTCGGCGGCGGTGCGCCCGGTGCCGACGGGGGCATCGCTTCGTTCACTTACGCTTCTTCGTGGCCGCCTTGATACGGTCGCGGGCCTGCTTGATCTCAGCGCCGGAGAACGCCGGCAGGGTCAGGATGCTGCCGAAGCCTTCGGCGGCATACCAGATCGAGTAGGCCAGTACCGCTTGCGGGTCCTTGCAGTCGACGAAGTCGATAAAGTCGTATTCGCCTTGGGTGTAACCACCCGCGTCGACGGTGATACCGAGGTCCTTCATCTTTGCGACCGCGGCCTTCACCCGCTCGTCCCAGCGGCGGGTCCATTCGGGACTGATCTTTGCCAACAACACGTATTTCATAGGTGCCTCCGTAGCGGGGCGGCCACTCTAACCCCGTTGCCGCCGCCTACGCTCGCGAAAACCCGACTAGGATTGCTGGAGGGCGGACAGCTGCGGTGGTCCGACCCATGCGGGGCAGTAAGCGCACCCCACAAACGAAGCGGGCGCCGGAATTACCCGGCGCCCGCATTCTCACTCGCCAGAGGCGAGTTTACTTCTTGGTCGGCTTGCCGGCCGGTTTCGCACCGGGCTTCGGCTTGCTGGGCGCAGTGGCCATGTTGGTAGTCTCCTGACAGGCATTGCGAAACGGGTTTTTCACCCGGTGAACCTCGCGAATTGCGTCGCGCGGTTCACAATTCCTATCTTCTCCATTCACTTGGGGAAATCAAGAGCAAACTACCGTTTTGCAAGAAAACGAGGCCGGTTTTCGCATCATTCGATGGATTTACCCCCTCGGCTTGTCTTTGGACGCGACTTTGGGTGACTCAGTCCCCGCAGTATTCACGGGGCACGAGTCCAATCACGGCTCTAGGCCCACAAGCGAACGAGCGAACTCCGTAGCGCGGAATGGCTGCAGGTCATCGACCCCTTCGCCAACTCCAATGAAGTACACGGGCAAACCGAATTCTTCCGCAATCGCCACCAACATGCCGCCGCGCGCCGTGCCGTCGAGTTTGGCCATGACCAGCCCCGAGACCTCGGCGATCCCGCGGAATACTTCGACCTGCGAACGGGCGTTCTGGCCGGTGGTGGCGTCCAAGACCAGCAGCACCGCGTGCGGCGCCGTCGTGTCGAGCTTGTGCAGCACGCGTACGATCTTGGCCAACTCCGCCATCAGATCCGCCTTGTTCTGCAGGCGCCCGGCGGTGTCGATCAGCAGCACATCGGCCTTGGCCTCGCGGGCCTTTTGTAAGGCCGTGAAAGCCAAGCCGGCGGCGTCAGCGCCGGGCGCATCCGCCACTACTTCGGCACCGGCGCGCTCACCCCACACGCGCAATTGCTCGATGGCAGCGGCCCGGAACGTGTCACCGGCCGCAATCATGACTTTGCGTCCTTCACCCCGCATGCGGGCGGCGAGCTTGCCGATCGTGGTGGTCTTGCCAGTGCCGTTCACGCCCACGACCAGCAGCACAAACGGCTTGGCGGCGGTCAGGTCCAGGGCTCGCTCGGCCGGGGCCAAGACCCCCGCGATTTCTTCGGCCAGCGCCTCGCGCAGTTCCACCGGCGTGAGCTCACGCCCCATGCGGGTGTCGCCAAGGCGCTTGGTGATACGACCCGCAACCCGCACTCCCAGGTCGGCAGCGACCAGTTGATCTTCGAGTTCTTGGAGTGTGGCGCGGTCAATCTTGCGGCCGCCCAGTAGACCGGCGATGCCACCGCCCAGGGCCCCCGCTGTCTTGCTTAGGCCGGTGCGGAGCCGCGCCAGCCACCCCAGTGCCGGCGCAGACCCCGTCGTGCTGCCGGTCATGCCGCGCGGCCGATCAGCCGCTTGGCCTCGGCGCCCGTGTACGTTGCTGCGATTACTTGGCCGACTAGCGGGCCCGCAGCCAGCAGAACCGGCGCGTAGTCGTCGGCCCGGCCGCACGCGCCTTCTGACGTGATCTGTTCCACCAGCACGGTCGAGTGCCTGCCTATCTGCGCCGCCAGCTGCGCGGCCAGCGCCCGGTCGCCCTTGGCGCGCAGGCGCGCTGCGCGTTCCTTGCGCACCGCTGTGGGAACCTGGGGCATGCGCGCAGCAGCGGTACCTTGACGCGCCGAATACGGGAATACGTGGAGGTACGACAGCCCGCAGTCATCGACCATCGCCAGAGTGTTAGTGAATGCCTCTTCGGTTTCGGTCGGAAATCCCGCGATCAGGTCCGCACCGAACGCAACGTCTGGGCGCAAATCGCGGGCCCGGCGGCAGAATTCGATGGCGTCCACGCGGCTGTGGCGGCGTTTCATGCGCTTCAGCACCAGGTCATCGCCGGCCTGCAAGCTCAGGTGCAGGTGCGGCAGCAGGCGTGGCTCTTCGGCCAGTAGGTACCAGAGGTCGTCGTCGGCCTCCGCCGGGTCGATGGAGGTGAGGCGCAAGCGATCCAGTTCAGGCACGGCGGCCAACAGGCGCCGCACCAACTGACCGAGCCGCGGATGGCCGGGCAGATCGGCGCCATACGCAGTCACGTCGACGCCGGTCAGCACAACTTCGCGAAAGCCGTTTTCGACCAAACGCCGAACCTGGGCGACGATCTCGCCCATCGCCACGCTGCGGGACGGCCCACGGCCCTGGGGAATGATGCAAAAGGTGCAGGAATGGTCGCAGCCGTTCTGTACCTGCACGAACGCTCGCACCCGGCCTTCGAAGCCTTCGACCAAGTGCGATGCAGTCTCGCGGATCGACTTGATGTCGTTGACCTGGACCCGTTCGCCGCGATCGAACGAGAGCGGATTGAGCTTTTCCGCGTTGCCGAGGACTTGGTCCACTTCCGGCATGGCCGCGAATTGGCCGGGGGTGATCTGGGCGGCGCAGCCGGTGACGACGATGCGGGTATTCGGGCGCTCGCGGCGCAGGCGGCGGATCGCTTGGCGCGCCTGGCGCTCGGCCTCGGCAGTGACGGCGCAGGTGTTGACGATGACGGTATCGGTGAGCCCGGCACCGACCGCGTTGCGGCGCAGCACCTCGGACTCAAGCGCGTTCAGGCGGCAGCCGAAGGTAACGACTTCCGGCGCAGACCCGGCCGCACCCGGGGCGGAAACGCTAGTGTTTGTGCCCATGGCCGTGATCGTGGCCGTGGCCGTGGTGGTCATGGTCATGATCGTGGTCATGACCATCGTCCTGCAGCGGGGCCACGGCCGACTTAGGAGCGTGGCCAGCGCCGCCCTGGGCGCGCTGGCGTTCGTTGGTCTCTTCGGCGCGCATGCTCGCCATCAGACCGCGCACGATGTCGTGCATGTCATACGTGCCGGCATAGGCAAACGTCGCCGGGCCGGTGAGCAGGATGTGGTTGTCCTCGCGCCACAGCACGCCGAGCGCGCCGCCGGCCAGTTCGACCACCGCCGACCGGCCCATCGCGCCGCTCCGGTTGGCTGCCACCAGGGCGGCACACGCGGCAGTGCCGCAGGCCTTGGTTTCGCCCGCGCCGCGTTCCCATACGCGCAACTGAATTTCGTCTGGGCCGGTAATCTTGGCTAGGCTCACGTTGGTGCGTTCCGGGAACAGCGGGTGGTTTTCCAGCATGGGGCCGATCGTAGCCAGATCGACCGCCCATGGGTTCTTCACCAGAAACACAATGTGCGGGTTACCGACGTTGACCCCCACGGCACCCCACAGCAGCGGGTCGCCGTTGGGGTCGTTGGGATTGGCCACCTCAAGCTTGAGGTCGAGAGTGTCGCGCTCTTCCGATAGCGGAATGTCGCGCCAGCCGGTGCGGACCTCACCCATATCGACGGTGATCATGCCGCCGCCGCCATCGAAGGCGCCCAGCACACCGGCCTTGGTTTCGATGGTGCACTTGCTGGTCTTCCGCTCGTGCATGATCAGCTGGCCGACGCAGCGCGAGGCGTTGCCGCAGGCGGAAATCTCGCTGCCGTCCTGGTTGAAGAGCTGCATGAAGACGTCCGCCTTGGTCGAAGGCTTCATGACTACGATCTGGTCGCAGCCGATGCCGACGTGGCGGTCGCCCACCGCGCGGACCTCGATCGGGTCCAGGTCGAGGGGAGTCTGGCGGGCGTCGAACACGACAAAGTCGTTGCCGAGGCCGTGCATCTTCATGAATACGCGATCGGTCATGGTGGGCGTTATATAGGGGTGACCGGGTATCCCGTAAAGCGCTGCGGCTTGACCCTTGGGCTTGGGCGCGCCTACATTCCCGCCGATTTCGGTACGCTTTTGTGCCTGATGCCCCGAGGGGCGCCGCCAGTCCGCGAGTATTCGCGCGCTGGCGCTTCAATCGTTTGGGAAGCCGCAACCCTTGTTCGACACGCTAAGCGCCCGTCTGGGTCAGGTCTTCGACAAGCTGCGCGGGCGCGGTGCGCTCAGCGAAGGCGACGTCGACGAGGCCCTGCGTGAAGTGCGGGTGGCGCTGCTGGAAGCCGACGTTGCGCTGCCGGTTGTGAAGGATTTCTTGGCGCAGGTCCGCGAGCACGCGGTTGGCCAGGAAGTGATCCGTTCGGTCGCCCCGGCGCAGATGGTCATCAAGATCGTCTACGACCATCTGGTGAGTACCCTCGGCAGCGAAGCCGCGGGCATCAACTTGGCGGCGCAACCGCCGGTGCCCGTATTGATGGTTGGCTTGCAGGGTTCCGGCAAGACCACGACCACCGCCAAGCTCGCGCTGCGTTTGCAGAACGAGAACAAGAAGAAGGTGATGATGGCGTCGCTCGACGTCCATCGCCCCGCCGCCCAGGAGCAGTTGCGTGTCCTTGGCGAGCAGGCCGGCGTTGTCACCCTGCCGGTGATCGCCGGTCAGCAGCCGGTCGACATCGCCAAGCGTGCCATGGACGCTGCCCGTCTGCGCGGGTTCGACGTGGTGCTGCTAGATACCGCCGGGCGCCTCTCGATCGACGAAGCGTTGATGGCGGAAGCTTCGCTGGTGCGCACGGCCGTTCGCCCGTCTGAAGTATTGCTGGTCGCGGATGCGCTGACCGGCCAGGACGCTGTCACTACCGCGAAGGCATTCCACGCCCGGCTCGGCGTCACCGGCATCGTGCTGACCCGCGTCGATGGCGACTCCCGCGGCGGCGCCGCGCTGTCGATGCGCGCGGTTACCGGCGTGCCGATCAAGTTCCTCGGCGCCGGTGAAAAGCTGGATGCGCTGGAGCCGTTCTACCCGGACCGCATCGCCTCCCGCATTTTGGGGATGGGCGACATCGTCAGCCTGGTCGAAAAGGCCAAGGCAACGATCGACGAAGACGACGCGAAGAAGATGGAAGCCAAGCTGCTTGCCGGCAGCTTCGACATGGACGACTACGCCTCGCAAATCAAACAGATGCGCAAGATGGGCGGCCTCGACGGCGTGATGGCGATGTTGCCCGGCGTTGCCAAGGCCAAGGCGCAACTCGCCGCCGCCAACATCGACGACAAGCTGCTGGCGCGCCAGTTGGCGATCATCCAATCGATGACCAAGGAAGAACGCCGCAAGGTGAAGATCCTCGACGCCTCGCGCCGCCGCCGCATCGCCGAAGGCTCCGGCACCTCGGTGCCGGAAGTGAACAAGGTGCTGAAGCAGCATCGGACCATGGCCGACATGGTGAAGAAGATTGGCAAGCTGGGCCCCAAGGGATTGGCGCGCCACGGCTTGCCCGGGTTCCCCGGCACTGCCGGGTTCGGACGTAACTAGGAGAAGGAAGACGACATGGCGTTGAAGATCCGGATGTCGCGCGTCGGCGCGAAGAAGCGGCCGCAGTACCGCATCGTGGTGGCGGACGCTCGTTCGCCCCGCGACGGCAAGTTCCTGGAAAAGGTCGGGACCTACAACCCGATGCTGAAGGCAGATGACGCTGGCCGCGTGCTGCTCAACGAAGAGCGCATCAAGTACTGGCTGTCGAACGGGGCGACCCCGTCTGAGCGCGTAGCGAAGTTCCTCGGCGCGGCCAAGATCATCGCCATGCCGGAGAACCGCAAGAGCGTCCAAAAGGCCCAGCCCAAGGCGAAGGCCCAGGAGCGCGCCAAGGCCGCAGCCGATGCCGCCGCCAAGGCGTCGGCCGAGCCGCCCGCCCAGAGCTAACCTCTGCCCTCTCCGGCGATGACAGGGCGTGGGCGCCGGGTGTGCTTGGCTCGCATCGCCGGTTCACACGGGCTGCGCGGCGAGGTGCGCATCGACTCGTTCACGGAGGTGCCGGAGGACTTCGCGTCCTACGGCACCCTCACCGATGCGTCGGGCGCCATCGAATACAAGGTTAAAGGCCTGCGCGATGGAACGCGCGGGCTGATCGCCCGGATCGATGGCGTGAACGACCGCACCCAGGCCGACCTGATGCGCGGCACTGAGTTGTTCGTGCTGCGCGAACAGCTGCCGGAGCCGGACGAGGACGGCGAGTACTACCATGAAGACCTGATCGGCCTGCGCGTAGACCGCCCGGACGGTACCCAAGAAGGCACGGTCCATGCGGTCCACAACTTCGGCGCCGGCGACCTGCTCGAGATTGCTCGCCCGGGCACGAGTTCACGGCTTGTTCCCTTTACCGATGAAGCCGTGCCGGTCGTGGACCTAGCCGGTCGCCGGGTCGTGGTGGACTACCCCGATGACTGAGCCCTGGGCGGCGACCGTTCTCACGCTGTTTCCGGAGATGTTTCCGGGTCCGCTGGGCCTCTCGTTGGCCGGAACGGCCCTGGCGAACCGCCTGTGGGCATTGGAAACGGTGGACATCCGGGCGTTCGCGAGCGATAAACACGCCACCGTCGATGATGCGCCGTTTGGTGGCGGTCCCGGCATGGTAATGCGTGCGGACGTGCTGGCGGCAGCGTTGGATGCCGTGCAGGCGCGATCGAAGGTGAGTGTGCCGGCGATTTATCTGTCGCCCCGCGGTCCGCGTCTGGACCAGCGCCGGGTGCAATCGTTGGCGGAAGGCCCAGGCGTAACCCTGGTCTGCGGGCGGTTTGAGGGCGTCGACGAGCGCGTCCTTGCGGCCCGGGGGCTGGAGGAGTTGAGCCTCGGCGATTTTGTTTTGTCCGGCGGCGAACCCGCTGCGATCGCAACGCTAGACGCGGTCGTGCGCTTGCTACCGGGAGTGATGGGCGACGCGGCCTCGCCGGTGGAAGAAAGTTTCGAACGGGGGTTGTTGGAATACCCCCACTACACCCGGCCGCGGGTGTGGGAAGGCCGCGAAGTTCCGGAGGTCCTGCTGTCGGGCAACCACCAGCAGATTCGAAACTGGCGCCAGTCGGAAGCAGAACGGGTTACGCGCGAACGCAGGGATGATCTCTGGCGCGCTTATCAGTCGAAGGCCAAGCAGTAAGGAACAAGTCGATGAACGTCCTGGAAGAGTTCAACAAGCGCCAAACCGACAAGCTGGTGGCCGCGCGCGCCGTGCCGGAGTTCGCTCCTGGCGACACCCTGCGCGTCAGCGTCCGCATCGTCGAAGGCGAGCGCGAGCGTACCCAGGCGTTTGAAGGCGTGTGCATCCTGCGCCGCAACCGCGGCCTGCACTCCTCGTTCGCGGTGCGCAAGATTTCGTACGGCGAAGGCGTGGAACGCAACTTCCCGCTGTACTCGCCGGCACTCGCCGGGATCGAAGTTGTCCGCCGCGGCGAAGTCCGCCGCGCCAAGCTCTATTACCTCCGCGGCCTGTCCGGCAAACGCGCCCGTATTCGCGAGAAGCAGGACAACCGCGACGAAGGCACTACCGCCCAGGAGTAACCCCCGGGCCCCAGTAACCGTCGAACCCAATCGGGAGCGGTCCACAGGGGCCCGCCACCCGAGAGTTGGCCGCCATGGCACAGAATCGCCCGTTGGCCCGCACGTTGTTCGACAAGATCTGGGACAGTCACGTCGTCTCTGCGGCGGCGGACGGGACCACGGTCCTGTACGTCGACCGCCATCTGGTCCACGAAGTCACCAGCCCGCAGGCGTTTGAAGGCCTGCGGCTGGCGGGGCGCAACGTACGCCGCCCCGACGCGACGCTCGCCGTCGCCGACCACAACGTCCCGACCACCGACCGCGCCCACGGCATCAAAGATCCGGAATCGCGGATCCAGGTCCAGACGCTCGCCGACAACTGCGCCGAATTCGGCATCGAGTACTTCTCGATGGCCGATGTGCGGCAAGGGATCGTCCACATTGTCGGGCCTGAGCAGGGGATGACCCAGCCGGGCATGACCATCGTGTGCGGCGATTCCCACACCGCGACCCATGGCGCGTTCGGCGCGCTGGCGTTCGGCATCGGCACGTCGGAAGTCGAGCACACCCTGGCGACCCAAACGCTGGTGCAGAAGCGCGCGAAGACGCTGCGCATCTCGGTCGATGGCGCCCTCGGCACCGGTGTCACGGCGAAGGATGTGATCCTCGCGATCATCGGCCGCATCGGCACCGCTGGTGCCACCGGCCACGTCATCGAATACGCCGGCTCGGTATTCCGCGGCCTCTCCATGGCCGGCCGCATGACCGTCTGCAATATGTCGATCGAGGCGGGCGCCCGCGCCGGCCTGATCGCGCCCGACGACACGACCTTCCAGTACCTGTCCGGCCGCCCGATGGCGCCCCAGGGCGCCGCGTTCGACCGCGCCGTGTCCTATTGGCGCACCCTGCCGTCCGACGCGGATGCCAAGTTCGACCGCGACGTGTCGCTCACCGCCGCCGACATCGCACCGCAGGTCACTTGGGGTACCAGTCCCGAAGACGTGGTAGCGATCACCGGCGCCGTGCCGGATCCGTCCAAGGAAGCGGACGCCGGCAAACGCGCCAAGATGATCCGCTCGCTGGAATACATGGACCTCAAGCCCGGCACGGCGATGACGGCGATTCCGGTGAGCCGGGTATTCATTGGCAGTTGCACCAACGCGCGCATCGAAGACCTGCGCGCCGCCGCCGCCGTCGCCAAGGACCGCCGAGTCGCCAACGGCGTCAGCGCCATGGTGGTACCCGGGTCCGGTCTAGTGAAGGCCCAGGCGGAAGCTGAAGGCTTGGACAAGATTTTCCTGGCCGCCGGCTTCGAATGGCGCGAGCCCGGGTGCTCCATGTGCCTAGCAATGAACGCCGATCGTTTGGAGCCGGGCGAACGCTGCGCGTCCACCTCCAACCGCAACTTCGAAGGCCGCCAGGGCCGCGGCGGCCGCACCCACCTGATGGGTCCGGAAATGGCCACGGCCGCTGCCGTAACCGGCACGCTCGCCGACGTTCGCGCGCTGCGCCGCTAAGGAACCGCTATGGACAAGTTCACCACCCTGAGCGGCCCCGCCGCACCGCTGGCGATGGTCAATGTCGACACCGACATGATCATCCCGAAGCAGTTCTTGAAGACGATCAAGCGCACGGGCTTAGGGGTCCATCTGTTCGAAGAAATGCGCCGCACGCCGGACGGCAAGGAAATCCCCGGCTTCGTGCTGAACCGCGACCCGTGGCGCAACGCGAAGATCCTGATCGCCGGCCGCAACTTCGGCTGCGGGTCATCGCGCGAGCACGCGCCGTGGGCCCTGCGCGACTTCGGCATTCGCTGCATCATCGCGCCGTCGTTCGCCGACATCTTCTTCAACAACTGCTTCCTCAACGGAATGCTGCCGATCATCCTGCCCGAGGAAGAAATCGAGAAGCTGATGAAGGACGCCGAGCGTCCTGACTCCTGGTTTACCGTCGATCTGCCCAACCAGCGCATCGTGCGGTCGAACATCGCGGTGCCGTTCACCGTCGATCCGTTCCGCAAGGATTGCTTGATCAACGGATTGGACGAGATCGGCCAGACCCTGCAGCAGGCCGCCGCTATCGGCACGTTCGAGGCGGGCCAGAAGCAAACCCAGCCCTGGTTGTACCGGGCATGAGTGCGGCGAACTCCAAGTCCGCGTTAGGCACGATCCTGGCGCTGCCCGGCGACGGCATCGGCCCCGAAGTGGTGGCGGAAGCGCGCCGCGTCGCCGCGTGGCTGGCCGATACGCGCAGTGTCGCGTTCCAATTCATCGATGGCCTGGTGGGCGGCGCGTCCTATGAGGCGCACGGCGTCCCCCTGACCGACGAAACCATGCGCGTTGCGATGGAAGCCGATGCCGTGCTGTTGGGCGCGGTCGGCGGCCCCAAGTGGGACAAGCTGGAATTCAAGTTCAAGCCGGAGCGCGGCCTGCTGCGCCTGCGCAAGGACATGGACCTGTTCGCCAACCTGCGCCCGGCGATGGTCTACCCGGCGCTGGCCGAGGCTTCCACGTTGAAGCCCGAGATCGTCGCCGGCCTCGACATCATGATCGTCCGCGAACTCACCGGCGGGGTGTACTTCGGCGAACCGCGCGGCATCACCGACATCGGCGGCGGCAACCGCCGTGGGATCAACACCCAGGTCTACACCACCCAGGAGATTCACCGGGTGGGACGCGTCGCGTTCGACATCGCCCGTGCCCGCGGCCGCAAGGTCTGTTCGGTTGAAAAGGCCAACGTGATGGAATCGGGTCTGTTGTGGCGCGAGGAAATCACCAAGCTGCACGCGGCCGAGTTTGCCGACGTAGCCCTCAGCCACATGTACGCGGACAACTGCGCCATGCAGCTTGTGCGCAACCCCAAGCAGTTCGACGTGATCGTCACGGACAACCTGTTCGGCGACATGCTGTCGGATGAAGCGGCACAGCTCACCGGCTCTCTCGGTATGCTGCCGTCGGCATCGCTTGGCGCCACGGACTCGTCGGGCAAGCGACGCGCCCTATACGAGCCCATCCACGGCAGCGCGCCGGATATTGCCGGTCAAGGCATGGCCAACCCGCTGGCGACGATCCTGAGCTTCGCGATGCTGCTGCGCTATTCGTTCAACCGCGCGGTGGAAGCCGATTTGGTCGAGCAGGCGGTCGGCAACGTGCTGGAGCACGGCGTGCGCACGCGCGACATTCTGCAGCCCGGCAAGACGCTCGTGTCCACCAAGGCGATGGGCGATGCGGTGCTGGCGGAGCTGGAACGCCTGACTAAGACGCGCTGAGTTCGAGCCGGCGCTGCCGCACGGACGGCCGCCGGGGACCAAGATTGCCGCGCGTGCGCGGTTTGCGCCGTACCAACGGCAGGAGAGTGCTATGGGTTATCGGGTAGTGGTCGTCGGTGCGACCGGCAACGTTGGACGCGAGATGCTGAGCGTCCTGGATGAGCGCAAGTTCGAGGTATCGGACATCGCTGCGGTCGCGTCCTCGCGCTCCGTCGGCAAGGAAGTCTCGTTCGGCGATCACACCCTCAAGGTCAAAGCGCTCGACGACTTTGACTTCAAGGGCTGGGACATCGGCCTGTTCTCGCCGGGGGCATCTGTTTCCGCGATCCACGGGCCGCGCGCCGCGGCGGCGGGGTGCGTGGTGATCGACAACACGTCCCACTTCCGCATGGACCCGGACATTCCCCTGGTGGTGCCGGAAGTGAACGCGGACGCCGTAAAGATGGTCACCAAGCGCGGCATCATCGCGAACCCGAACTGCTCCACCATCCAGATGGTAGTGGCGCTGAAGCCCCTGCACGATAAGGCCAAGATCCGCCGCATCGTCGTGTCGACGTACCAGTCCACCTCGGGCGCCGGCAACGAGGCCATGGATGAGCTGTTCAGCCAGACCAAGGGCATTTACGTCAACGACCCGATCGAGCCGAAGAAGTTCCCGAAGCAGATCGCGTTCAACGTGATTCCCCAGATCGACAAGTTTCTGGACGACGGCTACACGAAGGAAGAGTGGAAGATGGAGGTCGAGACCAAGAAGATCTTGGACCCCAAGATTCTGGTGACCGCCACGTGCGTGCGCGTACCCACGTTCATCAGCCACGCCGAGTCGATCAATGTCGAATTCCACAGCCCAATGTCGGCCGCCGACGCTCGCGCGATTCTGCGCGAGGCCCCCGGCGTCATGGTGTTGGACGAGCACGAGCCCGGCGGCTATGCCACGCCGGTGGACGCCGCGGGTGAATCCGCAACATTCGTGAGCCGCATCCGCGACGACCACACGGTCGAGAACGGCCTCAACCTGTGGGTGGTCGCCGACAACCTGCGCAAGGGCGCCGCTCTCAACGCAGTGCAGATCGCCGAGCTGCTGGTCAACCGCAAGTTGCTCAAGTCGCAGCGGGCCGCATAGCCGAAACGCCGGCGCTATTGGCCGCGCGGCGCTGCGGCCATGTGCGGCAGGATCACCTGGCGCAATAGGTAGTCGGTCAGTTTGAGACCGCCGTCCCAGTTCAGGTGCCCGACATCCCAGTAGCGGGTTGGACCGATGACGTAGTCACGATCATCAGCTCCCAGGGTCGCCGGATCTTCCAGGTCAACCAACCGGAACCGGAGCCCCGTTGACGCAAGCTGTGCCAACGCGGTGTCGGCAATCTCCTGTTAGCGGCCCGGCAGGCGTTCAGCGTAGCGGACCGGACTTGCCATGGGCAGGCGCACCAGCACGACATCGGCACCGGCTTCGCTCAAGCGGCCGATGACCCCGCGCATGGCCTCGACCGCGTCGGCGCACAGGGCCGGGGTATTCACGAGAAGGCCGGGGACGACGGTACTGATTCCCCAGGCGCGGAGCCCATCCACATCGGCGACGATCGCCGCCGGGACGATGAGCGGATCATGGCGGCCCAGCACAACGCGCTGCACAAAGGAAGTCTCCACAACCTTGATCAGGTGGGCGCGGAAGTTGGACAGCTGGACCGCACCTGCAAACCGCTCTCGTATGGTCTTCGTCGGTTGCTGACCGGCGACCTGGCCGAACGCGCGGGTCATGTGCTCGGCGATCGGGGCGCAAAAGCGCTGATCGAATTCGTAATTCCCGAACCCGTAGAGGACCAACATGCCGGGCTCGATCCGCAGGGCGGCATCGCTCAGGCGGTCGAGCAGGAAGTTGGCAACACCAGGATTGTTGTTGCCCATGGTGAAGTCGATCAGCCGAACCTGGTTGTTGGTGGCGTCGAAGAACCGTTGGCGGTTCATCCCCATGAAGAACATCGAACTGCCGAGCATGACGACTTGGGGCGAGCGCTCTTGCCACAGATTCAGGCGCAGCCCCGGGGCCTCGCGCAACAGCACGCGCCGGGACCCCGTGTCGATGCGGGGCAGGGTGAACTCCGCTTCCTCGCTGTACGACAGCAGGTACCGGCCTGTTGCAAGGACAGGGGCATAGGGGCCGTAGGCGTGGCTCAAGATGGCTTGGCCCTCGGGGGTCGCCGGGGCCACCAGGCCGTAGCGGTCGGTCTCGTATTCGATGACCGATAGCTTGGCCGGACCCAAGGGTATCTGCCACTGCAAGAGACGCTCGGCGGTCAGCAGCGATCCGACCGCCAGCCCGCTGAGCAGCACGAATAGGAGAATGAACAGCCGCGGTCCCATGGCCCAGTCTAAAACTGCCAATACAGGAACGAACTAGGCCGTCCCATGAAGACGTAGGAGGCCACGAACAAAGCACAGCATGCAGCCAGCCTGCCCCATCCGTGGGCCCGCCGGGCCGCTAGGTCCATGGAATTGGGGAACCCGAATGCGATGACCGCGCTGATTGCGAGCGTAAGAACCGCTTCGCCGGACAACAGGTTGTCGAACGGCGTCAGCCACTTGCCGAACCCAAATGGCCCCGCCAAACCATGCAGCATTGGCTCCAGGCGCGCCGGCAAGACGATCCCGTTCACGCCGGATAGTGCCGCGACGATGGCCTTCACGCCGTCCCAACTCGTCGCGCGAAACGGGATCCAGGTCAGGCTAACGAAGGTGAAGGTGAGCGCCCATCCGGCCCAGCGCGGCATACGGTACTCGGTCGCGGTCCACAGGCGGTGCACCACCATTGCCGCACCGTGGAGCGAGCCCCACAAGACAAACAGCCACGATGCTCCGTGCCACAACCCGCCTACCAGGAAGGTGACGAACAGATTCAGGAGCGTTGCCGGCAAGGCCCCGCGACTGCCACCGAGCGGGATAAACACATAGTCGCGCAAGAACCGCCCCAGCGTGATGTGCCAGCGCCGCCAGAACTCTTGGATCGATACCGCGCGGTACGGTGACCGGAAGTTGGCGGGAAGTTCGATGTTGAACATCAGCGCCGACCCCAGCGCCATGTCGATGTAGCCAGAGAAATCGAAGTACAGCTGGAAGGTGTACGCCAGGGTGGTAACCCAGGCGCTGAAGAAGGTGAGGTCTCCGTACGAGTGGTGCCCGAGATCGGCAAACACAGCGAGCGAGTCCGCCAACAGCACCTTCTTGAAGAGCCCAACGCTGATCAGGAATAGGCCGCGAGCAATGTTTTCGAAATTCGGCCCGGTGTGCCGTACAGCGGCGAACTGGGGCATCACCTCGGCGTGGTGGACAATCGGCCCCGCGATCAGCTGCGGGAAAAACGTCACGAACAGTCCGTAGTCCAGCAGATTCGCTGACGCGACCTTGCGCTTGTAGCAGTCCACCAGGAACGCGATTTTTTGGAACGTAAAGAAGCTGATTCCCAGCGGCAGGGCCAAGTGCAGGGCCGGAAACTCGCGTCCCAATGCCGTGCCGATGTTGGCCAGAAAAAAGTCTGCGTACTTGAAGTAGCCGAGTAGCCCGACATTGAACGCCAGTCCGCCGAACAACACGGCGCGGCGGCGGGCTTCGCTGCCGGTGTGGCGGCTTGCCACGAGCCAGCGCGCGGCAGCGAAGTTCACGGTCACCGAAAACAGCAGAATCGGAATGAACCGGAGCGACCAATAGCCGTAGAAGAACAGCGACGCCACGACCAGCGCCACGGCGGCGATCCGCGGATTCCAACCCGCCAGGGCCCAGTACAGGCAGACAACGAGAGGGAGAAAGAGCAGCAGATACTCAAAACTATTGAACAGCACTGCGGTCTCCGTCGTCAGCTGGGCGCGCATCGCAAATGTGCGCCCCGCGGCCAAGCCGCATAGTCAGCCAACCTCAGGTTTGATAGGTGCTGAATCCCCACCCGTCAACGTTGCGGGTAGTCCGGGTGCGGGGTCAAAGCGCCAAGTCGCCATTTGACCCGTGCCCAGGGGCACCCCAAGTTACGCCATCGTCCGATGAGAGCAGGAGTCCATGCGTATTCGAGTCTTTTCCGACACGGTTTGTCCGTGGTGCTACATCGGCAAGCGCCGTCTTGCGGCGGCGCTAAAGCAGCGCCCGGACGTGGCGTTTGAGTTGGTTTGGCACCCGTTCCAGCTCAACCCGGAAATGTCGCCCGGCGGCACCGACCGGATCGCCTACCTCGCCGCCAAGTTCGGCAGCCGCGCCAAGGTCGAACAGTCCGACAAGCAATTGCGCGAGCTCGGGGCCGGCGTGGGCATCGACTTCACCGGCCGCGACAACCGCATTCCTAACACCCTGGATTCGCACCGCTTGGTCATGTGGGCCCAGGAGCTCGGTAAGCAGGAACTGATGGCGGATATCCTCTACCGCCGTTACTTCACCGAAGGCCAAGACCTGGGCAACCACCTCGTGTTGACCCAGGCCGCCGGCGAAGCAGGCCTGGATGCCGCCGAGGTCTCCGACCGCCTCGCCACCGACGCCGACCTGGATGAGGTCCGCGAACTCGACGCCCAAGCCCGCCAAGCCGGCGTCAGCGGTGTCCCCACGTTCTTGTTCGACGACCGCTATGCGGTCGTCGGCGCCCACGAGCCCGAAGTACTGCTGGAAGTGGTCGATGCGGTGCTGGCCGAGGAAAAGGCAGCAAAGAAGCCCGCCGCCAAGGCGCGTGGCGCATGAGCTTGGGCGTGAAGCCCGACGATAAGCGCGCAGCCAAGGCCGCGTACAAGGAACGCAAAGCCACGCCCGGCATTTACGCCGTCCGCTGCACGCCCACCGGACAGGTCTGAGTCGGCGCCACCCCCGAACTCACCGCCGTGCCGAACCCCATGTGGCTCACCCTGCGCCTCGGCAATCACCCCGATGGCCGGGCTGACCGCGGCATGGAAGGCGCACGGCGCCGAAGGCTGCGTGTTTAAGGAGCTGGAACGCATCGAACCCGAAGACGACCCCTACCTGCGGCACGCCGCCCTGAAGGCGCGGCTGGCGCACTGGCAAGGGAAACTCGCGGCGACTGCCCTCCCCTAGAAGGCACCCTGTTTCGTGCGCCCCCACCGGGGCGCCGGACCGAGGCGCGTTCAACGCGCCACCCTTCGCTGCAGCTAGCGGTTCGGCTAGACTCCGGCCCCTCATGCCGACCCCGCGCCCCCTATCGCCGCACCTGCAGGTCTACCGTTGGCAGTGGACGATGGTGCTATCCATCCTCCACCGGGTCACCGGCATCTCGCTCGGCCTCGGCACGGTGCTGCTGGCGTGGTGGCTACTCGCTGCGGCGACCGGCCCGGGCGCGTTTGCCGTGGCCCGCGCGTTCATCGGATCCATCCCCGGGCGCTTGGTGCTGCTTAGTTTTACTTTCGCGCTGTTCTTCCACCTTGCCAACGGCGTGCGGCACCTGTTCTGGGACTTCGGGATGGGCCTGGAGCGGCACACGGCGCGGCGGTCGGGCTGGATCGCGTTTCTCGCCGCGATCGTACTAACGGTCGTCGCCTGGGAATTGGGCTACCTGATGCGCGACGGGGCGGCCTTATGAGGTTCCGTTCGCCGCTGCGCACCGCTCGTGGCCTGGGGTCTGCCCGGCACGGAGTAAACGCCTGGTGGGGCCAGCGTGCCTCGGCGCTCGCACTGGTGCCGCTCAGCATTTGGCTCACGGCTTCGCTGATCTCGCTCGCCGGCGCAACCCATGCGCACTTCAGCGCCTGGGTCGGCACACCGGTCAACGCAGTGGCGATGCTGCTGCTGCTTGGGGTTGCGTTCTATCACTTGAAAGGCGGGCTGGACGTGGTGATCGAGGACTATGTCCATACCGAGTGGCGCAAGCGGATGACTCGCACCGCGTCGACCTTTGCCGTGGTTGCTGCCGCCGCGGCGTCTGGGTTCGCGGTGCTCAAACTCGCGCTGACATAGCCCGTGCCGGCGTACCCGATCAACGACCACTACTACGACGCAGTCGTAGTGGGCGCCGGTGGCGCTGGCCTGCGCGCGGCCTATGGCCTGGCCCAAGCCGGCTTGCGCACGGCCTCCATCACCAAGGTATTTCCCACCCGCAGCCACACCGTCGCGGCCCAAGGCGGCATCTCTGCCGCACTCGGCAACATGGGCGAAGACGACTGGCGCTGGCACATGTACGACACGGTCAAGGGCTCCGACTGGCTCGGCGACCAGGACGCGATCGAATACATGTGCCGCGAAGGCCCCCAGGCGGTGATCGAACTCGAACACTTCGGAGTACCGTTCTCGCGTACCGCGGATGGCCGCATCTACCAGCGCGCGTTCGGCGGCATGACCACGCACTATGGCAAAGGCCAGGCCGAGCGTACGTGCGCCGCGGCCGACCGTACGGGTCACGCCATTCTTCACGCGCTGTACCAGCAGAGCCTGAAACACGACGCCAAGTTCTTCATCGAGTACTTCGCACTCGACCTGATCGTGGACCGGGAAGGCGTCACGCGGGGCGTCATGGCGTGGAACCTCGAAGACGGGTCGATCCACCGTTTCCACGCGCATCTCGTCGTGCTGGCGACCGGCGGCTATGGCCGCGCCTATGGCCTCACCACCGCCGCCCACACGTGTACGGGCGACGGCGGCGGTATGGTGTTGCGCGCCGGCCTGCCCGTTCAGGATGCAGAGTTTGTTCAGTTCCACCCAACCGGGCTGTACGGCTCCGGCGTGCTGGTGTCGGAAGCCGCGCGCGGCGAAGGCGGTTATCTGATCAATTCGGCGGGCGAGCGCTTCATGGAGCGCTACGCGCCCCAGGCACGCGACCTCGCGTCCCGCGACGTAGTGAGCCGCGCAATCACTACCGAAGTGCGCGAGGGCCGGGGCGTCGGCCCCAAGCGCGACCACATCCACCTGCAAGTGAGCCACCTGGGCAAGGACGTGCTGAACCAACGTGTGCCTGGCGTGGTCGACAACGCCCGCGTGTTCGCCGGGGTGGACGCGACCCGCGATCCCATCCCGGTGCTGCCCACGTGCCACTACAACATGGGCGGCATTCCCACCAACATTCACGGCGAAGTCGTGGTGCCCGGCGGGGGCGGGCAGGAATCGGTGGTTCCCGGCCTGATGGCGGTCGGCGAAGGCGCCTGCGTCTCGGTGCACGGCGCCAACCGGCTAGGGTCGAATTCGCTATTGGACCTGATCGTATTCGGCCGCGCCGCAGCTAAACGCGCAGCGGAGATCATCCGGCCCGGCGCCCCGCACCCCGACCTAGGCCGTAGCGCCGGCGACGAATCCCTAGCGCGCCTCGACCGCTTCCGCCAAGCAAAGGGCGGCACGCCCACGGCGGCGATCCGGCACCGCATGCAGGACGCGATGCAGACCTATTGCGGGGTGTTCCGCGACACCGCCACCCTGGAACGGGGCAAGGCCGAAATCGCCAAGGTGTGGCAGCTGATGGACGACATCCGGGTCAGCGACCGCTCACTAATTTGGAACACCGATCTCGTCGAGACACTCGAACTCGGCAACCTGTTGCCGCTCGCCGCCGCTACCATCCATGCGGCGGCGGCCCGCACCGAAAGCCGCGGCGCCCACGCACGCGAGGACTTCAAGGACCGCGACGACACCAACTGGATGAAGCACTCCCTGGCGTGGGTCGATCCGGCAGGCGCGGTGCGCATGGACTATCGGCCGGTGCACATGACGACGACCGGCGAGGTCGACGTGATCCAACCGAAGCAACGAGTCTATTGATGGTTCAGTTTACGCTGCCCAAGAACTCCAAGATCGGCGCGGGCAAGACCGTGCCCGCGCCGCCCGGAGCGAAAGCGGTGCGCACGTTCCGCATTTACCGCTGGAACCCGGACGAAGGCGGCAACCCCACGCTCGATGCGTTCGAAGTCGACACCACCGACTGTCCGATGGTCTTGGACGCGCTAATCAAGATCAAGAACGAGACCGACGCGACCCTCACCTTCCGCCGGTCGTGCCGGGAAGGCATGTGTGGCTCGTGCGCCATGAACGTCGACGGCACCAATACGCTGGCGTGCATCAAGCCGATCGCCGACGTAAGTGGCGAGATCCGGGTCTACCCCCTGCCCCATCTGCCGGTGATCAAGGACCTGGTGCCGGACCTCACGACGTTCTTCGCCCAGTACGCATCGATCCAGCCGTGGCTGCAGTCGGAAACCGCCGCGCCCATGCGGGAACGCCTGCAAAGCCCCGAAGACCGCGCGGCTTTGGACGGGAGTTGGGAGTGCATCCTATGCGCGTGCTGCTCGACCAGTTGCCCGAGCTATTGGTGGAACGGCGACCGGTTCCTCGGGCCCGCCACCTTGCTGCAGGCGCACCGCTGGCTTACCGACAGCCGCGATGAGCATACCGGCGACCGCCTGGACTACCTGGAAGACCCCCACCGGCTGTACCGGTGCCATACGATCATGAATTGCGTCGCGGCGTGCCCCAAGGGTCTGAACCCCGCAAAGGCTATCGCCGAGATCAAGAAGATGCTGCTAGAAAGGCAGTCCTGATTTCACGTTGCTTGGGAGTCGACCGTTATGAACATGCACACTTTCATGCTCATCGTGCTGCCGATCGTTGCGGTGGTCGCGATTCTGTACCTGAACGGCATCTACCGCGGCCTGAGCAAGAACTAGAACGCTTCGGTCCGGCACCCCATCAAGCGGTGAAGGGGCTCAGGGGCGATCACTGCGCCCTTGAGCTTCGCGCCGGACACTTCAGCTCCAGCCAGGTCCGCGCCGCGCAAATCGGCGAAGCGTAGGTCGGCACCGGTCAGGTCCGTATCGCGGACCTTGGCCGCCCGCAGATTCGCGCCCTTTAGCGCCGCCTCGTCCAGTTTGGCTTCCGACAGGTCGGCCTCGCGCAAGTCGGCGTCGGTGAGATTTGCCTTGGACAGCACGGCCCGCTTCAGGTTCGCGCCGTGAAGCTTGGCGCCCGCTAAGTCCTTACCCGCCAAGCGCATTTGTTCCCCGCCGTCATCGGCAAGCCAGCGGGCGTGGTCGCGAACGGCACGATCAACTTCGCTCTGGTCCATTGCCACAGGCTACCACCGGAACGTCGGGATGGCAGCGGTCGGGGTGATCCCGGTACGGGCGTAGGCCGCAGTGGGATTCCCTTTGATTTCAGAGACATGGATGCCATCCATGACGAACACCGAGTCGATTCCGGCCCCAACGGCACCCCGGATGTCGGTGGACAACGAGTCCCCGACCGCGAGGATCCGGCTGGGAAGCACCCCCTCTAATAACCGGAAGCATGCGGCGTAGGCCCCGGCGTGGGGTTTGCCGTGAAAGCAGACATTGCCGCCGATCGCCTGGTACGCCACGGCAATGGCACCAGCGCACGGAATGGAACGATTGCCGCGCATGACCGAGATATCCGGGTTGGCGCAAATCATCGGAATCGCGCGCTGCCGTGCCGTCTGCAAGAACGGAGCGTAGGTTTCCGCGGTTTCCGTGTCGTCGTCGAACAACCCCGTATTCAAGATGAAATCGCTACCCGCAACTTCCTGTACGCGCTCGTAGTCGAGACCGTCCAACAGCCCCCAATCGCGCGCCGGCCCGAGGTGGTAGAAGCGCCGCCCGAGTGCCGCATGCCACGGGTCCACCCGCTGGGCCAGGGCGGCCCGGGTTAGCTCGCCGGAGGTCACCACGTCGTCGTAGCTGGCGGGCGGGATGCCGAACCCGGCGATCTGGGTGCGAGTCGAGGATGCCGACCGCGGCGCATTCGACAGCAGCACCAAGCGCCAGCCCGCGGCGCGCAGGCGGGCCAGACAGTCTAGGGCGCCAGGCGTGGGTTTGACGCCGTCGTGGAGCACGCCCCAGACATCGAGCAGCGCAGCGTCATAGCGGCCGGCTAGGCCTGCCAGCCCGGTCAAAACGGCGGGTTCGGTCATACGGTGCCTTGGATCGGGCGCGGCTCGCCGAACAGGTGGCCCTGGGCGAGATCGATGTCCATCTCCAGCAGCGCGAGAACTTGGCTTTCTTCCTCGACCTTTTCGACGATCAGCTTCACTCCGGCGCGTTTCAGGATCTCGCCCAGGTCCGCCATGTGGATGGTCATGCGGGACTGCACATCGGCGGACAGCAACTGGGCCGCCTCGATCTTCACGTAGCGGAAGCCGCGGCGAGCGATGTCGTCGAAATCGACGGTAACGAGATCGACCTTATCGAGCGAGAACGCGAAGCCCAGGCGGCGCAGCTTGGCTAGGATCGGCACGAGTTCGACCTGACCGGCCTCGGCCTGCGATACCTCGAACATCAGCATCTCGGGCAGCTCCGGGTTCTTTTCCAAAAACTCCACGAACTGGTCGAAGAACTCCGGGTCGGCGAGCGATGCGCCGGACAGGTTGCAGAAGAACCCGGTTTCCAGCTTGGAGCGGCGCGACTTGCGAATCAGCTGGATGCAGCGGAACAGCAGCAGGTTGTCGATGGTGGTAAGCAGGCCGGCGCTGGCGGCGATGTCGACGTACTGCTCGGGCAGGATCACGCTGCCTTCTTCCGTCCGGATGCGGCTGAAGGCTTCGTAGTAGCGGGTGCGGCGCTGCGGCAGCGTAACAATCGGCTGGAGGTAGAGGTCGACGCGGTTGTGTTCGAGACCTAGGCGGGTCACGCCGAGGATTTCCTCGTCCGATAGGTCGCCTGCCAGCGCGGCGGCAGGCGCGCGGGAAATGCCGTCTTCCGCCACCGCTTCGCGTGCCACTGAGGCGCGGTCGGTGAGCTTTTTGAGCAGGCCGCGGATAACCCGCATCTCGCCAACAACGTCCGGCGTTTCACCTTCGCCGGTGATGCCGAGCGCGCCCTGAATTTCGGTGATCTGCGCTTTCTGGCCGGATTGCGCCTTGCGCAACTTGGCGACTTCCGACGCGTCGGCCCGGCGGTCACGGCGGCGAGCAAGAAGCTCCCAGCCGACGACGCCGAGGAGCACGACCACGGCGGCCGACAGAACGGCCTCGACGATGGTCATGCCCTAGGTACCTGTACCGACGGCATCGGCAACGGACTTGAAGCCATCGCGCGCCAACAAGGCCGCGAGATCAATGTGGATCTGCGGGACAAGTTCGGGACCGGCATAGACCATGGCGGTGTAAAGCTCGACCAAGTGTGCGCCGGCGCGAATCTTGGCGTAGGCATCGGCTCCGGACGATACGCCCCCGCAGCCAATCAACACCAGCCGCCCCGCCGCCAAGCGGTGGGCAATGGCGAGCAAGCGCGTAGACAGGCCCAGGAGCGGCGCGCCGCTGAGACCGCCGGGTTGGTGGCGGTTGGGCGAACGCAACTCTTCGCGCAGGCCGATGCTGGTATTGCCGACGATCAGGCCGGCGATGCCGCGGGAGATGGCGGATTCGACGATAGGCGTGAGGTCGTATTCGTCGAGGTCCGGGGCAACTTTCAGTACGAGCGGGGTTGTGGGCGATGCAGCGTCGCGCGCGGCGACGGCGCGCTGCAGCAACTCGTCGATCCGGCTGCGTTGTTGCAGGCCACGCAGACCCGGCGTGTTGGGCGACGAGACATTGAGCACCAGGAAATCCGCGAGCGGCGCCAACGCGACGATGCCGGCGACGAAATCGGCGATGGGATCGGCAGCGTCTTTATTCGGGCCGACGTTGGCGGCAACAATGCCTTTGCGGGAGCGGCTACCGAGGCGCGAGCGGGCGGCGAACAAACCGGCCCCATTGAACCCCATACGGTTGATGACCGCGCGATCTTCCGGCAGGCGGAACAAGCGCGGGCGCTGATTGCCGGACTGGGGCTTGGGGGTGACGGTGCCGACCTCAACGAAGCCGAAGCCGGTCCGCAGCATCGCATCGGGCACGCGCGCGTCCTTGTCGAACCCTGCGGCGAGACCGATGGGTGACGGGAACTGCAGGCCGAACGCCGTGCTGGCGAGGGATGCGGGCGGCGGCGGCGCGGTCGGGCCGAAGCCCATCTCCAACCCACGGAGCGTGAGTTCGTGGGCGAGTTCCGGCTCCAGGCGCCGCAGCGCGGCAGTGGCGAGGCTATACAGGCCGGACAAGCGGCGCTCCCGTTGCGGCATCCACCGGTTCGATCACCGATGGATCATCGTTCTGGAAAGAGTTTACCCGCTGGGACACGGCAAGCATCTGCCACGCTTCGTCGCCCCCCGGGTGCAACAAGCCGTGGAGCGCGTCGTCGTTGGCCGGTTCCTGGCCCAGCCACTGCGGCCAATCGGCCGGGGACAGAATCACCGGCATGCGGTCGTGCAGCGGGCGCACCAGATCGCTGGCGGCGGTGGTGAGGATCGTGAATGAGTGGACGGGGGGAGCGTCCTTGGCTTCGCGCCAGCGGTCCCACAAGCCGGCGAAGGCGGTCAGGCTTCGGTCCTTGGGCGTAAACAAGAATGGCTGGCGGCCGTGTTCGGTGGCGCGCCATTCGAAGTAGCCGTTGGCGGGGACAAGACAGCGGCGCTCGCGAAAGGAATCGCGGAACGACGGCGTCGTTGCAGCGGACTCCGAACGGGCGTTGAACATCGGCTTGCCCGCGGGGCCTTTGGACCACCACGGCACGAAGCCCCAGCGCATTAGCACTAGGGTGCGGCCACCGGCCTTATTGCGCACGACCACCGGCGCGTCCTGGGTGGGAGCGATGTTGTAGCGCGGCGGGAAATTGGGAAAGCCTTCGGTATCGAACAAGCGCCGCACCGCTTCGTGCGGGGACGTCATCATGTAGCGGCCGCACATAGCGGACCCTAGGACACCGCCGCGGGCGCCCCCGATACGAACGCACCGCTGAGCGCTTGGCGGATCAGGGCGATCGTTTCGTTCACTCCGAACAGGGCGATGAACGACCCCATGCGCGGGCCCTGGCTTTGGCCGAACATCACTTCGTACATGGTGCGGAACCAATCGCGCAGGTTTTCGAAGTTGTGGCGCTTGCCGACTTCGTAGACTTGGTTCTGTAGCGCTTCGGCGTCGGCGCCGGCGGGCACCGTGGCGAGCGTCGCGGCGAGGTCTTCCAGCGCGGCCCGCTCGGCAACCGTGGGCGCGCGGAACTTTTTCTCCGGCAGCACGAAATCCCGGTAGTAGCGCACGGCGTAGTCGACCAAGCGATTCAGAATCGGGTTGGCGGTGGGGTTCGCCCCCGGCGCGTAGCGGCTGATGAAGCCCCACACGACCTTGGGGTCTTCGGAATTACACACGCTGACGAGGTTAAGCAGCATGCCGAAGCTGACCGGCACGTCCTCGTGCGGAACCGTGCCGCGGTGGATGAACCACGCCGGGTTATTGTGCTGCGCCGCGTCGCCCTGGCTGCGGTAGGCGGCGAGGAACGCGAGGTATTCGTCGACCGCCTTGGGGATCACGTCGAAGTACAGGCGCTTGGCGCGCTGCGGCGCCTGGAACATGTACAGCGCCAGGCTTTCCGGCGAGGCGTAGGACAGCCATTCTTCGATGGTGAGGCCGTTGCCGCGCGACTTGGAAATCTTCTCGCCCTTGTCGTCCAAGAACAACTCGTAGATGAACGTCTCCGGCGGCGTGCCGTCGAGCGCGCGGCAGATGCGGGTGCTGAGCTTGACCGAGTCGATCAGGTCCTTGCCCGACATCTCGTAATCGACCTTGAGCGCGGTCCAGCGCATGGCCCAATCGGCCTTCCACTGCAGCTTGCAGTGGCCGCCGGTGACGGGCACTTCCGTAAGTGTGCCGTCTTCGTCCTTGAACACGACGGTTCCGGTGGCGAGCTTGCGCTCGATCAGCGGGACCTGGAGCACGCGCCCGCTCTTCGGGCTGATGGGCAGGATCGGACTGTAGGTGGCCTGGCGTTCGGCGCCGAGCGTGGGCAGAACGATGGCGGCGATGTCGTCGTGGCGGGCGAGGACGCGCAGCAGCACTTCGTCGAACATGCCGGCGCGGTAGCACTCGGTCGAAGACCGGAACTCATACTGGATGCCGAAGCCGTCGAGGAACGAGCGCAGCATCGCGTTGTTGTGCTCGCCGAAACTCGGGAACTTGCCGAACGGATCGGGCACGGAGGTGAGCGGCTTGCCGAGGTGCGGCGCCACCAGTTCCTTGTTCGGAATGTTGTCCGGCACCTTGCGCAGGCCGTCCATGTCGTCGGAGAACGCGACGAGGCGGGTGGGCAGGTTGGACAGCGTGGCGAACGCTTGCCGCACCATGGAGGTGCGGGCAACCTCGCCGAACGTGCCGATGTGGGGCAGGCCGGACGGGCCGTAGCCGGTTTCGAACAGGACGATGTCCTTGGGCGCCTTGGCCAGCCGCTCGATCAGGCGCTTGGCCTCCCGGAACGGCCACGCCTCGCCGCCTTGCGGCTCGCTCCTAAGCGCGTTGTCCGGCTCTCCCGCCATCGTCCTAACCCCCTGCAATCGTGGCGCGGACCCTAGGGGTTCCGGGCGGGGGGCGTCAACGAGAGCGTGGTGCCCGAACGCCTCTAGCCGGCCCGGATTTCGCGCAGGAATTCGTCCACCTGCCGGCGTAGGTTGGCGCCGTTCTTGGTGAGGGCGTCGGCGGCGGCGAGGACCTGGGCGGCACCCGCGCCGGTTTGCAGGGACGCCTCGGTAACGCTGGCGATGCTGGTGGAGACATCGGAGGAACCCGCGGCCGCCTGCTGGGCGCTGCGCGAAATTTCGCGGGTGGCGGCGCCCTGCTCTTCCACCGCCGCGGCGATAGCGGTGGAAATCTCGTCAACGCGGTTGATGGTTTGGGCGATGTCGTGAATGCCCTTGGCCGAGGATTCGGTGGACGCCTGGATCGCCTTGATGTGCCCAGCGATATCTTCAGTAGCGCGGGCGGTTTGGCCGGCGAGCGACTTCACTTCGCTGGCGACGACCGCGAAGCCCTTGCCGGCCTCGCCGGCGCGAGCGGCCTCGATCGTGGCGTTGAGGGCCAACAAGTTAGTTTGGTTGGCAACCTCGCTGATCAGGGTGACCACGGAGCCGATCTTGGCGGCGGCCTCGGACAGAGCATTGACCTTCGCGCTGGTCTCGTTGGCTTGCGTCACGGCGCTGCCGACGATGCGGGCGGATTCCGCCGCTTGGCTGCCGATCTCCTGAATCGACGATGACAGTTCTTCGGTGGCCGCCGCGACCGTTTGCACGTTTTGCATAGTCTGCTCGGACGCAGTGGCAACGACGCTGGATTGGCGGGTGGTTTCGCCGGCGGTCGATGACAGCGATTGGGCGGTATGCTGCAACTGTTCGGCGGCTTCGGCCACCGCGGCGACCACGCTGGACACGCGGGATTCGAAGCGGTCGGCGAGTGTGATCATCATCGCGCGCCGTTCTTGCTCGGTGCGGGTACGCAGCGCGTCTTGTTCGGCGCGCAGCCGGCCGGCGCTGGTCAGTGCCTCTTTGAACACACCCACCGACTTGGCCATGGCGCCGACTTCGTCCGCCCGGTCGATGCCGGGGATGGCGACGGTGAGATCGCCCGTGGAGAGACGGCCCATGGTGCCAGTCATGGAATCGAGGGCGCGGGCAACGCCGAGCACGATCGCGCCGGAGAGCAGCGCCACGATCACGCCCAGCACGACGGGCACGGAGGATAGATTCTGAATCAGGTGGACGTCGGCCGCGCTGGCCTCCGCCCCCGCCTTGGCATCGGCGATGCTCCGGGCAATGTAGTCTTCGGTTAGGTTGGAAAGCGCCTCCAGACGGTCGCCCATCACCTCGGCAGCCGCATCGAACGAACTCATCAGCTTGTTGCCGCCGTCGGGGCCGGTAGCGACGTAGGCCGTAGCCATCTTGATGCCGGTTGCGTAGTACGGCGCGAAATCGGTTTGCATGGCGCGCAACGCCGCGACGATATCGGCCAAACCGGCGGCTTGCGCCAAGGCGATGGCGGTATCGCTGTCTTCCTTGAAGCGGCCAGCGAATTCCTTGGCGACGTCGAAGCCATCGCCCAGCCCATCTTTGGCCTGGGTGGCGGAGACATCGGTGAGCCACTGCTGCACCTGGACCACGTCGAAGCGGACGTCCTTGGTAGCGCTGAGGAGTGGCACCGCTTGCTCCGCGACGCGGTTGCCCGCCTCCTGAGACTCGACACCGGACCGCTCGACCCGCGCGAGAGCCCACAACCCGCCGCCGACCGTGAGGACCAGCACGGCGGACAACAGGGCAATGGTGGCGAACAATTTGGTGCGTATGGTCATGGGTACCTTATTCGCGCTGGAAATGATCGTGCGCGGCGGACAGGAATAGAGCGTCTTGACGCGTGAGCGTGCACAGTGGCGCGCTGGCCGCCTTGATCTACCGCAACGGCCTAGACGACGTTGCCGACCAGCGCGCCGATCCCCGCGGTAAGGGCCATCGCCAACGCGCCCCAAAAGGTGACGCGGATGGTGCCCTTGATCACGCCAGCACCGCCGGTGCGAGCGCCGATGGCACCCAGGAGCGCCAAGAACCCGAGCGAGGCGATCGACACGGCGGGCACCAGCACGGCCTGGGGTGCCACCACCACCATCAGCAGCGGCATGGCGGCGCCGACGGCAAACGTGGCCGCCGAGGCCAGCGCCGCTTGGACCGGGCGGGCGGTGGTGATTTCGGAGATGCCTAATTCATCGCGCGCATGGGCGCCTAGCGCGTCTTTCGCCATCAACTGGATGGCGACCTGGCGGGCGAGTTCCGCATCCAACCCGCGCTGAACGTAGATCTGGGTGAGTTCTTCGGTCTCCAACTCGGGTTGCGTCGCCAATTCGCCGCGCTCCCGCGCTAGATCGGCGGATTCGGAATCGGATTGCGAGGACACCGAGACATATTCGCCGGCGGCCATCGACATGGCGCCGGCAACCAGGGCGGCGATGCCGGCGACCAGCACTTCCGACGGGCTGCCCGCGGCGGCGGCAACCCCGACGATCAGGCTGGCCGTGGAGACGATGCCATCGTTGGCGCCGAGGACGGCGGCGCGCAGCCAGCCGATGCGGGCGACGCGATGGCGTTCGGCGTGGTAACGCACGCTGCGCATCACACCACCGGCGTGCGCGGCGGTTCGGCGATCAGCCTAGTCTCGATTGCTTCCATTTCACCGATGTAGCTGGAGACCGCGAGCTTGAACCGTTCGCGGCCGCGGGGTTGAACGGCTTCGTGCGCACCACGGGGCCACACCGTAAGGCGTTCGACCAGATCGCACACGGGCTGATCGGCGAACGAGCGACATTTCGGATTGTGGGCGAATTCGTTGCGGATCCGATTGACCCGGTACAGATCGTCGTAGGCGCCGTGGCTGATAATGCGCAGCGCGTGAAGCAAGCGAATCTTGGCGCCGAAGTTGCCGAGCGGGCCTTGCTGGCCGAACAGGTCGGTCAGGACCGCGTGGTCATCCAGCATCTGCGCCTGCAGCACGGCGGTCACGCGATTTTCCAAGATCGCGGCCATAACCACGGCGCGGGCGCGGTCGGGGCCAGCATCGTAAACCTCGGCGAAGGCACGTTCTTCGTCCTTGTCGCGAAAATTGAGCTGCATGGGGGCCTTACGCGCGGGTCTTAGGCTTGGCTTTGGCTTTGGCGCCGATGGCCTTGGCAACCGGCGGCTTCAGTGCAGGCCTGCCCTTGGCGCTTGCGGCGGTCGGCGAGGCTTTGGCCTTTGCGGCGGATACCGCCTTGGCTTTCTTCACCGGCCGTGGCTTGAACGCGGCAGGCGGGCCGTCATCGCTGGAGGCGCGGTTCTTGAAGTATTCGACTTGGGCAAGGCGGTGTTCCGCTTCGGCGCGGGTGCCGAAAGGACCGCCCAGGTTCTTGCCGGTGGATTCCGAAAGCACGTACCAGCCATCGGGCTTCTGCACGATCATGGCGACACTCCGGTAACGCAGGCCGTGCACAGCGTATCACCACCGGGCGACAGCGCCGATTACTGCGAGGCATACTCCGGCCGTGCCCACCCTTCCTGTCCCCGCCGCCACCGTCCCCCTGCCCGCGCTCCAGGTCCCCGATGCACCCGCGCTGGTGGCGGGTTTGCGCCATGCCGCATGGGTGACCGCAGAGGGGGAATTCGCTGAATTGGCGTTCAGTACGGCCGCCCGGCGGGCGGCCGCCGCGCCGCCGATCGTGTGCCATGGGCCGGCCACGGCGGCGCGCCTGGGGGTCAAGCGGTTCGCCGCCCTGGATACTCTGGAGCTGTTCGCGTTCGTCCGCCCGGGCCAGTTCTGCGTGCCGACACCGGGAGGGCTGGCGGCGGCACTGGGGGTAGCGCCGCCGTTCGATACCGCCAGCGAGGCGGTGGCGCTGGTGGATGCCACCGCCAAGATGCTGCGCGAATTGCGGGCGCAGGCGGGGGACCGGGACGCGATCGCGGTGGCCCAATACCTCGGGGCCTCCGACTGGATTTGGGCGCCGTGGGTATTGGGAGCACTGGGCGCGCCGGAAGGCGGCAAGGCGCTACGGCTGGACGTGTGGTCGCGGCTGCCGGAGTGGGCCGAATTGGCGCCGCCGGACCCGCCCGGCCATGAGCCTGTGGAACGCGAGGAAACACTGGCGCGGCTTGCCAAGCTCTTGGGCGCCCATGCCGAACCCCGGCTGCAGCAGCGGGTGTTTGCCACGGAAGCCGCCGGCGCATTTGCGCCCCGCGACGCGGCGGGGGAGCCGCGCGTGGTGCTGGCGGAGGCCGGTACCGGCATCGGCAAGACGCTGGGCTACATCGCGCCGGCCAGCATCTGGGCGGAGAAGAATGGCGCGCCGGTGTGGCTATCCACCTACACGCGCAACTTGCAGCGGCAGATCGATACCGAGCTCGACCGGCTGTACCCCGACCCCGCGGTGAAGCGCACCCGCGTGGTAGTGCGTAAGGGGCGCGAGAACTATTTGTGCCTGCTGAACCTGGAAGAGGAAGCGGCGCGGGCCTTGGCCGGCGGCGGCGTAGGCGTGGGGCTGACGGCGCGGTGGGTGATGGCGACCCGCGACGGCGATCTGGGCGGCGACTTTCCAGCGTGGCTGCCAGCACTGGTGGGGCACGAGAACACGACGGGCCTAAGCGACCGGCGCGGCGAGTGCATCTATTCGGCGTGCCGCCACTACCGGCGCTGCTTCATCGAACGGGCGCAGCGGCGAGCACGGCGCGCCGACCTAGTAATCGCCAACCACGCGCTGGTGCTGGCGACGCTGGCCCGCAGCGATGACGCGCGCGACGTGCCGCTGCGGTTCGTGTTCGACGAAGGACACCATATGTTCGACGCGGCGGACTCGGCGTTCTCTGCCCACCTGACGGGGCAGGAGGCGGCCGAACTGCGGCGCTGGCTGCGCGGGCCCGAAGGCGCGCGGCGGCGTGGGCGGGGCCTGGCGGACCGGATCGGCGATCTGATCGGCGACGACGAGGCGGCACAGAGTGCGCTGACCGCGGCGGTGCGGGCGGCTGGCGCGCTGCCCGCACCGGGGTGGCTGAGCCGGTTGCGGGAACGCACCGATGGCTCCACCCAGACGCCGACCGAGGCGTTCCTAGGGGCGGTGCGGGCACAGGTGATCGCAAGGCAGACGCAGCCGGATGCGGGCTATTCGCTGGAGGCGCCGATCAACGATCCGGTGCCGGGACTGCTGAACGCGGCGGGCGAACTGTTCGACGCGCTGGAGCAATTGGCTCAGCCTCTTGCGGCGCTGGCCAAGACCTTCGCCGCGCGGCTGGACGACGAAACCGCGACGCTGGAGGAGGACCTGCGTCAACGGATGGAGGCGGCGGTACGCGGGCTGGCGCGGCGCAGCGCCACGGTAGCGGCATGGCGCGGCATGCTGGCCAGCCTCCGCGAGGCGACGCCGGAAGCGTTCGTGGACTGGTTTTCGCTGGAGCGCGAATGGGGCCGTGACCTGGATGCGGGCATGCACCGGCACTGGATCGACCCCACCGCGCCGTTTGCCGAACACGTGCTGCGCAAGGCGCACGGGGCGCTGATTACGTCGGCGAGTTTGCGCGACGTTGGTTCGCGCGCGGGCGACAACGATTTCGATGACGTTGCCGATGGCGCGCCTGCGCGCGACGACGACGGCTGGGCCGCGGCCGAGGTGCGTACCGGCGCGCTGCATCTGCCGGTGCCGCCGCGGCGCGTGAGCTTGCTCTCGCCGTTCGATTACGCGGCGCAGACGCGGATCATAATCGTGCGCGACGTGAACAAGGACGACCCGGATCAGGTGGCCGCCGCCTACCGCGAGCTGTTCCTCGCAGCGGGAGGCGGCGGGCTGGGGCTGTTCACGGCGATCTCGCGCCTGCGGGCGGTGCACAAGCGCATCGCCGGGCCGCTGGAGGATCAGGGGCTGAAGCTGCTGGCGCAGCACGTGGACGCGATGGACACGGCAACGCTGGTTGACATCTTCCGCGCCGAAACCGACACGTGTTTGCTGGGCACCGATGCGGTGCGCGATGGCGTGGACGTGCCGGGGGCGAGCCTGCGCCTGATCGTGTTCGACCGGGTGCCTTGGCCGCGGCCCGATATTCTGCACAAGGCCCGCAAACAGGCGTTTGGCGGCGCGGGCTATGACGACCGCATCGCGCGGCTGCGGTTACGCCAGGCGTATGGGCGGCTGGTGCGGCGCGCGGACGACCGCGGCGTGTTCGTGATGCTGGATGCGCGTACGCCCACACGCCTGCTCCCGGCGTTTCCGCCGGGGGTGGCGGTGGACCGGGTGGGGATCGCCGAGGCGGTGGCGCAGACCAAGGCGTTTCTGGCGGCGGCCCGTGTCGTTGGCCCTGCGACCTAGACAGGCCGGAACGGCTTGCCTATGGTCCGCGCATGGAACACACCGCACTGATCTACGTGATGGTGCTGACGGCCGCGGCCGACAGCAAGATGGGCGACGCCGAGCTGGCCATGATCGGCGAGATCGTGCGCACCTTGCCGGTGTTCGACGGCTACGACCCAGAGTTACTGCCCCGCACTGCCGAGGACTGCGCCGAAATCCTTTCGGGCAAGAACGGGCTCGATACGGTGCTGAAGCTTGTAACCGATTCGCTGCCCGAACCGCTGCGCGAGACCGCCTATGCGCTGGCGTGCGATGTCGCCGCCGCCGATACCAGCATCAGCCAGGAAGAAGCCCGGCTGCTGCAGATGCTGCGTCACAGCTTAGGGATCGACCACCTGATCGGCGCTGCTATCGAACGCGGCGCCCGGGCGCGCTTCCAGCGCATCTGAGCGCTTCGCCGCTAGAGGGCGCGCGGGGTCGTTGCGGCCTCGTGCGCGAAGGCGGCTACGGCCGCGATTCCTTCGGCCCATGCTCCCGCTTCCGAACTGCCCGACAATTTGCGCGGCTTGAGGTTGTGGTCGCCGTCGGCGATCCAGTGGAACCGGATCGCCCGCGATAGCGCGTAGCCCTTCACGTCATCGGCCGAACCCAACGCATCGCGGGTGCCCTGCACGAACAACGCGGGGGTAGTCAGCGCCGCCAGGTGCTGCACCCTTTGCACGGCAGGACGGCCGGCGGGGTGGAACGGATAGCCCAAGCACACCAGGCCCAGCACGCCTTCGTCGTCCGCCACCATGCTGGCGATGCGGCCACCCATCGACTTTCCGCCGATCAGCAGCGAGCGGCGCGAAATGCCTTCGGCATCCAGCGCGGCGATGACTTCGGCCCAAGTGGCGCGGAGCACCGCGGGTGCATCCGGCGGTCCGGCGCGGCCCGCGGTGCGCCGGCGCTGCATGTACGGGAACTCGAAGCGCACGACGGGAACGCCGGCGGCGGCGACGCCGGCGGCGAAGGCTGCCATAAACGGGCTGTCCATCGGGGCGCCGGCGCCGTGGGCCAGCGCCAGCACCGGACCCGGGGCCGCAGGGTCGCGGCGCCCGGTCCAGAGCAGCGGCGGCGCGCTGGCCGCCGCTGGGTTGGCGATGCCGCTCAGCGCGGCGCCGGAACCGGAACCGGCGTGGGCTGGGCCGCGTTAAGATCGCGCGGCGGCGGCAGGGGCGTGCCGTCCATCTGGAACTTCTTGATCTCCAGGCCGGCGGTGAGGCCGGCATAGAGCTTGTCCAGCACTTCCTTGCCGATTTCGTCGCGAATATCGCCCTTCACCTCGTCGAAGGTCGGCACAGCGACCGGGCGGCGGGCGGTGACCGTGAGTACGTGGAAGCCGAACTGGGTCTTCAGCGGAGTCGTGGTGTACTCGCCATTGGCGAGCTTAAACGCCGCGTCCTCGAACTCCTTGATCACGTCGCCTTTCTTGAACCAGTCGATGTCGCCCGCCTGGACCGTTGGGTTCGGGCCCGTGGTGAGGCGCTGCACCAGAGTCTTGAACGGGATGCCGGCGTCGAGCTGCTTGATCGCCGCGATGGCGTCCGCTTCCTTTTGGAACAGCATCTGGCTGACCTGCAATTCGCTTTGGCCGCGCAGGCCACCGACGGTCGCCTCGTAGCGGTCCTTCATCGCCTGGTCGGTGATGCCGGCTTCGACGCTGCGGTTGATGAACGTCTCTTCCAGGACGCGCTCGGTCCAGTAGCCGATCTTGCGCAGCACTTCCGGGTCGCGGTCGAGGCCGGTGGCGCGCGCCTTGGCGGCCGCCAGACGGCTTTCGATCACGCCGTCGAGCAACTGCAGGTACAGCACGTCGAACGGCATCTGCTGCACGTTCGGGCCGAGCGACTCGTAGAGGAACGTGACTTCGCCGGCGTGGATTTCCATGCCGCCAGCGATGGCGACCACGGGGTCGGCGTTCTGCTCGGCGGCGCCTGCCGTGGCGGCAGCCACGACGATCGCGAGGCAAAGTCCCCACGTTGGTTTCATGAGCGTTGTCCTTTCGGTCCGCGAGCGCCGGACGCTACGTTGGAAGGCTGATTTGAGCGAAGGCGGCATTTTTGCCGGGGAATCGCGCGCGCGGCAAGGGCCGCGGCCACGATGCCCAGTTCACACCAGCGTGCGCGCCCCCCGCCGCGCCCACGCCGCCAGCGCCCACAGGGCAACCGAGGAGGCGAACACCGCAGCGGCCAGCTTTCGGGAATGGCGCGCGATCACGCCCGCAGGCCTTGTGCGGGTGAGGGGAATCCAACCCTCGTCGTAGGCTTCGTACGCTTCCGCTCTGCCCTGAACGGTACCTCCATTCTTGACAATTGCGGACTGCCCCACCATTTCGAGACTGCAATCTGATCCGGGACCCTCTGGCAGCAAGGGCGCTTGCTGCGATGTCGGATCTCCTCAGCTACCGCGTTACGCGCGCAACAGCATCTGGAGGTCCCCATGGGATTCTTGTCCCTCGGCGCTTCGTTTCTCGGTCAACCCGTTTGGGCTTGGCTAGTGTTTGGCGCGGTCGTGGCCACGCTGCTGACACTCGACCTTGGCATTTTGCACCGCACGTCGCGCGAGATTCCCGTTGGCGAAAGCCTGCTGCTCTCTGGCGGGTACATTGCCGTCGCGCTGCTGTTTGGCGGTTGGATCTGGTGGTCCCAAGGTGCGCAGCCCGGGATCGATTTCTTGACCGGCTACCTCGTCGAGAAAAGCCTCTCCCTCGACAACGTATTCGTGATCTCCCTGATCTTCGCGACGCTCGCGATCCCCCGCCCGCTGCAGCATCGCGTGCTGTTCTACGGCATCCTTGGCGTCCTGATCATGCGTGCCGTAATCATCGGCTTCGGCACGTCAATCGTGACGCAATTCGCCTGGGTGTTGTTCGTGTTCGGCGGCTTCTTGATGTTCACTGGGATCAAGATGCTGTTCGTGGCCGAGAACCCGGCGGCTATGGCCGACAGCCGCGTGCTCCGCTTCCTGCGCAAGCATTTGCGAGTGACCGACCAGCTCCGGGGCGAAGCCTTCTTTTGGCGCGAGAGCGGGCCAACGGGCATGGGCACCGCGTGGCATGCGACGCCCCTGTTTCTTGCCCTGGTGATGGTCGAGACGATCGATCTGGTGTTCGCGGTGGACAGCGTGCCCGCCGTACTCGCAATCACGACCGACCCATACATCGTGTACACGTCAAACATCTTCGCGGTGCTCGGCCTGCGGGCGCTGTATTTCGCCCTTGCCGCCAGCGTTCACCGTTTCCACTACCTCAAGTACGCGCTTGGACTAGTGCTGGTGTTCATCGGCGCAAAGATCTTTGTCGGCCATGCGTTCGGCAAGATCGACCCCGCCGTCTCACTGGGCGTCACGTTCGGCCTGCTGGCCGGCGGAATCCTATTCTCGATCTGGAAGACGCGCGGAACCCGCGGGCTGGCGCTAGCCCGGGATTAAGAGGAAACCTGGAGCGGGTGAAGGGAATCGAACCCTCGTCGTAAGCTTGGGAAGCTTCTGCTCTGCCATTGAGCTACACCCGCGCCGCGCGGCGCATTGTGCTTAAGAGCGCCGCCCTGCGCCAGCCGATTGTGCGTGTTCTTGACGCTGCGCGGCCGGGGGGCTATCGGGGGCCCCATGGCGAAACGAACCAGCAAACCCGCGCGGGCCGCGGGACCCGGTCTGCGCACGCTGAGCGTGCATGGCGGCGTGCGCCGCTCGCAGTTCGGCGAGACCAGCGAAGCGTTGTTCCTTACCTCGGGCTATGTGTACGACAGCCCCGAGCAGGCTGAAGGACGCTTCAAGGGCGAGAACGAAGGCTTCATCTACAGCCGTTTCGGCAACCCGACCGTTTCCATGTTCGAGGACCGGATGGCGGCCCTGGAAGGCGCCGAGGCGGCATGGGGCACGGCCACCGGTATGGCGGCGGTATTTGCCGCGCTGGCGTGCCAGGTCAAGGCGGGCGATCGCATCGTGGCGGCCCGCGCGCTGTTCGGCTCTAACCGCTACATCCTGGACGAGATCCTGCCGCGCTGGGGCGTGAAGGTGACGCTGGTGGACGGGCGCGACTTGGGCGCCTGGGCCAAGGCGTTGCGCAGGCCGGCCAAGATCGTGTTCGTGGAATCGCCGTCCAACCCGACGCTGGAGATCATCGACATCGCGGCGGTGGCCAAGCTTGGCCACGCCGCGGGGGCGCGGGTGATCGTGGACAACGTGTTCGCCACGCCGGTGCTGCAGCAGCCGCTGAAGCTGGGCGCGGACATCATCGTGTACTCGGCGACCAAGCACATCGACGGCCAAGGCCGGGTGCTCGGCGGCGCGGTGCTGGGCACCAAGGAATTCTGCGACAAGGAACTGAAGCCGTTCATCCGCAACACAGGCCCGAGCCTTTCGCCGTTCAATGCCTGGGTGCTGCTGAAGGGGTTGGAAACCTTGGCGCTGCGCGTCGAAGCCAGCAGCAAGGCGGCGGCGCAAATTGCCGATTTCCTGGCGGCGCAAAAGGGCGTCGAGCGTGTGCTGTACCCGGGTCGCGCCGATCACCCCCAGTTCGAACTGGCGGCCAAGCAGATGAGCGCGTTCGGCACGGTGGTGACCTTCGATTTGAAGGGCGGCAAGGCGGCGGCATTCCGTATGCTGCGCAAGCTGAAGCTGATTGCGATCTCGAATAACCTGGGCGATGCGAAGAGCCTGATCACGCATCCGGCCACCACCACGCACCAGCGGCTGGACCCAGCCGAACGCCAGCGCGTGGGGATCGGCGAGGGGTTGGTGCGCCTGTCGGTGGGCCTGGAAGACGTGGCGGACCTGGAGCGCGACCTCGCCCAGGCGCTGGCCGGCGCATGAGCGACGGAGCCTATCGCCGCGTTACCCGCTCCATCGAGGTCGCGGTGGAGCCGTCCTACCTGGAGGACCAGTCGGAGCCGGATCAGCGCCGCTACATGTGGGCGTACCAGGTGCGGATCGAGAACCGCGGCACCGAGACGGTGCAACTGCGCATGCGCCACTGGCGCATCACCGACGCAAACGGCCGGGTCGAAGAAGTTCACGGCGAGGGGGTGATCGGCGAGCAGCCGGTCCTGCGGCCCGGCGATGTGCATGAGTACGCCAGCGGCTGCCCGCTCTCCACGCCATCGGGGTTTATGGGCGGGACCTACGACATGGAGACATCCACCGGCGAGCGTTTTGCCGTGGAAATCCCCGTGTTTTCGCTGGATAGCCCATACCAGGAACGGCGCCTGCAGTAGGGGTGGCTTCCTTTACAAGGCCCGGCGGCGGGCCGATAGTATTGGAAATTCAGCCCCCTGCCCCCCATGTATCGCAGAACGACCCGCTCCATCGAGGTCACCGTCAAACCGATGTATCTGGAGGACCAGTCGGAGCCTTCCAGCGAGCATTACGTTTGGGCGTTTTGGGTGCGGATCGAGAACCACGGCCGGGAAACGGTGCACCTGCGCGCGGGGCATCTGCGCACCGCCGACGCGATCGGGCGATTTGAGGAAATGCACGGCGAGGGAGTTGTGGGTGAGCAGCCCACCCTGCGGCCGGGCGAATCGTTCGAGTACACCAGCGGCAAACCGCTGACGACGCCTTCGGGAATCATGTTCGGCACGTATGAGATGGAAACCGAGGCGGGCGAGCAGTTCGTGGTAGAGATTCCGGCGTTTTCGCTGGACAGCCCGTACCAAGAGCGCCGGCTCCATTAGCCGCCGCTGCCGGCACCGGGCCGGCACAAACCAATTCAAGGAGGCCTTGTCATGAAAGCTCCGGGAAAATCCCGGTCACGAGCCGTTGGGCCCACCAAGCCCTCGCGCCAGGAAGCCGAAGACGCAGTGCGCATACTGTTGCGCTGGGCCGGCGATGACCCATCCCGCGAAGGCCTGTTGGCCACGCCGGACCGCGTGGTCCGTTCCTACGAGGAGATCTTCCACGGCTATGCGGAAGACCCCGTGAAGCTGCTGCAAGGCGGCTTCGAGGAGATCGGCGGCTACGACGAGATGGTGACGCTGCGCGATATCCGGCTGGAGTCCCATTGCGAGCACCACATGATGCCGATCATCGGCAAGGTGCACGTGGCGTATCTGCCCGAGAAGCGCGTCGTGGGCATCAGCAAGCTCGCGCGGGTGGTCGAGGTGTATTCGAAGCGCCTGCAGATCCAGGAAAAGCTGACCGCCGAGATCGCCAACGCGCTGAACGACGTGCTGCACCCCCGCGGGGTAGGCGTGGTGGTCGAGGCGGTGCATCACTGCATGACCACACGCGGCGTCCATAAACCGGGCGTGGCGATGGTGACCAGCCAAATGCTGGGCGCATTCCGCGACGACGCGCGCACGCGCAAGGAATTCCTGTCGATGATCTACTCGCGCGGCCAACCGGGCGGCGACTACTAGGCAGCCCGGCACGATTTCTTATGGCGCGCCCCACGCTCGACCCGGTTGCGATGCTGGCGCGCTTGGTGGCGTTCGACACCACCAGCGCCAAATCGAATCTGGACCTGATCGAGTTCGCCGCAGAACACTTGCGGACCGTGGGATGTGAACCGGAGCTGGTGTTTGACGAAACCGGCGCCAAGGCCAACCTGATCGGCACCATCGGTCCCGACCGCGCCGGCGGTGTGGTTCTATCCGGCCACACCGACGTCGTGCCGGTGGCGGGGCAGGCGTGGGATACCGACCCGTTTTGCCTGACCCAGCGCAACGGCCGCCTGCACGGCCGCGGGACTGCCGACATGAAAGCGTTCCTGGCAGTGGGACTGGCATTGGCGCCAGAGTTCGCGGCCGCCGACTTGCAGCGGCCCGTGCACTTCGCATTCTCGTACGATGAAGAGGTCGGATGCCTCGGCGTGCGGCGGATGATTCCAGCGCTTGCTAGGGGCGCCGCCAGACCTGCCGCCGTGATCGTGGGAGAGCCAACCGGCATGCGGGTCGTCACCGCCCACAAAGGCATCCGCACATTCCGCACGACGGTGACCGGCGTGGAGGCCCATTCCAGCGCACCGGCCAGCGGCGTCAACGCCATCTACTTCGCCGCCAAAGCCATTTCGTTCCTGCGTTCGGAGGCGCGCCGCTTGGCTGCGGAAGGCGCGTCGGCCAACAGCGGTTACACGCCGCCCATGGCAACGATCAGTGTGGGCACCATCGAGGGCGGGACCGCGCTGAATATCGTTCCCAAGACCTGCACATTCACTTGGGAGTGCCGCGTATTGCCAGGGGCCAACGCCGACGCAATCCCCGACAACTTCCACCGCTTCATCGCCGAAGAATTGCTACCGGCGGCGCTCGCCGAATCACCTTTTGCAGCGATCGTCACGGAGGCCACAGGCGCAGTGCCGGCATTCGATGGCGGCACCGATTCGCTCGCCGCGACGCTGGCTCTCAAGCTTGCGGGCAGCAACCGCACCGAGCGCGTCGCCTATGGCAGCGAGGCGGGATTGTTCCAGGAGTCGGGTCTATCCACTGTCCTGTGCGGCCCCGGCGACATTGCCGACGCGCATAAGCCCAACGAATCCCTGGCGATCACGCAACTAGACGCCTGCGTGGCATTCCACCGGCGCCTGATCGAACATCTGACTGCGGCGCGGTGACGACCTATGCCGGCAACCGCCACGGAGCGCGAAGAGGACCTGGCGGCGGTTCCATACCTGCCGGCGATGATCGAGCGGATTGTGACGGCCAGCGGCATCCCACACGACCGCGCCATTCGCATCCTAGAACTGGCGGCCGGCGGAGGGCACTTGGCCGAGGCTCTGCTGCGGCAGTTTACGAACGCCGAGGCGACGTTGTTGGAGCCGGACGCCGATCTGCGTGCGGCCGCGCATGAGCGCCTGGCACCGTTCGCCGACCGCAGCCAGATCGCCGCCGCCGACTTCGCCAACGCCGACCTGCCGCGCGGGTTCGACCTCGTAGTATCGCTGTTTGGGTTCCACGGCGTGGACGATATCCCGCGACGCGCAGCATACCGTGCCATCTATTCGGCGTTGCTGCCCAACGGCGTTATGCTGATCGGCGATTCGGTGCGCGGGCCGACGGAATCCCTACAGGCGATCTATCGCGAGGTCTGGCGCCGCGACGCGGAGCGCGAAGGTATCGCTGCCGACATGTTAGCGCGTGCCGAGGCGCGCTTCGGCAGTGGCCGGGGCATGCTGCTGACCAACGAGCAGGCTTGGCTGATGAATATTGGGTACCGGGACATCGAGGTTCGCTACAAGAACCTAGGCTTTGCCGTGTTCGGCGGCCGCCGCCCGGTGGCCAGCGACTTCACCGTCGCCGAGGACGGCACCGCGAGTTTGCGGCGCCGTCCCGGCCGGTAGATCGAACCTAGAGTACGACGGGTGCCAAGTACTGGCGGACTCCCGCCGACAGCTGCGCGTCGACGTCGTCCATCATGCTTTGCAGCATGTCGTGCCAGACCTGGTTGCGGTCGTTGATGCTGATGTCTTCCGCCACCGTGCGCGAACGCACCACGCGCGTGCGCGCCGCGTTTTGCACCTGCGTAGTGCCGAGAAACTCAACGCTGACTTCGATCGCCGCGTCATAGCGGGTGTCTTGCTCGTTGTAGAACGGCCCGGCAATGCCGGTGCGGACCGGCAACTTCACCGCAACTACACTGGCATCGATGATAGTCACCCGGATGCGGCCGCCGGTACCGCCGGTCTGCAGACGTGCCGCAGCCCAGGTGCGTACGGCCGCCGCGGGAGCTTGCGGCATCAGATGGTCAACATTGGGCGCCGCCACCGGAGGGCGGTATTGATCGACGAATTCGATGGCCGTGGCATTGAGCCGGATCGGCTGCCCGGTGAACTTTACCGGGCCGAGGTCCGGCGTGCTGGGGGATGCGCACGCCGCCACCACAACAGTAAGCGCGATGGCGAGCGCCCGGGCCGGGTTAAGCAGTCGAGCCGTGGTTGAAATGTGCATGGGTCCGCCTGTGCTGGCTTCGGGTCAGTGGGTCTCGTTCAATCCCAATTGCTTGGGCAATCCCAAATCCTGGGGCAGGAACAAATAGCGATGGTTACAGAACTCACAGGTTACGGTGATCTCGCCGTCCACCACCATCTCGGCGATCTCCTCCGGCGGGAACGAACGCAGGACTGAGTCGACGCGGTCGCGGCTGCACCGGCACTGGGCCTCGACGCTGACCGGATCGAAGACCCGCACGTCGTCTTCCGGAAACATTCGCTGCAGCATGCCACGCGGATCGAGACCTGGGTTGAGGAAATCCGCCCGGCCGCTGCTGCCGACCAACGCCAACGCGCGGCGCCAATCGTCGTCGGACCGTTCGGCCAAGCCGGGCCGCGGCATACGCTGCAGCAACACACCGCCCGCCTGCCACTGGCCATTGGGTGCGCGGCCGACATCGACCCGGAGCGCCGCGTCGATCTGCTCCGACCGGCGGAAGTAGTCGTGAACGCTTTCAACGATGGTCGGACCGACGATCGCGATGATGCCCTGGTAGTGTTCGGCGGATGGTCCGGATTCAACGTTGAACGCGAGGGATCCTTTGCCTAGCACGGTCTCCATCACGCTGGCCGAGGGACTTGCCGCCGCAAGCGCTTCCATCACCTTGCCCGCGTCGCAGCGCGCATAGCCGCGCAGACGCGCGCGGCCCGGCATGGCGCCACGGGACTCTTCGGGCTGGGCACGGTACTCGGCGATCATGAGCGGCACCGGACCGTCGCTGGAGGTTTGCAGGCTGAGCGATCCGTGAAACTTGAACGCACCGGCAGTAGCCGCCGCGACTACCAGCAATTCACCGAGCAGATTGGCCACAGGCTCCGGATAGGCGTGCGAGGCCAGGATTTGGTCGATCGACGCGCTGAGGCGCACAAGCCGGCCGCGCACATCGCCGCGGTCGACTTGGAACGGCTGAACCAGATCTTCGGCAAGGGCCGCGCCAGGCTGGCGCGCCGATTTGGTCATGGCGCGCTCCGACACAGAGCGGCGAGGAGTATGCTCACCCCAGGCACCAGGCAAGGATACCTTTTTGCGCATGGACGCGGTTTTCCGCCTCGTCCCATACTTGCGACTGCGGGCCGTCGATCACCTCTGCGGTGACCTCTTCCCCGCGGTGCGCGGGCAGGCAGTGCAGGAACAGCGCGTTGGGGCGCGCGCGCGCCATCAGTTCTTCGTCGACCTGGAATGGCCACAGCAGCCGGCGGCGGCGGTCGCCATCCTTGTCGGACATCGAAACCCAGGTGTCGGTAACGATGCAGTCGGCGCCCGCAGCGGCGACGGCCGCGCTATCGGTCACCAGGACACGCCCGCCCGCACGGCCCGCCCACGCCACCAGATCGGCGCGCGGCGCCAGCGCTGGCGGGCACGCCAAGCGCAATTCAAAGCCGAACCGCACGGCGGCGTGGATCCACGAATGCGCCATGTTGTTGCCGGCACCGCACCAGCCAACCACCTTGCCGGCGATTGGACCGCGATGCTCTTCGAACGTCATCACATCGGCCATGACCTGACAGGGGTGGCTGAGTTCGGTCAGGCCATTGATCACCGGAACCGTGGCGTGTTCGGCCATCTCCAGCATCGATTGGTGAGACGACGTCCGGACCATAATGGCATCCACATAGCGTGAAAGGACCCGGGCCGTGTCGGCCGCAGTCTCGCCGCGGAACAACTGCATATCCTGTCCCGGCAACACGATGGCCTCGCCGCCGAGTTGGCGCATGGCGATGTGGAACGAGACGCGCGTACGGGTCGAAGGATTCTCGAACACCATGGCGAGAATACGGCCCATCAGTGGCGTGCCGCGGTCGAGGAGCACTTTGGGCAACCCGTAGCGCGCCTGCTTCATCGTTTGCGAGCGGTCCAAAATGATGCGCAGCGTGCGCGTATCGAGCTGGTCGAGGTCGAGGAAGTGCCGCGGTGCCGCGGCTTCCTCGCGCTTGCGGATGGCTCCGGAGACGGTCATTGCGCCAACTCCCGACAGGCGCGCTCAAGCGCGGCGGCGGCTTCGTCGATATGGGTGTCGTGTACAGTAAGCGGCGGCACCAAGCGCACTACGTTGTCACCGGCGCCGGCCACCAGCAACCCACCGCGGCGCAGTGCGTCCGCGAACGCAGTGTTGGGCACCTGGCAGCGCAGCCCGAGCAGCAGGCCGGCGCCGCGCAATTCCGCGACGACGCTGGGGAATTCGGACGGCAGCGAGGCCAGCCGCTGGGACAAAGTGCCAGCGACCCGGCGCACGTGATCCAGGAACCCGTCGGCCAGGATCACGTCGAGCACTGCATTGCCGACTGCGGCCGCCAGCGGGTTGCCGCCGAACGTGGAGCCGTGGGTGCCCGCGGTCATGCCGACGGCGGCTTTTTCGGTAGCCAAGCACGCACCGATCGGAAACCCACCCCCCAAGCCCTTGGCCACCGACATTACGTCGGGGGTGATGCCTTCCCATTCGTAGGCGAACAGCCTGCCGGTGCGCCCCATGCCAGTCTGTACCTCGTCCAGGAACAGAAGCAGGCCGAATTCGTCGCACATCGCCCGCAGGCCTTTGAGGAACCCGGGCGGAGCCGTGCGTGCGCCGCCTTCGCCTTGGATCGCTTCCACTAGAATGGCCGCGGTCTGCTCGGTGATCGCGGCACGCGTGGCAGCGAGGTCGCCGTATGGAACTTGATCGAAGCCATCCACCGCGGGCTCGAAGCCGGCGAGGTGCTTCTTTTGCTGTCCCGCCGAGATGGTGGCAAGGGTGCGCCCATGGAAAGCCCCAGCAAACGTAATTACCCGGTAGCGGTCCGGGTTGCCGGTCTCGTCGTGGTACTTGCGCACCATCTTGAGGCCGGCCTCCACGGCCTCGGCACCGGAGTTGCAAAAGAATGCACGGTCGGCGAACGAGTTGTCGCACAGCCGCTGCGCCAGCTTCTCTTGCAGCGGGATGCGGTACATGTTGGACGTATGCCACAGCGTCCCAGCCTGGTGCTGCAACGCCGCCACCAAGTGGGGGTGGCAATGCCCAAGCGAAACCACGGCAACACCGGCGGCGAAATCGAGGTAGCGCCGCCCGTTGGTGTCGTACAGGTAGGCGCCTTCGCCTCGCTCGAACGCGACATCGGCCCGTGCATACGTGGGCAAGGTGGCTGAAATCACGAGAATCGGGTCCAAAAAGGCGCGCCAAGCCCGCGGCATGCGCGGGCGCGCCGGTAAGGCGCGGATTGTATGGGTCCGCCCCGGGGGCCTGTCAACGCATCCCGGGTGGGGTGGCCGGCGCCGTTAGCGCCGTACGGCCACCGCCGGGGGTGCCGGAACGACTGCCGGAGCAGGCCCCGGGATCGAGTAGAACGCATCGAAAACCGGGTCGCGCTGGTTCAGGAAGATGCGGAAATCGTACAGCTTGCTGGCGGCAGGGTCGCCGGGCGGCGGCGGCGCGGGCAACGCGGAGATGCCATAGAACGCGTCGAATACCGGGTCACGGTGCCCCAGGAACACGTTGACGTCGTAGCTGGTGGCGGCAGCCAAGGCCGGCGTCGGGGACACGGCGAGCGCAAGCAGGATAAGGGGGGCGATGCGGTTCATCCCTTTAACTTATACCCCCGCGCGAACATTTGCTGGCACAGCACCCACAGCGCGACATTGACTGCGGCCAGCACCAACGCGCCCTGCACTAGGCTGACATCGGCGGCGCCAATGAACCCGGCGCGGAACCCGTCGATAGCATAGAAGATCGGGTCGAAGTGGCTGAGCGCGTGCCAGAAGTCCGGCAGCTGTTTGATCGAGTAGAACGTTCCCGACAGGAACGAGAGCGGCGTCACCACGAAGTTGGTGATGGTGGCGAGGTGGTCGAACTTTTCGGCCCAGATGCCGGTGGCCACGCCGACCAACGCCATCATCAGCGACGACGCCGCAGCGAAGTAGAGCATGGCGCCCCAGTCGACGACCCGCAGAGACACGAACGGCGCCATGGCCAAGGCCACGACGGTCGCGACCAGAATGCCGCGGGTGGCGCCACCAAACGTGTAGGCAATGGTGAGTTCGGCCGCGGACAGCGGCGGCATCAGCACATCGACAATGTTGCCCTGCACCTTGGAAATGATCAGGGACGAACTGGAGTTGGCGAACGAGTTCTGGATCACCGCCATCATAATCAGGCCGGGCGCCAGGAATTCGAGGAAGGGCAGACCGCCTACGCCGCTGGTGCGGCTCTTGAACGCCAGCGAAAACACCGCGAGGAACAAGAGCTGGGATACCACCGGGGCAATGATCGTCTGCGCCGGCACCTTCATGAACCGCCGCACCTCTTTCGAGTACAGCGTGCGCACGCCAAGCCAATTGACGGCGCCTAGCTCTCGAGGATTCGGAACGATCATTGCGGGTTGGCGGTTGCGATTCCTGCGGACGGCACCAGATTCGCCGTGTGCCAAGACCCACTCAGCTCACGGCCCGTTCCCGGGTCCCCATCTACCACAATCCGCGGTGCGGTAAATCGCGCGCAACACTAGCGGTATTGCACGAGCGCGGAATCGAGCCTGTCGTGGTGGAGTATTTGCGTGCGCCGCCGGATGCGAAGACCTTGGCGAAGCTATTGGATACGCTGCAGAAATCGCCGCGGGATTTGATGCGAACACACGAGCCGGCGTATAAGGACCTGGGCCTGGACGATCCGTCGCTGTCGCGTGCGGCGTTGATCGCGGCCATGCCTGCGAATCCTATTCTGATCGAGCGACCGATCGTCGTTGCTGGCGGCAGAGCAGTGTTGGGCCGTCCACCGGAAGCAATACTCGAAGTTCTATGGCGAGGTCTGATGGGGCGTATTTACTTCTCGTTAACCAATTTCGCCACCTAGTGAAGTCCGGACCGCCGGGCCAGGAGCCCGGGCGGGTCCCTGCGTTTCGTGAGTAGGCTGTATGGCTGAAACCCCGTCGCGGGAATGGATGAGATCGGTACTCGGGCCGCTGATGCCTGTGTACCGCGAAGTCATCGTTTCGTCGCTGTTCGTGAACCTGCTGGCGTTGGCTGTGCCGGTCTTCACGTCGCAGGTGTACGACCGCGTCATTTCGACCGCCTGATTCAGCACGCTCACCGGACTTACGCTCGGCATGATTATCGTGCTGGCGTTCGATTTCTTCCTGCGCCAGACCCGCAGCAAGATGATGCAGCGCGCGGCCCTGCGCATCGACGTGGCGATTGGCAAGCGCCTGTATGACAAGGTCATGGCGCTGCCGCTGAACGAACTCGAAACACGCCAGGCCGCGTTCTGGCAGGCGCTGTTCCGCGATGTCGACACGATCCGCAACACGTTGTCCGGACCATCAGCACTGCTGCTGGTAGACCTGCCGTTCGCGCTGCTGTTCCTGGGCGTGGTGATCCTGGTGGCAGCGCCGGTGGCATGGGTACAAGCGGTGATTTTGCCGACCTTTGTATTCCTCGCGTGGCGCTCCGGCAGCGACTTGTCGTCGTCCTCCAAAGCGGAAAAGGAATCGGGTTACGGCCGTGACCTGATGCTGTCGGAAATGATTTCCGGCCGCGGCACGGTGAAAGCTCTCGCCCTGGACGAAGACCTGCGCCCCGCGTGGGAAGCACGCCAGGCCGACACCATCCGCAAATCGGTAACGCGCGGCGGTAAGGCCGACGTGTACCAAAACTTCGGCGCCGAGTTGGCGACGTTTGCCACTATCGCCATGACCACCGTGGGCGCACTGGCGATCATTGATCTGAATCTAACGATCGGCGCGCTGATCTCGGCCAACATGCTGACCGGCAAGATCCTCGGTCCGTTCAACCAGCTGGTGGGCTCGTGGCGCAGCTACTCGTCGTTCCGTCAGGCGGTGGACCGGCTGGGATCGGTGTTTGCGCTGCCGGAAGATCGCCAGGAAATTGCGGTGCGCTTAGACCGGCCGCGCGGCGAGATCGTGCTGGAGCAGGTGTCGTTCCAGTACACGATGACCTCGCCGAAGGTGCTGGACGGCGTGCGCCTGCATATCGAGCCCGGCAAACTGATCGCCGTCGTCGGGCCGAACGGCTGCGGCAAGACCACGCTGGTGAAGGTGATTCAGGGCCTCTACAAACCCACCGCCGGCCGCGTGCTGCTGGATGGCGCCGACATCAACCAGTTCACCCGCCGCGAAATGGCGGACTGGATGGGTTACGTGCCGCAAGAGAGCTTCCTGTTCTCCACCAACATCCGCGAGAACATTGTGAAGGGGCACGCCGACGCGACCGACGAGCAGATCGTGGCGGCCGCCAAACTCTCGGGCCTCCATCCGTTCGTTATCGATTTCCCGAACGGCTATGCCACCGATATTGGCGAATCGGGCCGTACGCTTTCCGGCGGCCTGCGCCAACGCCTCGCCATCACACGGGCGTTACTGGGCGACCCGTCGATCTTGTTGCTCGACGAACCGTCCAGCAACCTCGACCGCGACGGCGAGATGGAACTGGTTACCACCTTGAAAAACCTAGCCAAAGACCACACTGTAATTGTGATCTCGCACAGTCCCAGTCTACTTTCGTCGTGCGATCAGGTATTGGTTATGCAGAAGGGCCGCGTTGTGCGTAGCGGCCGCCCGGACGACGTATTGCCGCAGACGATGTTGTCGCGCGCGGCAGTGGCGGCACCGGCGCAGCGCCGGTTGGCGTAACACGCATTGTAGCTTCGGGTACGTCCTGTGAGCCTGACCACCACATCCGCGCCGAGCGAACTGGAAGAACTGATCCGCACCACGCCGATCAAGGCGGGACGTCCGCTGGCTTGGGCGGTGATGATCATGCTCGCGGCAGGCACCGTGTGGACCTACTTCACGATCTTGCCGGAAGTCGCGGTGGCGATCGGCTCGGTGGTGCCGGCGGGCCAAGTCCGCTCGGTGCAGCACCTTGAAGGCGGCGTCGTGACCGCGATCTACGTCAAGGACGGCGACTTGGTCGAAGCGGGCCAGTCGCTCGTCCAGGTCGAACTCGCGCCGAATGCAAACAATCCGGAGGAATTGCGCGCGCGTCTCGACGGTCTGGTTTTGACCCGCACGCGGCTTCAAGCAGAGAGCCGCGGCGAGCAGCCGATCTGGCCGCAGGACATCGTGCTGCGCCAACCCAACATCGCGTTGGCCGAAATGCAGTCGTACGAGTCGCGCCGTGCCGAACTGGACACGACCGTCGCCGTGCTTCAGCACCAGTCCGATCAGCGCAAGTTGGAGGTAAGCGAGTACCAGTCGCAGTTGAAGTCGCTGCTCGCGGAACTCGACCTCGCGACGCAGAAGTTCAAGATGCAGGAAGACTTGGTGAAGAACGCCCTGGTCACCCGCGTCGAGTACCTGGAGACCCAGCGCTCGGTGCAGCAGCTGCAGGGCCAGGTGAACACGATCCAAGTCTCGATTCCGCGTGCGCAGTCGGCGTACGACGAGTCGCAGCAGAAGATCGAAGAAACCAGGTTGCAGTTCCGCCGCACTGTGCAGACCGACCTCGGCCAGGCCGAAGTGGATATCGCTCGCACGCAGCAACAGTTGACCTTGGCGACGCGCCAGCAGGACCGCACCACCGTCGCGAGCCCGATTACCGGCATCATCAAGAACATCAAGATCCGCTCCATCGGCGACGTCATTAAGCCCGGCGACAAGATCATGGAGGTCGTGCCGGTGGCGGAGAACTTGGTGATCGAGGCGCACTTGAGCCCCGTCGACCGCGGCTATGTGAAGGAAGGCCAGGAGGCGACGGTAAAGGTGACGTCCTACGACTTCACCCGGTACGGCGGCCTGGAAGGTAGAGTAACGCGCGTTGCTGCGGACGCCGACTTGGATGAAAAGGGCGTCCCATATTTTCTGGTCGTCGTCGTGACGGCCAAGAACTTCCTGGGCTCGGAACAGTCGCCGTTACCGATCAGTGCGGGCATGCAGGCATCCGTAGACATCAAGACGGGCACCAAGTCCGTGCTCGAGTACTTGATCCGCCCGGTCCTGAAGATCCGCTACGAGGCGTTCCACGAACGCTAATCGCCGCGCAGGTGTGTGGCGACGAGAATCGAAACGGGGGCCAGCGGCCCCCGTCTTCTTTGGTACTACAGCGAAGCAGACTGACTGCGCCGCTATTTGCTCGTAGCGCGGTAGACGCCGTCCCATTCGGCGCCCGGCGACTCGGCGCGGAACTCGTTCACGCGTTCGGTCATCATCTCGTAGAATCCCGTCATCCCGCACTTGTCCAGGGCGATGCAGGACTTGAGCAGCCCATCGCACTGATCCCACGCTTGGGCCCGGTACGCGATCAGCATCTTGTCGTGTTCGGCCTTGAGCGTTTGAAACGCGGACGTTGCGGCCATCTCCGGATTACCGAGCAGCGTGAAGATGCGAACAGCCTCTTTCTTACCCTTCACGGCGATCAGGTCGAGCTCCAGCGAAGCAAAGTCCGGCGCCCGCTGCTGGGTGTGGTCGCCGATCACGATGAAGACGTGATAGGCCTTCGACTGGCCTTCCAGGCGCGAGGCAAGGTTCACCGCGTCGCCCAACACGGAATAGTCGAACCGCTGGTTCGACCCCATGTTGCCCACAACAACCTCGCCAGAGTTCAGCCCAATGCCGATGTTGATCGGGAAGTACTTCCGGTTGTCGCGCTCGGCTTCGGCCTTGATCTCCTCATTGAGCGGCGCGAGTCGGTCCATCATGGCGAGCGCCGAAATGCATGCGTGGCGCGCATGGTCCGCGTCGTCGAGCGGCGCGTTCCAAAACGCCATGATGCAGTCGCCCATGTACTTATCGATCGTTCCTTTGCGGGCGAGGATGATGTCGGTCATCGGCGTCAGGAACTTGTTGATCAGTTTGGTCAGGCCCTGTGGGTCGGTCTTGAACTGCTCCGAAATCGTGGTGAAGCCACGCACGTCGCAGAACAGCAACGTCATGTCCTTCATCTCGCCGCCCAGCTTGAGCTGGTCAGGGTTCTCGGCAAGCTGCTCGACCAGCGCCGGTGAAAGGTACTGGGCGAACGCGCCGCGCACTTGCTTCCGCTCGTTTGCCGTCTTGCTGTAGCCGACGAACGTCAGCAGCAGGTACAGCGCGAAGGTGGAGATTGCCGGGTAGCTAACGTCGATCAGCGTCAGGTGCTCCGTGTACTCGTACCAGCCGTATCCGCACAGGGCGGCAAGCAGCAGCAGGAACAAGACCAACGTCGGCATCGCGCCCAACAGTGGCACCAACAGGATCATCGCGAGTCCGGCGCCGAGCGCCGCCTGTTGCTCAAAGTTCTCCGACAGGCTCGTCCGGTTCAGGTAGGTCTTGGTGAGGATCGTTTCGAGGATATTGGCGTGCACCTCAACCCCGGGGATGGTCGCGTTCAGGGGCGTTGCTCGAATATCCTGCAGGCCCTGGGCCGACGTGCCGACCAGCACGAACTTGCCAGCAATCTTTGCGGGGTCGACGGTACCAGCGAGCACGTCATACGCCGAAACGAACAGCGACGGATCGTGCTCCCGGAAGTTGACATAGATCCTTCCGTCGGGATCGGTCGGCACGCTGAAGTTCGAACTCAGCACAACCTGCGTAAGGCCGGTCTGATCGTACCGGATGATGTAGGACGGCCGGCCGCTAGGCGAAGCATATCCAGAGCAAGACTGGAGTAGATCTTGCCGTTGACCTGAATCGCTGCCGGAACCCGCCGCACGATGCCATCGCGCTCCGGCTCAACGGTCACGACGCCATGGCCGGGGGCTGCCTTGTCCAGAACCGGGACGTTGCCCGCAATACCGTTGAAGGATGGAACCTTGCCGAGCGCGAACGCAATGCCGTCGCAGGCGCCGTCCTTCAGATAGATCGGCGGGCACTTGGCCGGATCGAGCTTTGGACCAATCAATGCCGGCGGGGTTCCGGTAGGCACTTCCTTGGAACGATCGAGGGACTTGTCGTCGAAGCCGGTCTGGCCGAGGACGACCAGTCCTTGCCGCAACTTGTCAGCGAAGATGTCGTCGTTGCTCCGCATGGTCTTAAGCTGCGCCACCATCTCAGGCGGCAACCCGTCGGTAAGCACAGCGAACTTGGCGGGCGAAAGCCGGTCTTCCTCGGTGAAGAACACGTCGAACCCGATCGGTCCGGCTCCGAATGCCAAGAGGTTGTTGACGAGGTCGGACAGGTAGATTCGCGGCCAAGGCCACTGGCCCAACTTGGCGAGGCTCAGCTCATCGATGTCGACGATCACGACGCCCGGCACCGGCGGCAGCGGTACGACCGTACGTGGCTTCAGCTTTTGGTAGAAGTCAAACGTGGCGAGCTGGAGGCTTTGGACCGGCCCAATGTCCTGGAGATGCAGGACCCACAGGCCGACCAACAGCACTAGGGCCATGAACCGGGCGCCAGTGAACCACGCCACCAGCCGCTGGCGCCAAGTGAGCTTTTTGCGTTTAGCCCCGCGGCGGCGCCATTTGTTGGCGATCCATGCGAGCGGTGAAAGGGGACGGCGCGGTGCGGATGCGTCTGCGGTCATGATTATGGCGTACCAAATAGGGAGAGAACCCTACCATGCCGCCCGCAAAAGGGGCAGTTCCAGCCTGTTCCGGCAGGATCGGCTGTTGTGGCAACCCCTTGGAATCGGTAGGATTCAACCGGCTATCGCCTCGGCACCGGCAGGATTCGTACAGATGCATCTGGTTCGATGGGCGGCAACGTTGGCTTGCGTCGGGTTTGCCGCGGCCGCGGCTGCCCCCCGGTATTCCGAAGCCCAGGCGCTGGCCGCCGAACTGCAGGAACTCGTTGACGGCCATCCCCAACTGCAATCGGCGCGTGACAACGCTGCGGCTGCCAAAGCGGCCATCGGCGGTGCGGCGGCAGCGCAGTATCCGGACGTGCTGCTGACGACCGACACCGGGTACAAGCGCATCGATGGCCCGAGCCAACGCGCGGCGGACAACATTTGGAGCCGCCCCTACGACCAGGCGTCGCTGCGCGTCACACAGAACCTGTACAACGGCGGCCGCACGGCATCGCAGATCGAAACCGCGACTCTGACCCAGCTTTCTGCCGAGTCGGACGTGCGCAACACGCGTCAACAGTTGCTGTTCCAGGGCATCAACCAATACGTCGAGGTGGTGCGCCAGAGCCGCCTAGTGGACTTGGCCCGCAAGAACGAGAAGATCATCCAGGATCGCCTAAACCTGGAAGACGAGCGCGTGCAGCGCGGCGGCGGTACGGCGGTAGACGTGTTGTTGGCCAAGACGCGCCTGCAACTTGCCAAGGAACGCCGCGTAGTGCTGGAAGGCTCGCTGCGCGATTCGATCACGCGTTACACGCTGGTGTTCGGCCACCCGCCCGATCCTGCGAAGATGGAAGACCTGTCGCTGCCCGCCTACTTGGTGCCGGACAGTGTCGACGTCGCGCTGCAGGAGGCGTTGCAGCGCAACCCAGGGATTACCTCGGCTGCGCACAAGGTGGATATCGCCCGCACGCAGCAGCAAACGGCGCGCGGCGACTTTCTGCCCAAGGTCGACATGGTCGGCACGATGAATTGGGAGAAGGACCGCGAAGGAACCATGGGGATTCGCCGGGATGCCCAACTCGGCGTCCAGGTGACCTGGGACTTGTTCTCCGGCTTTTCGACGAAGGCAGGGGTATCGCAAGCAGCCCTGTCCTATTCCGCCGCAATGAACGACGAGCATCTTGTTGCACGCCAGGTGGAGCAGGAAATTCGCCTTGCTTGGCAGGGAGTTAGCACCGCTTGCGACCGGCGGCTGTTACTCGACAACGCGGTTTCGATCGCCGCCGAGGTGCACGATGCGCGCGGCCGCTTGCGCGATGCCGGGCAGGACACAGTCTTGAACGTGCTGGATGCCGAAGGCGAACTGTTCAACAGCGAGATCAATCTGGTCACGTCGATCTACGACGAAAAGCTGGCGATCTTCAGACTGGGCTTGGCGATGGGCCGCGACCTGCTGGTCGAAGCGGCGCGCCAGCGCGATGCCGTAGCCCAGCTCTCCGCCTACGAAGGCCGATGCGCGATTCCTTCACTGGAACCGGCCGCTGCCGCCGGTCGCACCGCTGCGGCGGCCCCGGCCCCTGCCCCTGGCGCACCGGCCAATCCGTTCGCGCCGCCTGCGCAAGGAGCGCCGGCCAATCCGTTCGCGCCGCCGGCCAATCCGTTTGCATTGCCGCCCACCCAAGGCGCGGCGCCGGCCAATCCGTTCGCCCTGCCCTAATCCGCGAGACGGTGACCCGATGGGTTCGCGACTGGCACGCATCGGCCTAACCGCAGCGCTGGCGGTTGCCGCCTGCATTCTTGCCGCTGCCGGACCGGTGCGGGCGCCAAAGCTGGGAGAAGTGTTTCGCGACTGCGAACACTGCCCCGAGATGGTCGTAATCCCCGGTGGCACATTTGCCATGGGATCGGACCGCAATAAGGAAGAAAAGCCGGTCCACATTGTGTCGGTGCTGTCGGTCGCGTTCGGCCGCTACGAGGTTACTTGGGGCGACTGGCAGGCATGCCTAGACGCGAAGGCGTGCACTACCGATCCCGACGATCACAAGTGGGGCAAGGGCAAGCAGCCAATCTTGAACGTGTCGTGGAACGACGCGAATCAATATGCGGCGTGGCTCACCAAGATCACGGGAGTGAAGTACCGGTTGCCGACCGAGGCCGAATGGGAATTCGCCGCGCGCGGCGGCACCACCACCGACTATTGGTGGGGTAACGCCGTGGGCGAAGACCACGCCAACTGCCTGTACTGCAATCCATCGACATGGATTCACGCGGCGTTCCCGGTGGGGAAATACCCACCCAACGCCTACGGCCTGTTCGACATGAACGGCAACCAATGGGAGTGGGTGGCGGATTGCTGGGTCGAGAACTACACCGGCGCACCTGCCGACGGGACCGCTCGCATTACGAACAACTGTCCTCAGCACGTCGTGCGCGGTGGTTCATGGTACTTCCACGCACAGAACTCGCGTTCGGCATCCCGCGATAAGTTCGCGGAGTACAGCTACGATCTGGGCTTCCGGATCGTCCGCGAACTGTAGCGCAGGCCGGTTCGCCCCTACTCCGCCGCCGGCGGCGCGGCGAACTGCTTCCACGCAGCGCGGCCTTCACGATTCTCCAGCGTATGGAGCAAGGCCGCCACTGCCTTGCGGTCGAACCGCGCCCCTGCCTGCGCAGAAATCTCTGCCTCCGCCAGGTCCAGCGACAGCGGACGGCGGTGCGCACGCGGACTGATCATGGCGGCGAAGGCATCAGCGACCGCAACGATTTGGGCAGTCTGCAGCACCGTGACGCCCGGCATCTTGAGGGGGCCCTTGCCGTCGGCCCGCTCGTGAATCTGGCGCAGGGTATCGACCACCGGGCCATCAAATTCGACACCTTCCACCATCTTGGCACTGTTGCGGATTGCAATCCGGAACAGCTCCAATTCGGGGGCATTGAGCGGCCCACGCTTCACTAGGATTTCGCGCGGCACGCCCACGCGCCCCAGATTCATGAGCTTTGCCGCGGCGCGCACCGTGCGGATCACGTCGTCGTCCATCCCCATCTCGTTAGCGATGGCTTCGGCGACCTTGGCGGCACGATCGGGCTGTTCGGCCGTGAAGGGGTCGGGACGCCCAACCACTTCCAGCAGGGTCGTGACGAGCTGGTCCATCACACGGTCGCGACGCTCACGCTGCTCAACGAACTCGGTGATGTCGTCCAGGATCATCAAGCAGCCGGGCGGATGGTCCCGGTCGGGCCGCAAGGGGATGTGGAACGAACGAATGACGTGGCGCCCACCTTCGTCCTCGAAGGTCTTGATGTGCGAGATCTTGCGCTTCTCCGCCAGGATCGCTTCGCGGTTGTCGATGATCTCGCGGTTGACCTCCTGGTAGTACTTAGAGCGGACCGGACCCCACACATTGGCCATGGTCTTGCCCATCATCTCCTCTTTCTCGATCCCGGCCCCCTGCGCCGCGGTGAGGTTGGCGAAGGTGAACTTGCCCTCCTCGGTGACAGCGACGACCTGGGTCGGTTGGCCATCGGTGACGACGCGCAGGAACTTCATGATGTTGCTGAAGCGTTCAGCGGCGATCCGATAGCGCTCGGCCGATTCGGCGGCGCGCACCGATGTGCCGTGACGCCACACGGCCACGATAGTCACGCCTACGCCGACGATCACAAGCAGGAACGTCGTGAGCAGCGTGGTCTGGCGCCGCGAGCTTTCCGCCAGCGCTTCGGCCGAGGTCACCTTGCGCACCAGGGTCCACGTTACGCCCGGTACCGTAAGCGGACGGCCGGTCGCCAGCACCGGCGCCCCCGTGTAGTCGAGCCGGTTGGCGGCAAAGCCGCCGCCGTTCTTGATCAGGTAGGTGTCAACGTTGTCCGCAGTGTTTTGCGCCAGCTTCTTCTTGAGCGGGGCGGTTTGGTCGGCGAGCGGCGATAGATACTCGACGTTCGGTCCGACGATGCGCGCCAGATAGGTCTCGGCGGTCTTTTCGATCTCGCCGGGTTGCTCGAGGCGGTGGAATAGGTCGGCGCCAATCACGCGCACGCCGATCACCATCCCGATCGCGGCGCCGGCGCCCCGTTCGCCCTGGACCGAGAACAGCGGCATGACGAACGCCATCGTCGGGTCACCATTGACGCCAACGTACATGTCGACGATGCCTTGATCGCCATTCGGGATACGCCGGATCGCGTCTTTGAGCGCACCGGCGATCGGCGGCATCGTCGGTGTTGCGACCAGAACGTTGCCGTCGGCATCGGTGAGGGCAAGACCCGCCACCGGTGCGGGCGCGACATTCGCAGCCACCGTTGCGCCGGTACTGGAGTTGGACTTGAAACCGGTGCGGTCTGCGGTGGCGACCAACAGGTTCCGCAGATAGTCGGCCTGGCCGCCATCATCAGCCGCCGCCCCGCCGCCCCGCGCGCCGCCGGTTTGCATCAGGACGGTGAGGTAGATCTGTAGCGACGCGTTTTCGGCCAATTCGCGCAGCGTGCTGTATTGGGTTTCGACCCACTCTTCGACCGACGCATTGCGGGAATCCGCGACGATTCCGAGGCGGATCTGCCAGCCTTGGATATCGCGCTGGCGCTCGGTGGCGACAAACCAGAACACCAGCGCCACGCCGGCGACGGCAGCCACGATCAACACCAGGGCGGCGAGCAGCACGGTCTTGTTGACCTTGCGCTGCACGGCGGCGTCGGCACCGGCCTCGGGCATCACGCCGTCGCCCTTTGCGCGAGTCTCTGTGGTCATCGCATCCCCGGTTGGTTTCCGGAACACTAAGGGAAATCAATGGCTAAGCCAAGCAGACGGGCACGGCACGGGGTGCCAAGCCGGGCGGCGCACTGCCAAGCAGACGTGTGCGCGACGCGTGTCCGAACACGGCCACCGTCGTGCTAGGTTGCGCCGAACGACATGAGTACCTCGTCCTTTTCCCGGCGTTCGAGCTTGCGGTGGTTGGCGGGCGCCGGTAGCGCCGCGGCTGCCACCATCCTCGGTGAACCGCTGATCGCGCAGCCTGCGGAGGCCCAGCAAGCGGCCCCCGGCATCTTCGGCTCGGTCGAGGTCCCGAACAAAGGCCTGCAACCCTTCCCCCAGTGGGCGGGCGCACTGCAGCGCTTCTTCGAGGAGGCGGGCAAGGCGCAGCAAGGGTGCACGCCGTCTGCGACCAACAAGTGCCACTACGCGACGTGGGCCAAACTGATCACCGATTCGAAGGCGAAGGACGTCGGGGCGCAGATTCAGGGCGTGAACGATTTCATGAACCAAGCGCCCTACGTGGTCGACATGATCAATTGGGGAGTCAACGACTATTGGTCTTCGCCGGGGCAGTTCTTCGAGAAGTTCGGCGACTGCGAGGACTACGCGATCGCCAAGTTCCTGACGCTGCGTGCGCTGGGCGTACCGAGCGCAAACATGCGCATCGTTGCTCTGACCGACCTGAATCTGAAAGTCGCCCACGCGATCGCCGCCGTTTACATCAGCGGGAAGATCCTCGTGATGGACAACCAGATCAAGCCGGTCGTCGATTCGACCACGATCAAGCACTACCTGCCGCTCTATTCGGTGAGCGAAGAGGGCTGGTGGCTGCACCGGCCGGCATAACCCGAATGGCAACCGCGCAATGAAAAAGGGGAGGCCGATCGGCCTCCCCTTCTTTTGTCCCCTGTGTCTTCCAGGCTACTGCATCTTCAAGTCGCTGGCGGAGATGTTGGCGTTGTTGTCCAACGTCGCCATGAGGGTGTAGCCCTCGCCGCCACCGCTCTGGTGGTAGAACAGCTCGCCCGAAGTCCGGTCGTAAACGAACGCGTGGCTGTCGCCGCTCGACGCCGCTTCATTGAAGTTGGTCGTCGACGTGAAGTCGCTGGCGTCGACCGCACCGGTCGTCTGGTTGAAGTGCACCGAGAACGCGGCCTTGTTGAACACCAACTTGTCGCTACCGGCCGAGAAGTCGGTGATGTGATCGCCACCTTCGGTACGCGCGTCGTACTGGAACTTGTCCGCCCCGCCGCCGCCATACAACAGGTCGGCGCCGGAGCCGCCGGTGATGGTATCGGCACTCGACCCACCGCTGATCGTATCGCTACCGGCGCCGCCCGCCAGTACGCTGGCTGAACTGCTGCGGCCGGTGATGGTGTCATTGCCCGCGCCGCCCGTGGCGTTCTCGATGCTGTCGAGTGAGTCGTAGCCAGTGGACGCGCTCGAAGCGTAGCCCGAGGCCAAGTTGATGGTCATGTTGTTCGTCGTATCCGAGAAGTCGACTGTATCGGTACCCGATTCACCATTGATGTCGTCGTTGCCTGCGCCGCCGCGGAAGATGTCGTCGCCGCCGCCGCCCGACAGACTATCGGAGCCATCTCCACCCCATAGGATGTCGTTGCCGTCGCCGCCGGACATCTGATCGTTGCCGAGACCACCGTAGAGCGTGTCGTTGCCGGTGCCGCCACTGATCGCGTCGTCGCCGTCTTCGCCCCACAGGATATCGTCGCCCGCGTCGCCGGCGATCTGATCGTTGCCGGTGCCACCATAGACTGTGTCGTTGCCGCCATCGCCCGACAGGTCGTCGTCGCCGCTCTCGCCCCACAGGACGTCGTCGCCGTCGTCCCCGTCGAGTTCGTCGTTACCGAGACCGCCGTACAACGTGTCGTTACCGCCCTTGCCGGAGATGTCGTCTTCGCCAGCGCCGCCCCAGATCGTGTTGTCGCCAGCGCTGCCATCAAGTTGATCGGATTGCGAAGAACCAATCGCATTCTGAACATTGGTCAGCGTGTCGACGAAGTCGTTGGTGCCGCTGTAGCGGGTCTGTGCGTCGCCAGAGGCCAAATCGACATCGACCGCGCGGGTCATGGCCGAGTAGTCCACCGTGTTGGACCCGGTCCCGCCGTCGATGACGTTGGTCCCGGTGCCGCCGATCAGACGGTCGTTGCCGGCCCCGCCAAAGATACGGTCGTCGCCGGAGCCGCCGTCGATCACGTCGTCGCCGGCGCTCGACCACAGAATGTCGTTACCCGCCCCACCCAACAGCGTGACGTTGCCGTAGGTGTAGGTGGTGCTGGTCAGGTCCACGAGGTCGTTGCCGTCGCCGGCATCGACCGTCTCCACGCCGACGATGCGCGCGCCCGCGGTCATTCCCGTGGGGAACACGCTGTAGCGGTCGTCCAGGAACAGGGCGTCGTTACCGGTAGTTAGAATGACCGTGTCGGTGCCGGCGCCGCCGTCGAAGACGTCTTGCGACTGGTTGATACCGGTGAGCGATACGGTCTCGCCGGTCTCGGTGTTGAGCGCCTGGTAACTCGAGGTCCAGCTACCGTCGGCGGTGCCCTGTTTCAGGGTGTCGTCGCCGTCGCCGCCCGAGAGCAGATCGGCGCCCGTGCCGCCGGTAAGCGTGTCGTTGCCCGCGCCGCCGTAGAGGGTGTCGTTGCCCGCCAGGCCGTCGATAACGTCATTGCCCGATGCGCCGGTTAGCACGTCGTTGCCCGCGGTCGGACCCAGCGGGTTCACCACCACGCTGAGACTCCGCACCGTCGTGGCCGAACCGCCGGCACCTTCGGTCGATGTCCCCGTCACCGTCAGAGTGAAGTCGGCGTCCGAGTTCAGCGGCGGAGTAATGGTAAGGCCGCTCAGTTGGGCCGGCGTCAGCGTCCAGGTGCCGTTGCCGTTGTTCGTGCCGGCCGACAGCAGCGCGCCGGAAGGCATGCCCGCGATAATGACCGCCAGCGATTCCGAGCCATCGGTATCGACCAGCGCCGCCGTGACGTTAAGCGCAATTGCGGCGTTAACATTGCCGGTTGCATTGGCCACCGTAACCGTCGGCGCATCCGCAACCTGCGTTACGTACACGTTCAGGGTAGCTGTCGTGTTGGCCGTACCGCCGCCCGCTTCGGTGGAGGTCGCCTTCACCTGCAACGCAAAGTCCGCGTCGGAATTGGCCGGGGCCGTCACCGTCAGCCCGGTGAGTTGGGCCGGCGTGAGGGTCCACGTGCCGTTGTTGTTGGTGCCCGCCGACAAGGTCGCACCGGCAGGCAGCCCCGTGATGGTGATGCTGCTGATGCTCTCCGAGCCGTCGGTATCCGCCAGCGCCGCCGTAATGTTGAGCGGGATGGCCGAGTCCTCATTGCCGGTCGCGGCTTGGACCGTCACGGTCGGCGCGTCGGCCACGGAGCTCACGGTCACGCCAAACGTGGACGTAGTGGTGGCCGTGTTGCCGCCGACGCTCTCGGTAGCGGTCGCGCGCATCGTAACCGTGAAGTCGGCGTCCGAATTGGCGGCAGGCGTGAGCGTCAGACCGCTCAACTGCGCCGGAGTCAGGGTCCACGTACCGCCGCCGTTATTGGTACCGGCAGACAACGTGGCACCGGTGGGCAGGCCACTCAGCGTGATGCTGGTGATCGACTCCGAACCATCGGTGTCGGCCAAGGCCGCCGTCAGGTTCAGGGCGATCACGGTGTCTTCGGCGCCGGTGACGTTCTGCACCGTAACGGCGGGTGCGTCAGCGACCGCCGTGACGGTGACGTTGAACGTCGCGGTCGTGGTCGCGGTGCCGCCGGCGGCCTCGGTCGAAGTCGCCCGCACGGTCAACGAGAAGTCGGCGTCCGAGTTGGCCGGCGGCGTGATCCGGAGTTCCGACAACTGTGCCGGGGTCAACGTCCACGTGCCATTGCCGTTGTTGGTACCGGCCGACAGCGTGGCGCCGTTCGGCACGCCGCTGACGGTGATGCCGGTGATCGATTCCGAACCGTCCACATCGGCAAGCGCGGCGGTGATCGGGATACGGATCGCCGTGTCTTCGTTGCCGGTGACGTTCTGCACCGTCACCACCGGAGCGTCGGCCACCGCGTTCACGGTCACGCTTAGCGTCGCCGTGGTCAACGCTGAACCACCGGCGCCTTCAAGCGCCGTGGCCTTCACCGTGAGGTTGAAGTCGGCGTCCGAGTTGGCCGGCGGAGTAATGGTCAGGCCAGTCAGTTGTGCGGGGGTCAGCGTCCACACGCCCGCGCCATTGTTGGTACCGGCCGACAGCGTGGCGCCCGTGGGCACACCGCTGATGGTGATGTTGGACATCGTCTCCGAGCCATCGGTATCGCGCAGGGCGGCACCGATGTTGAGCGCGATCGGCGTGTCTTCGTTGCCGGTGGCCGCCTGAACCGTGACGATCGGCGCGTCGGCAACCGCAGTCACCGTGACCGACAGCGTCTTGGTAGTGGTCGCCGTCGAGCCGCCGGCGGACTCGGTCGATACCGCATTCACCGTCAAGGTGAAGTCCGCATCCGAGTTGGCCGGCGGGGTGATCGTCAGCCCACTCAGCTGAGCCGCCGTTAGCGTCCACGAGCCGTTGCCGTTGTTAGTACCGGCCGATAGGACCGCGCCGTTCGGCACGCCGCTCACGGTAACCGCGAGCGTCTCGGACCCATCGAGATCCGTGAGCGCCGCACCGATGCTCAGCGCGATCGCCGAGTCCTCGGCGCCGGTTGCTGCGGCGGTGGTCAGAGTCGCGGCATCGGCAATCGCCGTGACAACGACGGGCACGGTTTGCGGTTCAGACGTGCCGATCACGGTCGTGACCGGCGCGACATTGATCTTCAGGACCAGGTCGTCGAAGTCCTTGTCGCCGCCGCCAGTGAGATCCTCGAACCCGATCTTAAGCGCGCCGCCGTCCATGCCGGACACCGCGTGCTGAATGCCGTCCGGGTTCATGTTGAGGCCGCCGACGCCGCCCGCTGCGGTGTGGAACGTGGAGCCTTGCACTGCAACGGCCGCGCCGGTGTTGGGCACGAAGTACAGCTTCGGGTTCGCATCCGCCACCGAAGCCTGCTGGCCAGCGGCGTTGCGGAACTCAAAGTGGCCCTGGTCGGGGCCCATGTTGGCGAAATTGTTTAGGCCGTTGCCATTGCCGATGACAAACACGCCCATCGCGCCGGCAACGTCGCCGAGCGAAACGGTGGTGCCGCTCGTCAGGTTACCGCCACTCCCAGTGGCAGAGGCATTCTGCCACACCATCTGCGGTGCGTTGATCTTGCCGTCCGCGCCAATCGAGTACCAGCCGACTGAGTTCTGGTAACCCGCGCCCTCGCTGACAAACGTCAGCGACACCGGGTGCGGCGCGTCCGGCATCGACAATGCGGCAGACGGCACGCCGTTCGGGTTGTTGATCGTTTGGCCCTCAAGCACAGTCGGGAACGGGCTCGCGGTGCCGTACGTGTGGGTCAGCGTCTGCACTTCCGTCGCCGTAACCGTCAGACTGAAGTCGGCGTCCGAGTTGGCTGGCGGTGTGATGGTCAGGCCGGTCAATTGGGCCGGGGATAGAGTCCACGAGCCGTCGCCGTTATTGGTGCCGGCCGACAGCGTCGCGCCGTTCGGCACGCCTGCGATCGTCACCTGCACGGTGCCGGTATCGCCTGCGGGCAGCGCTGCAGTGATGCTGAGCGGGATCCCCGCGTCTTCGTTGCCGGTCGAGCCGTGGGTGACCACGATCGGCGCGTGCGAGGCCGGGTTGACCGTGACGCTCAGGTCGACCGTCGAGGTCGCAGAACCACCGGCTTGCTCGGTCGACGTAGCCGTCACATGCAGTTGGAAGTCGGCGTCCGAATGCAGCGGCGGCGTGATGGCCAGGCCGTTCAGTTGCGCCGGGGTCAGCGTCCAGGTGCCGTTGCCATTGTTGGTACCGGCCGAGAGCGTTGCGCCGTTCGGCACGCCGCTGATGGTGATTCCGGTGATGCTCTCGGAACCATCGGTGTCTGCAACCGCCGCCGCGATTGCGAGGGGGATTGCCGTATCGGCAACACCAGTCGCCGCGGTCACCGTGACCGTCGGAGCGTCCGCGACGGCCGTGACCGTCACGTTAAGCGTGGCCGTCGTGGTGGCAATGCCGCCCGCCGCTTCGGTCGAAGTAGCTTTCACGGTCAGCGCGAAGTCGGCGTCGGAGTTGGCCGGCGGCGTAATGGTCAAGCCGTTCAGTTGGGCCGGGGTCAGGGTCCACGTGCCGTTGCCGTTGTTCGTACCTGCCGACAATGTCGCGCCGTTCGGCACACCGCTGATCGTGATGCCGGTAATGCTCTCCGAACCATCGGTATCACTCAGCGCGGCGCCGACGTTCAGGGAGATCGCCGTGTCTTCGTTGCCGGTCGCGGCCTGGACCGTGACCACCGGAGCATCGGCAACCGCACTGACAGTTACCGACAAGGTCTGGGTGGTCGTCGCCGTCGCGCCGCCCGTGGTTTCGGTCGAGGTCGCCCTGACCGTTAGGCTGAAGTCGGCATCCGAGTTGGCCGCCGGCGTGATGGCCAGGCCGGTCAGTTGGGCCGGCGTCAGTGTCCACGTGCCGTTACCATTGTTGGTACCGGCCGACAGAGCGGCGCCGTTGGGCACGCCGCTGATCGTGATGGACAGCGACTCAGAGCCATCGGTGTCGGTCAGGGCCGCCGCGATGTTCAGCGGGATGGCCGAGTCTTCGTTGCCGGTTGCAGCCGTCACGGTGACGGTCGGCGTGTCAGCGACCGCATTGACGGTGACGCTCAGTGTCGCGGTCGTCGTGGAGGCAGACCCGCCCGTCGCTTCGGTCGATGTCGCCTTTACCGTCAAGCTGAAGTCGGCATCCGAGTTGGCTGGCGGCGTGATCGTCAAGCCATTCAACTGAGCCGGCGTCAACGTCCAAGTGCCGTTGCCGTTGTTGGTGCCCGCCGACAGCGCCGCGCCACTCGGCACGCCGCTGATGACGATGCCGGTGATGCTCTCCGAGCCATCAGTGTCGGCCAGCGCCGCGCCGATGTTCAGAGCGATCGCCGAGTCTTCGTTGCCGGTGGCGGGCGTGACTGTAACCGTCGGCGCGTCGGCGACGGCATTCACCGTCACGTTGAAGCTGGACGTAGTGGTCGTGGTGGATCCGCCGACCGATTCGGTCGAGGTCGCCTTGACCGTCAGCGAGAAGTCGGCGTCCGAGTTGGCCGGCGGCGTGATGCTCAGCCCATTCAACTGGGCCGGGGTCAGGGTCCAGGTGCCGTTGCCGTTGTTGGTACCGGCCGACAGCGCCGCGCCGTTCGGCACGCCGCTGATCAGGATGCCGGTGATGCTTTCCGAGCCATCGGTGTCGGCCAGCGCCGCGCTGATGTTCAGCGAGATGGCGGTGTCTTCATTGCCGGTGATGTTCTGGACGGTGACGGTCGGCGCGTCAGCGACCGCATTGACGGTCACCGACAACGTCTGCGTCGTGGTGGCCGTAGAACCGCCACTGCCTTCGCTGCTGGTCGCCTTCACGGTCAGGCTGAAATCGGCATCCGAGTTGGCCGGCGGCGTGATCGACAGGCCGTTCAACTGTGCCGGGGTCAGCGTCCACGTGCCGTTGCCGTTGTTGGTACCGGCCGACAACGTCGCGCCACTCGGCACGCCGCTGATCGTGACGTTCGACAACGTCTCAGACCCGTCCGTATCCGCCAACGCTGCGGTGATGTTGAGCGCAATGGCAGTGTCTTCGTTGCCGGTCGCGGGCGCCACGGTGACGGTCGGGGCGTCGGCGACCGCGTTCACCGTTACATTGAACGTGGAGGTGGTCGTCGCGGTGGCACCGCCGACCGCTTCGGTCGAGGTCGCCTTCATCGTCAGCGTAAAGTCCGCGTCGGAATTCGCGGCAGGCGTCAGGGCCAGGCCGTTCAACTGCGCCGGGGTCAGCGTCCAGGTGCCGTTGCCGTTGTTGGTACCGGCCGACAACGTCGCGCCGGTCGGCACGCCACTCAACGTAATGCTGAGCGTCTCGGACCCGTCCGTGTCGGTCAGCGCCGCGGCGAGGTTCAGCGAAATCGCCGTGTCCTCGTTGCCGGTGGCGTTCTGCACGGTCACGGTCGGCGTATCGGCGACGGCAGTTACCGTGACCGCCAGGGTCTGGGTCGTGGTCGTCGTGCTGCCGCCCGTCGCCTCGGTCGAGGTCGCCTTCACGGTCAGGTTGAAGTCCGCGTCCGAATTGGCCGGCGGCGTGATCTTCAAGCCGTTGAGTTGGCCTGACGTCAGGGTCCAAGTGCCGTTGCCGTTGTCCGTGCCGGCCGACAACGTCGCACCGGCGGGAACGCCGCTGATTTGGATGCCGAGCGACTCAGAGCCATCGGTATCCGCGAGGGCCGCCGCGATGTTGAGCGAGATCGCGGTGTCTTCGTTGCCGGTGGCTGCCGTCACAGTGACGGTCGGCGCGTCCGCAACGGCATTGACCGTCACGTTGAGCGTCGCAGTCGTAGTGATGCTGGAACCGCCGGTGCCTTCGGTCGAAGTCGCTTTGACCGTTAGGCTGAAATCCGCGTCGGAGTTGGCTGCCGGGGTGATGGCCAGGCCGTTCAACTGGGCCGGAGTGAGAGTCCACGTACCGTTACCGTTGTTAGTGCCGGCCGACAGGGTCGCGCCAGTGGGCATCCCACTGATCACGATGCCGGTGATGCTCTCCGAGCCATCGGTGTCGGACAGAGCAGCGGCAATGTTCAACGGGATCGCCGTGTCTTCGTTGCCGGTCGCCGGTGCGACGGTAACCACCGGCGCGTCGGCAACTGCGTTTACCGTGACGGTGAAGGACGACGTCTTCGTAGCGGAACCACCCGCGGCTTCCGTAGCGGTCGCGGTGACCGACAGCGAGAAGTCGGCATCCGAGTTCGCGGCCGGGGTCAGCTGCAGGCCCGTGAGCTGCGCCTTGGTCAGCGTCCAGGTGCCATCAGCATTGTGAGTGCCGGCGGACAACGTCGCGCCATTCGGCACACCGCTGATCTGAATGCTCAGTGTTTCTGAACCGTCGTTGTCGGCAAGGGCGGATGCGATGTTCAGCGAAATCGGCGTGTCTTCGTTGCCGGTGACGTTGGCGACGGTGACCGTCGGCGTATCTGCTACGGCGTTCACGGTGACCGCGAGCGTCGTCGTGGTCGAAATTGAGCCGCCGATTGCCTCCGTCGCAGTGGCCTTTACCGTCAAGGTGAAGTCCGCATCCGAGTTGGCCGCCGGAGTGATGGTCAGGCCGTTCAACTGGGCGGGTGTCAGGGTCCAGGTGCCACCGCTGTTGGTACCCGCCGAGAGCGTGGCGCCGGAGGGCAGCCCGCTGATCGTGATCTTGGAAATGCTTTCCGAGCCATCGGTGTCGGACAAGGCCACGCCGATGTTCAGCGGGATCGCCGTATCTTCGTTGCCGGCCGACGGAGTGACAGTGACCACAGGAGCATCGGCTACCGCGTTCACCGTGACGTTGAACGACGCCGTCTTGGTGGTCGAGCCGCCGCCCGCTTCCGTCGAGGTCGCGTTGACGGTCAGCGAGAAGTCGGCGTCCGAGTTGGCCCGCGGCGTGATGCCGAGCCCATTCAACTGCGCCGGTGTCAACGTCCAGGTCCCGTTGCCATTATTGGTGCCCGCCGAAAGTACTGCGCCGTTCGGCACGCCGCTGATCGTGATGCCTGTGATGCTCTCCGAGCCATCGGTATCGGCGAGCGCCGCCGAAATGTTGAGCGGAATGCGCGCGTCTTCGTTACCGGTGACATTGGCAACGGTGATGTTCGGGCCATCGGCGACCGGGTTTACGGTGACGGCCAGGGTGGCCGTCGTCGTAGCCGCTCCGCCTGCGCCCTCGGTCGAGGTTGCCTTGACGGTAAGGTTGAAGTCGACGTCCGAGTTGGCCGGCGGAGTGATTGCTAGGCCGCTCAACTGCGCCGGGGTTAGCGTCCAGGTGCCGTTGCCGTTGTTGGTGCCGGCCGACAGCGATGCGCCGTTCGGCACGCCACTGATGGTGATGCTGCTGATGCTCTCCGAGCCGTCGGTGTCGGTCAGCGCCGCGCCGATGTTCAGCGCGATCGCCGTGTCTTCGTTGCCGACCGCAGGGGCAACGGTAACAACCGGTGCGTCCGCAACGGCATTGACCGTGACGGTGAACGAGGCGGACTTGGTAGTCGAACCGCCTGCCGTTTCCGTCGAAGTCGCCGTAACGCTGAGCGAGAAGTCGGCGTCGGAATTCGTCGCAGGCGTGATGCTCAAGCCGCTCAACTGAGCAGGCGTTAGGGTCCACGTACCGTTGCCGTTGTTGGTGCCGGCCGACAGCGTGGCGCCATTTGGCACGCCGGCGATCGTGATGCCGCTAATGCTCTCCGAACCGTCAAGGTCGGTGACCGCGGCAGCGATGTTCAGCGGGATCGCCGTGTCTTCATTGCCCGTCGCGTTGGTGACGGTGACGGTCGGCGTATCCGCGACCGCGTTCACAGTTACCGCCAAGGTCGCGATGGTCGTCGCAGCACCGCCGGCAACCTCGGTCGAAGTGGCCCGCACGGTCAAATTGAAGTCCGCGTCCGAGTTGGCCGGCGGGGTGATGCTCAGACCGCTCAACTGAGCGGGGGTCAGCGTCCAGGTACCGTTGCCGTTGTTGGTACCGGCCGATAGCGAGGCGCCGTTGGGCACGCCCGCAATCGTGATGCTGCTGATGCTCTCCGAGCCGTCGGTGTCGGCTAAGGCCACGCCGACGTTCAGGGCGATCGCCGTGTCTTCATTGCCAACCACCGGGGCGACCGTAACCACCGGGGCATCCGCGACGGCGTTCACCGTAACCGTGAATGAGGCCGACTTGGAGGCGGAACCACCCGCCGCCTCGGTCGAGGTTGCGGTGACGCTGAGCGAGAAGTCCGCGTCCGAGTTGGCGGGCGGCGTGATGCTCAGACCGCTCAACTGAGCGGGGGTCAGCGTCCAGGTACCGTTGCCGTTGTTCGTACCGGCCGACAGCGATGCCCCGTTCGGTACGCCGCTGATGGTGATGCCGGTGATGCTCTCCGAGCCGTCGGTGTCGGTCAGCGCCGCAGCGATGTTCAGCGGGATCGCCGTGTCTTCATTGCCCGTGACGTTGGCAACCGTAACGGTCGGTGCGTCGGCAACCGCGTTGACGGTGACCGACAGGGTCGTAGTGCTGGCGGCGGATCCGCCAGCGCCCTCGGTTGAGGTCGCCGTGACCGTGAGGTTGAAATCCGCGTCCGAGTTAGCCGCAGGGGTAATGCTCAGGCCGTTCAACTGGGCCGGCGTCAGCGTCCACGTGCCGTCGCCGTTGTTGGTGCCAGATGACAGCGACGCCCCGTTCGGAACGCCGGCGATGGTGACGTTGGTGATGCTCTCCGAACCATCGGTATCGGTCAGCGCCGTCGCGATGTTCAGCGGGATCGCCGCGTCTTCCGCGCCGGACGCGTTGGTCACCGTAACGGACGGGGCGTCGGCAACCGCCGACACGGCGACGTTCAGGGTCGCGATGGTCGTTGCAGCGCCGCCGGCACCTTCGGTGCTGGTGGCCGAGACCGTCAGCGAGAAGTCCGCGTCCGAGTTGGCCGCCGGGGTGATGCTGAGGCCCGAGAGTTGATCCGGGGTCAGCGTCCAGGTGCCGTCACCGTTGTCGGTACCAGCCGAGAGGCTTGCACCGGCGGGGACGCCGGCAATGGTGACGTTCGTGATCGACTCGGAACCATCCGTATCGGTCA